>NZ_JAXOJT010000002.1:797500-1131412 GCF_036663835.1 Sphingomonas sp. LT1P40
CCTACGGTGAAATACCACCCTGTTGTTTTCTGATGTCTAACCTCGTTCCGTTATCCGGAACAGGGACCCTCTGTGGCGGGTAGTTTGACTGGGGCGGTCGCCTCCTAAAGAGTAACGGAGGCGTGCGAAGGTTGGCTCAGGTCGGTTGGAAACCGACCGTTAGAGTGCAATGGCATAAGCCAGCCTGACTGCGAGACTGACGAGTCGAGCAGAGACGAAAGTCGGTCATAGTGATCCGGTGGTCCCTCGTGGAAGGGCCATCGCTCAACGGATAAAAGGTACGCCGGGGATAACAGGCTGATGATTCCCAAGAGCTCATATCGACGGAATCGTTTGGCACCTCGATGTCGGCTCATCACATCCTGGGGCTGGAGCAGGTCCCAAGGGTTTGGCTGTTCGCCAATTAAAGTGGTACGTGAGCTGGGTTCAGAACGTCGCGAGACAGTTTGGTCCCTATCTGCCGTGGGCGTCGAAATTTGAGAGGAGTTGACCCTAGTACGAGAGGACCGGGTTGAACATACCTCTGGTGTACCTGTCGTTCCGCCAGGAGCGCAGCAGGGTAGCTATGTATGGACGGGATAACCGCTGAAAGCATCTAAGCGGGAAGCCTCCCTCAAGATAAGATTTCTTAGGACGGTCGGAGACCACGACCTTGATAGACTGGATGTGGAAGTGCGGTAACGCATGGAGCTAACCAGTACTAATTGTCCTATTCGCGCTTGATGAGTCCCACCATCAATGACAGCTCTGGCTTAGGCCTGCTGGTCATTGTGGATGATCCATCCAGCCTTTAGATTATACACAGCGGTGCACGCGTCGATTTGAAACCCAATCCCACTTACACCTGCTTCATTGCTTGGTGACCATAGCGTCAGTGACCCACCCGATCCCATCCCGAACTCGGCCGTGAAACCTGACTGCGCCGATGGTACTATTGCTCAAGCACTGGAAGAGTAGGTCGTCGCCAGGCATTGCAGCCGGTGTAGGTGGAAATTGGAAAAACCCATTCACAATGTCAGATACGCAAACGCGCGTCGCGCTTTCCGGCGCGGCGCGTTTTGCATTTCTGGCGACGCTTCGGCGTCGAAACGATGGCGCGGGGTGGAGCAGCCCGGTAGCTCGTCAGGCTCATAACCTGAAGGTCACAGGTTCAAATCCTGTCCCCGCAACCATCGAAGTCACTGCACGTCACGCAAAAGCCGCCCCTTCGGGGGCGGCTTTTTCGCGTTTTGGCGCGATTTGTCGGCGGCACCGGCATGGCGGAACCACCGGGGCTTGCCCGGGACGGTCGGCTCGCCCACGGTCGCCGCATGATGGCCTCAACCAACCGCCGATCGCTGCTGCTCGGGACATTAAGCTGCGCAGCATTTGCCGGGTCCGCTCGCGCGCAGCGCAAGGCCGACGTGCAATATGTCCCCACGCCGCCCGCGGTCGTCGCGGGCATGCTCGATCTCGCCGCACTGAAGGCAGGCGATCGGCTGATCGACCTCGGCTCGGGCGACGGTCGCATCCCGATCGCCGCTGCCCGGCGCGGTGCCGTCGCGCTGGGTGTCGAGATCGACGGCGATCTGGTCGCACGCGCGCGGGCGCTCGCGCGGCTGGAAGGGCTGGAGGGCAACCCCCGCTTCGTCCGCGACGATCTGTTTACCGTCTCACTCCGCGAAGCGGATGTGGTGACGCTCTACCTCCTCCCCGAGCTCAACGAGCGCCTCAAACCCAAATTGCTCGCGGAAATGAAGCCAGGCGCGCGCGTGGTCAGCCATGCGTTCGACATGGGCGACTGGCCGCCAGCCGTGCATCGGGAGGTGGCCGATCGGCAGGTCTATCTGTGGATCATTCCCGCAATCGCCGGGGGTGACTGGGTACTGATCCGCGACGATGGTTCGCGCGGACGCCTGACGGTCGAGCAACGCTATAGCCGCGTGACCGGGATGCTCGACGGCGTGGCGCTTACAAGCGCGCGGCTTGACGGGGCGTCGCTGGAATTCACGGCTGGCGGTGTGGCGTATCGCGGGATCGTTGGTGACCGAACGATCGTCGCGGAGGCCGGACGAGGCTGGCGGGCCGAGCGTGTGGAATAGCCGCTGCTCGACGGCGCGCATGCGCGACCCTATGCGGTGGTCATGCGCCATAATCTCAATCTGACCACCGACCGCCCGACCTTTGTCACCCATCTCGAATGCGCGATGACCGGGGAGCGTTACGACGCGGACACGATCCACGGACTGTCGCGCGTGGGCCGTCCGCTGCTCGTGCGCTACGATCTCGACGGGGTGCGGACGGCGCTGACACAAACGATGCTCGCTGATCGCCCCGCCGACCTGTGGCGTTACCGCGAACTCTTGCCCGTCCGGCGCACCGAGAACATCGTCAGTCTGGGCGAAATCGCCACGCCGATCGTGCCGCTGGACAAGATTGCGCGAGCCCACGGCTCGACGAACCTGTCGGTCAAGGACGAGGGTCGCCTGCCGACCGGATCGTTCAAGGCGCGCGGGTTGGTCATGGCGATAGCGATGGCGAAGGAACTGGGCATCGCCACCATCGCCATGCCGACCAACGGCAATGCCGGCGCGGCGGCGGCCGCCTATGCCGCGCAGGCGGGGATTGAGGCGGTGATCTTCTGTCCCGACGACACGCCGGAGATCAATGTGCGCGAGATCGCGGCGCAGGGCGCGCGCGTCTATCGCGTCAACGGGCTGATCGACGATTGCGGGAAGCTGGTCGCGGCGGGGAAGGACGCCAATGGCTGGTTCGACTTGTCGACCCTGAAGGAGCCGTACCGGATCGAGGGCAAGAAGACGATGGGACTGGAACTGGCCGAACAGCTCGACTGGCAGCTCCCCGACGTGATCTTCTACCCCACAGGCGGTGGCACCGGGCTGATCGGCATGTGGAAAGCGTTCGATGAGATGGAGGCGCTCGGCTGGATCGGTCCCAAGCGTCCGCGCATGGTCGCGGTACAGGCCGAGGGCTGCGCACCGATGGTGCGCGCATGGGAAGCGGGCGAGCGCCACGCAACGCGCTGGGAACATGCCGATACGATCGCAATGGGCATCCGCGTGCCGCAAGCGGTCGGCGATTTCCTGATCCTCGATGCGGTGCGCGCGAGCAACGGCTTTGCGATGGCGGTCAGCGACGCCGCGATCCTTCAGGCGGTGGACGATGCCGCGCGGATCGACGGGCTGCTGCTATGCCCGGAGGGCGGCGCGACGCTGGCGGCATGGCGCAAGGCGCTGGCCGAAGGGCTGATCTCCCCGGATGACAGCGCGCTCCTTTTCAACTGTGCGACCGGCCTGAAATACCCGATGGCGGACGCTTCGAAGACGCTCGACCGCCACGCGGCGATCGATTTCGCGGCGCTTTGAACCAGGTCAGCGGCACCCGCGCGCTGGGACAAGCCGGATATTGCGGGAAGTTAGCGTCGCCTTTCGCTCATCGTCCCGGGTCGAGATCATGGCGTTACCCTTGAAGGTCGCGTCGGGGCCGTTCGCAATATCCGCGTGTTGAATCGGACCATATAGCGTCACGAGTACGAAATCGCGTAGCTCGGTGGGGCTGGACCGGCTGAACCAAGTGGCACCGTGGCTGCCGGTGCCATCCAGATTGCCGTCCGGCGTCGCGCTGCTGCCTGCAGTGATGCGCCAACCACCAGGGATGCTGCAAACCTTTCTGAATTCCACGCCCCAAGTTGAGATCGAGAAGCTTTGGATGCTCTCGCCCGGCGCGAGCGGCACATCGACGATTGAGACGAGATAGGTGCGCGGCTTGTCTACAGGCGTCGCGGCCAGCAGGAAGCACGGCAGCAATGCCATTTTCGCGATAACGCCCAAGACCGTGTGCTTGCTCATGCCTCCCTCACCCGCAACATCGCCACCGCGGCCACCGCCAGTGTCGCCGCTGCGAACGCCATCGTCCAGATCGGCTGATCGGGGAAGAATGCCTTCATGATCGAGCCCATCACCGTCGCCACCAGCAATTGCGGCACCACGACGAACACGTTGAACAACCCCATGAAAATGCCCAGCTTCGCCTGTGGCAGGCTGGAGGCGAGGATCGCATAGGGCATCGCCAGGATCGACGCCCAGGCGATGCCGATGCCGATCTCGCTGACGATCAGCCATTGCGGGTCGCGGATGACGAAGAAGCTGGCGAACCCCGCGACGCCGCACAGCAACCCGATTACATGCGTCCGCGCCTTGCCAAACCGCTTCGCCAGCAGCGGCAGCAGCGTCAGCGCCGCCACCGCCGCGACGCCGTTATAGACGGTGAACAGCACGCCGACCCAGTTCGCGCCCTCCTGATAGCGCGCATCCGCCGCATCCGCCGCGCCGTAGAACACCTGCGCCACCACCGGGGTGGTATTGATCCACATGATGAACAGCGCCGACCAGCTGAAAAACTGCACCAGCGCCAGCCGCTTCATCAGCGGCGGCATCCCTGCGAAATCGCCGACGATATGGCTGACCATGCTGACGGTGCCGCGCCGCGCAAGCTGAATCGCGATCAGGCTTACGATACCATAACCAGCGAGCAACGCGCCCAGCAGGTACACCTCCTTCTCCAGCGCGAACTGTCCGACCGCGACGATCACTGCGAGCCCCGCCGCCAGCCATGCCAGCCCCGCCGTGTTGCCGCGCGTCGCCAGCAGCCGCACCGCCGCGTCCGCCGCCTCGGTACGCGCGCCGTCGAAAGCCGCCATTTGTTCCGGGCTGTATTCGCGCGTCGTCAGCACGGTCCACAGCACCGCGACAAACAGCGCCGCCCCGCCGAACCAGAAGGCATAGCGCACGGTATCGGGAATGCCCCCGGCGGGCGCGACGTTGGACACGCCCCATTGCTCCAGCGCCCAGGGAAAGATCGATCCCACCACCGCGCCCGCGCCGATGAATGCGGTCTGCACCGCATAGCCCGCGCTGTGCTGGTCCTTGCGCAGCATGTCGCCGACAAATGCGCGGAACGGCTCCATCGAGATGTTGAGCGAGGCGTCGAGCACCCACAGCATCACCGCGGCGAACAGCAGCACTTCGGCCATCGGCATGGCGAACAGCGCCAGCGCCGCCAGCACCGCACCGGCAAGGAAATAGGGCCGCCGCCGCCCCAGCCGCCCGAGCCAGGTGCGGTCGCTCATATGCCCGACGATCGGCTGTACCAACAGCCCGGTCAGCGGTGCCGCGACCCAAAGCGCGGGCAGATTGTCGATCTCGGTCCCCAGCGACTGGAAGATCCGGCTCATATTCGCATTCTGCAACGCAAAACCGATCTGGATGCCGAAGAACCCGAACGACAGGTTGAACAGGCCCCAAAAGCCCTGACGCGGTTTTTCCATCATTGGTCCTTGAGGGTTCAGGCGACTGCGCCGCACGATTTGCGGACGACGAGTTTGGCGGGCAGCAGCACGTCGTTGACCCGCGCTTCGCGGATGCGGCCGAGCAATGTTTCGACCAGCATGCGGCCGGCGGCGCGGGTGTCCTGCATTACCGTGGTCAGCGGCGGGCTGGTGAAGCTGGCGGAGGCGATGTCGTCGAATCCGACCACCGCGATATCGTCCGGAACGCGCAGTCCGTGTGCGGCAAGCGTGCGCATCGCGCCGATCGCGATGAGGTCGCTGGCGGCCAGCACCGCATCGAACGTCTCGCCACTGGCAATCAGCGCCTCGGCAGCCGCCGCCCCGGCTTCCTCGGCGGTGATCGCGTCGAACTGCAGGCGCGGGCGCGGGATTACGCCGCCTTCCTTCAGCGCGGCGACATGGCCGCGATAGCGGTCGTGGAATTCGGGATAATGGCTCGACGCGGTGCCCAGAAACGCGATGTTGCGCCGCCCGAGGTCAAGCAGATGCCGGGTGGCCTCGCGCCCGCCGCCATGATTGTCGCAGCCGACGGTCAGCCCGATGCCGCCCGACTGCACCGATCCCCAGCGCACGAAATGCGTCCCCTGTGCGATCAGCTCGCTCAGCTTGGCACGGTAAAGCTCATAATCGCCATAGCCGAGCAGGATCAGCCCGTCGGCGCGGTGCGAATCCTCAAAATCCTGATGCCAGTCGCTGGCGAGCTGCTGGAACGACACCAGCATATCCTGTCCATTGTCGGCGCACCCGCGCATGATCGATCCCAGCATCGACAGAAAAAACGGGTTGATCGCGCTGTCGTCGGCGGTCTCGTCCTGGAATATCAGCACCGCCAGCGTCTCGGCATGGCGGCTGCGCAAGCTCGATGCGGCCTTGTCGACGCGGTAGTTCAGTTTCTGCGCGATCGCCTCGATCCGCATGCGCGTCGCCTCGTTCACCCCCGCGCCGCCGCGTAGTGCGCGCGAGACCGTGGGCTGCGATACGCCCGCGAGATGGGCGATGTCGAACGAAGTCGGCTTGCGTTGCATGGCCCTGGCACCAGTCCCCTATCGTCTGCGGGTGTTTTCCCCGCTGGACGCAGCGATGTTCACTCTCTTTGCCCGCGCACGTCAATGTTGCGTGGTGGACACGCGGCACTGCCAACGCGCTGAATACGTATGCCGTTCGCTGGCGGACCGGCTCCCAAACGCGAATAAGGGCATCAACGTGCTCAAGTCCGGCGCGAGCTGGCCAGCAAGGCCGGCATAGGGGAGGATTTTCATGCGTCACATCATTGGCGGCCGTCCGGCCGCGCGACTTTCGTTCGGAACCAGCGGGCGTGCCATTGCCGCCGCCTTGTTCGTCACCGCCATCGCGGCACCCGCCTACGCGCAGGATGCGGCTCCGGCGGAAGAGGAGGCGGGCGACGAAGTCGTCGTCACCGGTTTCGCCGCCGCGCTCGAAAGCGCGGTCAACACCAAGAAGACATCTGAACAGATCGTTGAGTCGGTCTCGGCGGAGGATATCGGCAAACTGCCCGACGCCTCGATCGCCGAATCGATCGCGCGCCTGCCCGGCCTGACGTCGCAGCGTATCTCGGGTCGCAGCTCGTTCATCTCGATCCGCGGCTTCGGCCCCGATTTCTCCTCGACTCTGCTCAACGGGCGCCCGCAAACCTCGACCAACGACAATCGCGGCATCGAATTCGACCAGTATCCGTCCGAAATCGTCAGCGCGGTCAACGTCTACAAAACGCCCAATGCGTCGCTGACCTCACAGGGTCTGGTCGGCACCGTCGATATCCGCACGATCCGCCCGCTCGAATATAAGAGCGAAGTCTTCGCGGTCGGCGCGCGGGGCATTTACACCGACATGGGCAAGCTCAACAGCGGGTCGAAGGAATGGGGCTATCGCCTCAACGCGACCTATGTCGGCAAGTTCATGGACGACCGGCTCGGCATCGCGCTCGCCGCCGCCTATGTCGACGAACCGTATCAGATCGAAGAATTCGAGGCGTGGGGTTACGCCACCGATGCCAGCGGCAGCAACGTCGTTGGCGGTGTGAAGCCGTTCGTGACGACATCACAGCTCAAGCGGCTTGGCGTGTCCGGCACGGTGCAGTTCGATGCGGGCAATGACTGGATGCTGACGCTCGATGGCTTCTATTCCAATTTCGACGATACCCAGATCAAGCGCGGCATTGAGCTGCCGCTGGCATGGAGCGGCGCGGTGTTGTCGCCGACCGGCCGCGAGGTGAAGGACGGTGTCATCACCGCCGGCACCTTCTCCAACGTCGAAGGGGTGGTGAACAATCACAATTACGTGCGTCAGGCCGATCTCTATTCGGGCGGCGCGAACTTCGCTCGCAATGGCGCGGACGGCTGGAACGTCAATTTCGACTTTGGCTGGTCGCGCACCGACCGGCGTGAGCTGATCCTCGAATCCAACGCCGGTACCGGCCCGGGCGGCGGAGTCGGCGCGGTCGACACGCTGACCTTCCGCACCACGCCGCAGGGGACGACCTTCACTTCGCACAACCTCAATTACAGCGATCCGACGCTGATCGTCCTGACCGATCCGCTCGGCTGGGGCGGCGGCGCGCCGGGCGGGCGTCAGCACGGCTATTATAACGACCGTATCGTCGAGGATGAGCTGTTCAGCTACCTCGCCGAAGTCGAGCGCGAGTTCGACGGCGGGTTCATCTCCAGCGTCAAGCTGGGCGCCAATTATGTCGACCGCGAAAAGTCGCTGGTGCCGGACGAATATTTCCTTCAGCTCGCGGGCGGCGCATTGCAGGCACAGGTGCCGACGCAATACCGGCTGGAGCCGACCAACCTCGGCTATCTCGGGCTTGGACCGATGCTCAGCTACAACCCGCTCGATCTGCTTGAGGGCGGCGTTTACACGCTCGTCCCCAACACCGCACAGGACGTGCTGTTCAAGAGCTTCAGCGTCGAGGAAGAGGTGCTCAGCGCCTATGTCATGGCCAATCTCGCCGCGGATTTCGGCGGTGCGAAGCTGACCGGCAATGTCGGGGTGCTGGCGCAGAGCACCAACCAGAATTCGACCGGCTATATCCAGACGCCGACCGGGCCGCAGCTGCGCACGCTGGGCGACGATTATTGGGACGTGCTGCCCAGCCTTAGCCTGTCGTTGCGCATGGACGGCGATTTCGTGATCCGCTTTGGCGCGGCGCGCGAGATTCAGCGCGCGCGGCTCGACGATATGCGGGTCAATATCTCCTACGGTGCCAATCTGGCCGAGGGGATCGTCACCGGCAGCGGCGGCAACCCGTCGCTGCGCCCATATCGCGCCACCGCGTTCGACCTGACGTTCGAGAAATACTGGGGCAGCCGCGGCTATGTCGCACTGCAGCTGTTCCACAAGACGCTGCACAACTACATCTACACCGCCGAACGCCCGTTCGATTATTCGAGCTATCCGGTAATCCAGCCGACTCCGCCGGTCAGCACGCAAGGCCGCATCTCGCAGCCGTTCAACGGCGAGGGCGGGAAAATCTATGGCGCGGAACTGGCTGGCACGATCCCGTTCGACACTTTTACCTCGGCACTATCCGGCTTCGGCGTGACCGGCGGCGTTTCCTATACCAAGTCCGAGATCGCGCCGACCCCCGGAGCGCCTGTCGAGGATATTCCCGGCTATTCGAAATGGGTCGCCAATGGCACCGCCTATTTCGAGAAATGGGGCTTCAACCTGCGCGGCAGCGTGCGGTATCGCTCCAGCTTCCTGGGCGAATTCTCTGGCCTTGGCGCGGTTCGTCAGCGCCGCCGCGCGCTAAGCGAGACGATCGTCGATGCGCAAATCGGCTATGATTTCCAGCCGGGTAGCGCGCTTGAAGGGCTTTCGGTGTTCTTCCAGGGATCGAACCTGACCGACGAGCCGTTCGTCGCGATCAACCCGGGCCGCCCGCTTGAGGTGATGAACCATCAGCGGTTCGGTCGGCGCTTCCAGGCCGGTTTCACCTTCAAGTTCTGATCCCCTCCCGATACCCCGGTGACCTGCCCTCGTGCAGGGTCACCGGGGAAAAGGCGGTTCAATGACCGATACCATGTTGCGCAGCATCGTCATTGTCGGCGGCGGCACCGCCGGCTGGATGACCGCCGCCGCACTCGCGCGTTTCTGCGTGCCGGGCTGGCGGATCACCCTGGTCGAATCCGATGATATCGGCACGGTCGGGGTGGGCGAAGCGACGATCCCCGCAATCCGCCTGTTCAACCAGGCGCTGGGCCTCGACGAGGCGGAGTTTCTGCGGGAGACCGGCGGCACGTACAAGCTTGGCATCCAGTTCGAGGGCTGGGGTGCGCCGGGCGATCGCTATATGCACGCCTTCGGGATGGTCGGGCGCGGGCTGGGGCTGTTGTCCTTTCATCATTACTGGCTGCGGGCGCGCGCGGCGGGGCGTGCCGGACCGCTGGCGGACTATGTGCTCAACGCGATCGTGGCACGCGAGAACCGCTTTGCGCATGTCCAGCGCGCCGCCGACAGCGCGTTGCCGCCAATGCCCTATGCCTTTCACTTCGACGCCGGACTCTACGCCGCCTATCTGCGCCGCTTCGCCGAAGCGCGCGGGGTGGTGCGGGTCGAGGGGCGGATCGAGCGGATCGAGCGCGATGATGAGAGCGGCGATATCGCGGCGGTGGTGCTGGCGGACGGGACGCGCGTCGCGGGAGATCTGTTCGTCGATTGCTCGGGCTTTCGCGGGTTGCTGATCGAGGAAGCGCTGGGCACCGGTTACGAGGACTGGAGCCACTGGCTGCCGTGCGACCGCGCGCTGGCGGTGCCGAGTGCCGCGACCGCGCCGCTCGTCCCCTATACTCGCGCGATCGCGCGCGAAGCCGGGTGGCAATGGCGCATCCCGCTCCAGCACCGCACCGGCAATGGCTATGTCTTTTCCTCGGCGCATATCGGCGAGGACGAGGCGGCGACGACCCTGCTCGCCAATCTCGACGGTCAGGCACTGGCCGAGCCGCGCCTGCTGAAATTCCGCACTGGCAAACGCCGCAAATTCTGGAACCGCAATGTTGTTGCGATCGGGCTGTCGTCGGGGTTCATCGAACCGCTGGAGTCGACCAGCATCCATTTGATCCAGACCGGCATCAACCGGCTGCTCGATTTCCTGCCGAACGGCCCCGTCGTCGATGCCGACCGCGACAGTTTCAACCGGCTGGCCGATTTCGAAATCGACCGCATTCGCGATTTCGTCATCCTGCATTATGCCGCGAACGGACGGACGGGCGAGCCGATGTGGGACGCGCTGCGCAATATGGACCTGCCGGAACCGCTGGCCAACCGCATTGCCATCTTCCGCGCGAACGGGCGGATCGTGCGCGAACATGACGAACTGTTCGACGTGCCCGGATGGGTACAGGTGATGATCGGACAGGGCATCATGCCGGCACGCTGGCACCCGCTTGCCGACCAGCTCGACGACGCCAAACTCGACCAGTTCCTGACCACCGTCGCCACCGCCTTTGCCCGCGATGCCGCGCGCATGCCGGACCATGCCGACACTATCGCGCGCTTCTGCCGCACCCCTTCCAGCCAGTCGAGTATCGCATGAAACATCTCCTCCCCCTGTTCCTGCTGGCTGCAGCCCTCCCCGCTGCCGGTCAGCAGGAAGCCATGCGCGCACGGCCAGCCGAGGCGGAAATCCTGTATTTCATGCTGCCCGACCGGTTCGAGAATGGCGATCCGTCCAACGACAAGGGCGGTCTGAAGGGAGACCGGCTGACCCACGGCTTCGATCCTTCTCACAAGGGCTTTTTCCACGGCGGCGACCTGAAGGGGCTGGTGCAGCGGCTCGACTATATCCAGTCGCTGGGCGCAACCGCGATCTGGCTCGGCCCGATCTACAAGAACAAGGCGGTTCAGGGCGGCCCTGGCCAGGAATCGGCGGGCTATCACGGTTACTGGATTACCGATTTCACGCAGGTCGATCCGCATTTCGGCACCAATGACGAGATGAAAGCGTTCGTCGACGCGGCGCATGCGCGCGGGATCAAGGTCTATCTCGACATCATCACCAACCATACCGCCGACGTGATCCAGTACCGCGAATGCCCGGAAAGCGCGTGCGTGTATCGCAGCCGCGCCGACTATCCGTATCAGCGCAAAGGCGGGGTCAAGGGCACGACGATCAACGAGGGCTTTCTGGGCGATCAGGTGCAGGTCGCCGAGAATTTCGAGAAGCTGACCGACCCCAATTACGCCTATACGCCATGGGTTCCGGCGGCGGAAAAGAGCGTGAAGGTACCTGCCTGGCTGAACGATCCGATCTGGTACCACAATCGCGGCAACACGACCTTCAGAAACGAAAGTTCGACGATGGGCGACTTCGTCGGTCTCGACGATCTGATGACCGAGAATCCGCGCGTGTTGCGGGGGTTCGTCGATATTTATGGGTCGTGGATCGACAAGTTCGGGATCGACGGCTTCCGCATCGATACTGCCCGCCACGTCAATCCGGAATTCTGGCAGGGTTTCTCCACGGCGATGATCGAACGGGCAAAAGCGCGGGGCATCCCCAATTTCCACATCTTCGGCGAAGTTGCGAACGAAGGCGATGCCGGCGATCTGGCCGTCCATACGCGCGTCCACAAATTGCCCAGCGTGCTCGATTTCGGCTTTCGCGCTGCGGTTCAGCACACCGTTGCCGGGAGCAAGGGCACCGACACGCTTGCCGCATTGTTCGACCGCGACGCGTTGTATGAGGGTGGAGCGGAGGCGGCGCTGCGGCTGCCGACCTTCATCTCCAACCACGATCATGGCCGTTTCTCGACCGATGTGCGGAAAGGCTTCCCCAAGGCTGGCGACGCCGAGCTGCTGGCACGCGTCCGGCTGGGCCATGCCATGCTGATGCTATTGCGCGGGGTGCCGACGGTCTATTCGGGCGACGAACAGGGGTTCGTCGGCGACGGCAACGATCAGGATTCGCGTGAGGACATGTTCGCCAGCAAGGTCGCGGTCTATAACGACAACCGGCTGCTGGGTACGCGCAAGACCACTGCCGAGGCCAATTTCGACACCGCGCACCCGCTTTATGCCGAGATCGCCAAACTGGCGACGGTACGGCGGGGCAGCGCCGCATTGTCGCGCGGGCGGCAGGTGACCCGCGCCTATGACGAGAAACCCGGCCTGTTCGCGGTATCGCGCTTCGATCCGGCAACTGGCGGTGAGGTGCTGGTGGCGTTCAACACCAGCGACAAGCCGATTACGCGACAGGTCGAGGTCGAGGTCGGTGCGAAAACCTTCACCGCACTGGTCGGCACTTGCTCACCGACCGCCGCCGCACCCGGTAGCGTCACGGTAACCTTGCCCGCATTCGGCTATGTCGCATGCGTCGCTGACGGAGGTGGCCGGTGAACGAGCTTTCGCCCGTGACCGCCGCCGACGCCGGAAACGAATGGTGGCGCGGTGCCGTCATCTATCAAATCTATCCGCGCAGCTTTGCCGATTCCAACGGCGACGGCATCGGCGACTTGCCCGGTATCACCGCGCGTCTCGATCATGTCGCGGCGCTGGGGGTGGATGCGATCTGGCTGTCGCCTTTCTTCACCTCGCCGATGCGCGATTTCGGCTATGATATTGCCGATTATTGCGGCGTCGATCCGATTTTTGGCACGCTCGCCGATTTCGACATACTGGTGGCGCGTGCGCATACGCTGGGGCTGAAGGTCATCATCGACCAGGTCTATTCGCACACGTCCGACCAGCATCCGTGGTTTCAGGAAAGTCGGGTCAGCCGCGATAACCCCCGCGCCGACTGGTATGTCTGGGCCGATGCCAAGACGGACGGGTCGCCGCCCAACAACTGGCAATCGGTGTTCGGCGGCCCGGCCTGGACGTGGGATGCGCGGCGCGGCCAATATTACATGCACAATTTCCTGAGCGAGCAGCCCGATCTCGATATGCATAATCCGGCGGTGCAGGACGCGGCGCTGGCGGCGGCGCGCTTCTGGCTGGATCGCGGCGTCGATGGCTTCCGCATCGATGCGATCAACTTTGCGATGCACGATCCTGAATTGCGCGACAATCCGCCCGCGCCGGACACGGGGGCACCGCGCACTCGCCCGTTCGATTTCCAGCAGCATGTCTATAATCAGAGCCATGCCGACATCCCCTTGTTCCTCGAACGGCATCGCGCGCTGACCGACAGCTATGGCGGGCGCTTCACCGTCGCCGAAGTCGGCGGGCCGACGCCCGAGGCGGAGATGCACGCCTTCACGCGCGGCGACGATCGCCTCAACAGTGCCTATGGCTTCGACTTTCTCTATGCCGACCGGCTGACCCCGGCGCTGGTGAGGAAAGCGGTCGAGACGTGGCCCGATTCCCCCGGCACCGGCTGGCCGAGCTGGGCATTCGAGAATCACGACGCGCCGCGCGCCTTGTCGCGCTGGGTCGAGCCGGAACATGCGCAGGTATTCGCCGCGATGAAGATGTTGCTGCTGATGTGCCTGCGCGGCAATGCCATCCTGTTTCAGGGCGAGGAACTGGGGCTGACTCAGGTCAATATCCCGTTCGAGGCGCTGAAAGATCCCGAGGCGATCGCCAACTGGCCGCTGACGCTCAGCCGCGACGGGGTGCGCACGCCGATGCCGTGGCAGGCCGACGCGCCGAATCTGGGCTTTGGCGATGGCGAGCCATGGCTTCCGGCCGGGGCCGATCACGCCGCACTCGCGGTAGACCGCCAGACGGCGGCGAACGGCTCGCTGCTCAACCTCACGCGCGGCCTGATCGCGTTGCGCGCCACCAACCCGGCACTGCAGTCGGGCGCAATGGACGTCGAGACAGCGGACGATGCGCTGCTCGTCTTTACCCGTAACGGAGGCGGGCAGGCGTTGATCTGTGCGTTCAACCTGGGCAAGACGCCGCTGACATGGCATTCGGGTCAGCCGGACCGGTTCAGGCTGCTCACATCGGTGAATGGCGCTGCACCGGGATCTTTGCCACCCTGGTCGGGGTTGGTGCTCGAACAGATCGCCTGAACATCCGGGCAAAAATGCAGGAGAGTGATATGCGGATGCTGATGGCGCTGACAGCGTTGACGTCGATGATGGCGGTTCCGGCGCTGGCGCAGGATGTCGCGCAGAATACCGGCCAGCAGGCGGGCGGTGCGACTGCGACGTCGCCGGACGGGCGCCTTCGCGTCACGCTGAGCGTCGATGGCGATGGTCGCCCGCATTATACGGTGACGCGCGACGGCAAGCCGTTGATAAATCCCTCACGGCTGGGCTTCATGCTCACCGATGCGCCCAAGCTGGAGCGCGGTTTCAAAATCGACAGCCAGACGGTCACCGCCAGCGACACCAGCTGGGAGCAGCCCTGGGGCGAGTGGAAAACGATCCGCGACAAGCACACGCAATTGCGCGTGCGGCTGAAGGAATCGACCGCGATGGCGCGGGTGATGGACGTGGTGTTTCGCATTTTCGATGACGGGTTCGGCTTTCGCTACGAACTGCCTGACCAGAAGAATTTGCAGACCGCCAACATCGCCGATGAGCTGACCGAATTCGCACTGGCGCAGGACGGCACGGCGTGGTGGATTCCGGGGTCGGAATGGAATCGCGACGAGTATATCTACAACACGACGAAGCTGTCCGACGTGCCGTTGGCGCATACGCCGCTGACGGTGAAGCTTGGCGACGGCACGCATATCGCGTTCCATGAGGCGGCCTTGGTCGATTATTCGGGCATGTGGCTGCAACGGACTGAGGGGACGAAGCTGAAGGCGGTGCTCCAGCCCGGCGCATTGGGGCCAAAGGTGATCCGCGGCACGCCGTTCGTAACGCCGTGGCGCACGATGATCGTCGCAAAGGATGCGGCGGGACTGTACGCCTCACACATCATGCTCAACCTGAACGAGCCCAACAAGCTGGGCGACGTCAGCTGGTTCAAGCCGTCCAAATATGTCGGCATCTGGTGGGAGATGCACCTCGACAAATCGACCTGGTCGACGGGGCCGAAGCACGGTGCGACCACCGCCAACACCAAGCGTTACATCGACTTCGCCGCCGCCAACGGTTTTCGCGGCGTGCTGGTCGAGGGGTGGAATGTCGGCTGGGACGGCAACTGGTTCGCCAATGGCAATGACTTCGATTTTGCCAAGCCGACACCGGATTTCAACATGGCTGAACTCTCCGCCTATGCGAAGAAAAAGGGTGTTCATCTGATCGGCCATCACGAGACCGGCGGATCGACCACGCATTACGAGAAGCAACTCGACAAAGCCTATGCCTATGCCGCGAAGAACGGGATCGAGGTGGTCAAGACCGGTTACGTCACCGATGCCGGACAGCTGGAGCGTGTGGGACCAAAAGGCGAGCCGCTGCGCGAATGGCATGATGGGCAGTATTCGTCGAACCACCATCTGAAGGTCGTGCTCGCCGCCGCGAAGCATAAGGTCGCGGTCAACACGCATGAGCCGATCAAAGACACCGGCCTGCGCCGCACCTATCCCAATTGGGTGAGCCGTGAAGGCGCGCGCGGGATGGAATATAATGGCTGGGGCGTTCCCAAGAACCCGCCCGAGCATGAGGCGATCATGGTGTTCACCCGGCTGCTGGCCGGGCCGATGGACTTCACCCCCGGCATGCTGAGCCTGGAGGGCAAGGGCGGAACGCCGATTCTGTCGACCCTCGCCAAGCAGCTGGCGCTGTATGTCGTCTATTATTCGCCGGTGCAGATGGCGGCGGACTTGCCGGAGAATTACGCCAAATATCCGGGTCCGATGCAGTTCATCAAGGACGTACCCGCCGACTGGTCCGACACCCGCGTCCTGTCCGCCGAGATCGGCGACCATGTCGTCTTTGCGCGCAAGGACCGGGCATCGGAGAACTGGTATCTGGGCGCGGTGGGCGACGAGAAGGCGCGCAGCGTGACCGTGAAGCTCGACTTCCTCGATCCGGGCAAGCGTTACACCGCGCAAATCTATCGTGACGGGCCGGGCGCGGACTATCGCACTACCAAGCGCCATTCGATCACGATCGAGAGCAAGGCGGTTCGCGCCGGGCAGACGATGGAATTGCCGATGGGGCCGGGTGGCGGTGCGGCAATCCGTTTCGTCGCGCGGTAACTCGTTACGCCTGCAATCTTTTCACTTCGCGGAATGAAAATGGTGGCCTAGCATCGGTGCCTGACAGGAGGGCATGATCTTGGCCACCAACTTCCAGCTCAACGGCAAGCCCGCGACATTCGACGGCGATCCCGAAACCCCGTTGCTGTGGGTGTTGCGCGATCATCTGGGGCTGACCGGTACCAAATATGGCTGTGGCGTCGCGCAATGCGGGGCCTGCACCGTGCATCTGGAGGGGAAGAACCGGCGCTCCTGCGTGACCCCGGTCGGCACCATTGCGGGCAAAAGCGTGACCACGATCGAGGGCGCGAGCGGCAAGGTCGCCGAGGCGGTCAAGGCCGCCTGGGTCCAGATCGACGTGCCGCAATGCGGCTTTTGCCAGTCGGGGCAGGTGATGTCCGCGATCGGACTGCTGACCGCCAAGCCCAAGCCGAGCGATAGCGACATCGATAATGCGATGGCCGGCAATATCTGCCGCTGCGCGACCTATGTCCGCATAAGACAGGCGATCAAGGATGCGGCGGGCGTGAAGGGGGTGCGGGCATGAACGCGATTGCCAACCGCCGCGCATTCCTGACCGGGACCGGCGCGCTGACCATCGGCATGGCATTGCCGCTAGGTGGTGCGAAGGCCGGCGCAGCACGCCGGCCACTCGCGCCCAACGCATTCGTTCGTGTCGACCACGACAACAGCGTCACGATCATCGCCAAGCATATCGAGATGGGCCAGGGGCCATCGACCGGCGTCGCTACGATCATCGCCGACGAACTGGACGCCGACTGGGCGCAGGTCGAGGTGATGTTCGCTCCCGCCAACGACCCGCTTTACAAGAATCTGGCGTTTGGAACGATGGGGACCGGCGGGTCGAGCGCGATCGCCGAGAGCTGGATGCAGATGCGCATGGCGGGCGCTGCGGCGCGGGCGATGCTGGTCGAGGCGGCGGCGAAACGCTGGGGTGTTTCCGTCAGCGCCGTGACCGTGTCGAAGGGGGTGGTCAGCAGCGGCGTCAACAAGGCGAGTTTCGGCGAACTGGTGGCGGATGCGTCAAAACTGCCGGTGCCGCAGAATCCCGTGCTCAAGACGCCCGACAAATTCGTTTATATCGGCAAGACCTTCGCCAAGGTGGACAGCAAGGCCAAGACCGATGGGTCGGCGATGTTCACGATGGACGTGCGGCTGCCCGGCATGGTCCACGCCGCCGTGCGCCGTCCCCCTGCTTTCGGCGCGACGGTGAAGAAGGTTGTCGACGGTGCGGCGCGGGCGATTCCCGGCGTGCTCGACGTGAAGCCGATCCCCAGCGGCGTGGCGGTCTATGCCCGCGACACCTGGACCGCACAGCGCGGCGCGGCGGCGCTGGAGGTCGACTGGGATCTGGCCAAGGCGGAGACGCGCTCGTCCGACGCGATGCTGGCCGAATATAGCGCGGCGGCGCGCACGCCGGGCAAACAGGCCGAAGCGCATGGCGACGCGGCCAAGGCGCTGGCGGCGGCGGCGAAGAAAATCGACGCGACCTATTATTTCCCGTTCCTCGCGCACGCGCCGATGGAAACGATGGATTATGTGATCGAGAAGAAGGGCGAAGGCATCGCCGTTCATGCGGGCAGCCAGTTTCAGGTCGGCGAAATGAACGCGATCTGCGCCGTAGCGGGCGTCCCCTTCGCCAAGAGCGAACTAGTACAATATTATGCCGGCGGCAGTTTCGGCCGCCGCGCGACGCCGGTGATGTTCGACGGGACCGAGGCGGCGGCGTGCGCGCGCGCCTATGGCTTTGCCGCGCCGGTCAAGGTGGTGGCGAGCCGCGAAAACGACCTGACCGGCGGCTTCTATCGCCCGATGACGGTGCATCGCGTGCAGGTCGGGCTGGATGCGGCGGGCGAGATCAGCGGCTGGGATCAGGTCGTTGCCGCCAAGTCGATCATGAAAGGCACGCCGTTCGAGGCGATGGGGATTCAAAACGGCATCGACGGCACGATGATCGAGGGCGCGAACCAATATGCGGTGCGCGACTTCCGGCTGGGCCAGCATTTGATGGAGACGCCGGTGCCGGTGTTGTGGTGGCGATCGGTCGGCCACACCACCACCGCCTTCGTCAAGGAAACGATCATCGACGAACTGCTGACAATGGCGGGCAAGGATCTGGTCGCGGGGCGGCTGGCGCTGCTCAAGGAGGCGCGGCTGAAAACTGTGCTGACCCGCGTCGCCGCAATGTCGGCTTTTGCCAAACCGCCGAAAAAGGGGCGTGCGAAGGGCATCGCGGTGCATGAAAGCTTCGGCAGCTATGTCGCGCAGGTCGCCGAGATTTCGGTCGGCGCGGACGGTCTGCCCAAGGTTCACAAGGTTTGGTGCGCGGTCGATTGCGGGATCGCGGTCAACCCCGACATCGTCCGCGCACAGATGGAGGGCGGGATCGGCTATGGGCTGGGCCATGCGCTCTATGGCGAGATCACGCTGGGCGAGGGCGGGCAGGTTCAGCAGACCAATTTCAACACCTATCGATCGCTGCGGATCGGTGAGATGCCCGATATCGAAGTGGCGATCATCGACAGTCAGGAGAAACCGACCGGCGTCGGCGAACCCGGCGTCCCGCCGATCGCGCCCGCCGTCGCCAATGCGTGGCGCAAGCTGACCGGCAAGACGGTGCGCAGGCTCCCGTTCGCGCATGGAGATAACGCATGAACATGCAACGCTTGGGGTTCATCGCGCTCAGCGTTGCGGCGGTCGCGCTGCACGCAGCGGTCGTGGTCGCCAACCAGTCGGCGGCACCTGTCGGTCTGCAACCGGCCAGCGCCTTTGCCGCCATCGCCGACCCCGCCGCGCGCTCGGCGGCGATCTTCACCGAAATGGGCAAGGTGCTGACGCATCCGCGCTGCGTGAACTGTCACCCGCGCACCGACCGGCCGTTACAGGGCGATGCAGGCCTGGTGCATGTCACCCCGGTCACGCGCGGGCCGGAGGGCAAGGGCGCACCCGGCCTCGAATGTTCGACCTGTCACGGCCCGCGTAACGTGGCGTTCGCCGACGGCAAGGGCAGCATTCCGGGTCATCCCTTGTGGCACCTCGCCCCCGCATCGATGGCATGGGAGGGCAAGTCGCTGCGCCAGATCTGCGAGCAGCTGAAGGACCGCAAGCGCAACGGCAACAAGACGCTGGCGCAAATCCACGAGCATAACGCGAGCGATACTTTAGTCGGATGGGGCTGGAATCCGGGGCCGGGCCGCACGCCCGTGCCGGGCACGCAGGCGCAATTCGGCGAGCTGACCAAGGCATGGATCGACAGCGGGGCGAAGTGCCCGGTTTAGGGTGGCGCTGAGGGTTAAGCGTGACGGCATAACACTGATTTTCCGTCACCCCGGGCTTGACCCGGGGTCCCGCTGATGGCGACCGATCGAAGAAGCGGGACCCCCGGGTCAAGCCCGGGGTGACATTCGTTGGTTCAAGCTGAAGTCGTCATGCTCTAAGATCTCGCTACGCCTTAACCCACTCCACCTTCGGATCGTTGAAATCGATCACATCGGCGAGTTCCCACACGTTGCGATAGCCATAGCCGACCAGGTTAATGAAGGTCTGGATGTTGAGCGCCAGCTGGCGGGACTTCATCGGCACCGGACGGACGCGGTTGGCGAAGTTGTTGTTGCAGTAGATCAGGATGCGGCGACCGGTGTCGGGGCCGATCGTCTCCGCCAGCGATTCCGCGTTGAAATCGGGGAGCGGAAGGTTGATCGCGCGCCGGATATGCCCCTCCCGAAACGCCGTTTCGGATCGGGCGTCGAGCAATAGCGTGCCGCGCGATGCCGCAGCCGATTTGAACCTGGTGAAAGGGAGCAAACGCACCTCGCGCAGTTCGCCGACCTCGACCGACAGGCGCTGAAACCCGTCATAATCGATTTGCGGATTGATCGGCCCCTGAACGCGGCGTTGCGCCATCGCCGGTGCGGCGGCGGCAAGCCCAAGGGTGGTGAAGAATGAGCGGCGATCCATGGCGGCCTCCATTGCCAAAGCGAAACGATGATGCGCCGCGCCCGCTGTCTCCATCATGAACCGTTGACGGACCGCCGGGGGCGGCGCACCAATCGGGTCTGGCGAACGGGGAGTGGATCGTGGGCGGACTGTTTCGGACGAAAAGGGTGAAGACGGCGGCTGAGCATGCCCCCGAACACCGGCTGGCCGCGACGCTCAGCTGGCCGCATCTGATCGCCCTTGGCGTCGGCGCGATCGTCGGAACCGGCATCCTGACGCTGATCGGCGTGGGCGCGGGCAAGGCGGGGCCGGCGGTGATCCTGTCGTTCGTGATTGCAGGGGCGATCTGTGCATGCGCGGCGCTCGCCTATGCCGAGATGTCGACGATGATGCCCGCGTCGGGCAGCGCCTATACCTATAGCTATGCCGTGCTGGGCGAGATCATCGCCTGGGTCGTGGGCTGGTCGCTGATCCTGGAATATTCGCTGGTCGTCAGCGCGGTCGCGGTGGGTTGGTCGGGCTATGCCGCGCCGCTGTTGGCGAAATGGGCCGATGTGCCGATGGATCTGATGACCGGGCCGCATGCCGGCGGCATCATCAACCTGCCCGCGATCGGGATCATCGCGGTCGTCGCGGGCTTGTTGTCGTTCGGAACCCGGGAGAGCGCGACGCTGAATGCGGGGCTGGTCATCGTCAAAATAATCGCGCTGGCGGTGTTCGTTGCGGTCGCGCTGCCGAGCTTCGATGCCGCTAATTTCGAGCCCTTCTCACCCTTCGGTTTCGGCAAGAGCCTGTCCGCCGATGGCGTCGAACGCGGGGTGATGGCGGCGGCGGCGATCATCTTCTTTGCCTTTTACGGCTTCGACGCGATCTCTACGGCGGCGGAGGAGACCAAGAATCCGGGCCGTGATCTGGCGATCGGCATCGTCGGATCGATGATTGCCTGCGTCGTGATCTATATGCTGGTCGCGGTCGCGGCGGTGGGGGCGATTTCCTACACGCGCTTTGCCGATAGCCCGGAGCCGCTGGCACTGATTTTGCGCGAGCTAAACCAGCCCGCCTTCGCCACCTTCCTCGCCGTCTCCGCGATCATCGCGCTGCCGACCGTGCTGCTCGGCTTCCTGTTCGGGCAGAGCCGCATCTTCTTCACCATGGCGCGCGACGGGATGCTGCCGATCGAACTGGCGAAGGTGTCGAAGCGCGGGTCGCCGGTGCGGATCACGATCTTCACTGCGATCATCGTGTCGATCATTGCCGGGTTGCTGCCGATCGACGAAATTGCCGCGCTGGCCAATGCCGGCACGCTGCTGGCGTTCGCGGCGGTGGCAATTTGCATGATGGTGCTGCGCCGCCGCGCGCCCGATGCGCCGCGCATGTTCCGCACGCCTTTGTGGTGGCTTGTCGGCGGGATCGCGGTGCTGGGTTGCGCGTATCTGTTCTATTCGCTGCCCGCGAAGACACCCAACTGGTTTCAGCAATGGGAAGTTGCGGGGCTGCAATTGTGGATTCCCGCCCGAACGCAACTCTGGTTCCTGCTTTGGAACATTCTCGGACTTGTCATCTACTTCGCGTATGCTCGGCCAAATGTGACGAGGCCAGTTAACCCGAAGGTATTTGAGTGAGCGGTTGGCATATCGGGATTATCGGCGGGTCCGGACTTTACGACGTCGCCGGGATTGAGGGCGGCGAGTGGGTCGAGGTCGACTCGCCCTGGGGTGAGCCGTCGGATGCGATCTTTACTGGGCGGTTGGGGCATGTGCGCGTGTCGTTCTTGCCGCGCCACGGGCGGGGGCACCGGATCGATCCGTCGAGCCTGAATGCGCGTGCCAATATCGATTGCCTGAAGCGGCTGGGTGTGACCGATGTGCTGGCGGTGTCGTCGGTCGGCGGACTGACCGAGGAACGCGCGCCGGGGACGTTCACCGTCGCCGACCAGTTCATTGACCGGACGAAGGGGCGCCTGTCGAGTTTCTTCGGCACCGGCATGGTCGCGCATGTTTCGATGGCCGATCCGGTGTGTCCGCGCCTGTCGGCGCTCGCGCTCGATGCCGCACGCGCGGCGGGCGCGGTGGCGCATGACGGTGGCACCTATCTTGCGATGGAGGGGCCGCAATTCTCGACGCGAGCGGAGAGCCAGCTTTATCGCAGCTGGGGCTGCGACATCATCGGCATGACCGCGATGCCGGAGGCGAAGCTCGCGCGAGAGGCGGAACTGCCCTACGCGCTGGTCGGCATGGTCACCGATTACGACTGCTGGCGCGAGGATGAGGCGGCGGTCGATGTGGCGCAGGTGATCGCGCAGTTGTCGGCCAACGCGGTGAAGGCGCGGGCGATGGTGGTGGCGCTGTTGCAGGGGTTGCCAGCGGAGCGTGAGGCATCGCCGATCGACACCTGTCTCGACGCCGCGCTGATTACCGCACCGTCGGCGCGCGACCCGGAAGTGCTGGCGCGGCTGGATGCGGTGGCGGGGCGGGCGCTGGCTAGGACTTCATGAACCGCGCGAATTCGTCAGCATAATCCGGGTGCCAGCGCGACAGCGCGGGGCGGTTCTCGACAATGTCGTCCATCGCCCAGCGCATCCGCTTCTCGTCGGTCGCGCGATCGACGTCGTTGTCGGGGCACAGGATGTAGAAATCGCCGCGCGCGACGCTTTCCAGCATGAACCCGGCGACCTGATCGGCGGTCCAGGCTGCGTCGGGCTTGTTCGCGCTGCCGGTCATGCCGGTATGGGTGAAGCCGGGGATCAGCAGGTGCGCGGAGATACGGTCGCCGGTCGCTTCGCGCAGCGCGTGGGCGAGTGACTCGGTATAGCTGCGGACACCGGCCTTCGACAGATTATAGGCCGGGTTGCCGGGCGGGCTGGTGATGCCCTGTTTCGATCCGGTGTTGATGACGATGCCGGGTGCGTCGGCCGCCAGCATCGCGGGAACGAACGCCTGTACGCCGTGGATCGCGCCCATCAGATTGACGCCCAGCAGCGTCTCCCAGCCAGCGGCATTGTCCCACGGCTGACCGGGATTTGCGCCGATGGCCGCGTTATTGACGAGCACCGCCACCGGGCCGAGCCGATCAAGCACGGTATCGCGCAGCCGTTCGACTTGTGCGCGGTCGGCGACGTCGGTGGGAATGGCGAGCACGCGGCCGCTTACTGCCAATTGGTTGGCCGCAGCGTCGAGCGCTTGGCCGGGCAAATCGGCGAGCGCGACCTTCAGCCCCAGATCGACCAGCCGCGTGGCGATGGCGAGGCCGATGCCGCCCGCCGCACCGGTAACGACCGCGACATTGCCTGCGTCGAAGGCCGGGGGAAGCGAAGCCATGCGATCGATCCTTGCGTCTAGCGGGCCATATCGATTCGCGCGAGGATCGCGCGACGGCGATCGTCGGTCGCCATCGACCATTCGGCGATTTCGGCGAGCGTGCGGCGGCACCCTTCGCAGGTGTCGTCACGCAGCATACGACAGATGTTGACGCAGGGGCTGGCGACGGCGGGGATGGGGGTGAAGTCGAGGAAGTCGTCTTCCCCGTCCTCGCCGTCCGTCACGCGGGAATCGTGAAGTTCAGGAAGTCGGGAACGGGGCCGTTCCAGCCCTCATCGGGACCATCGCTTTGCGCATCGCGGCGCGGGCGATCGCGGTCGGCACGACGGTCGTTGCGAGGCTCGCGTTCAGGACGGGCTTCGCGTTCCGGACGCGGTTCCCGCTCGGCGCGCGGCTCACGGGCGGGGCGGGCATCCCGTTCGGGGCGAGCTTCACGCGGCGCGCGCGATTCGCGCGCGACCGGTGCTGCCACTGGCTCGGGCGCTTCCGCAACCGGCGCGGCTTCTTCGGCCTTGGCACCGCGCGGTTTCCGGGCGCGCTTCGGCTTTTCGGTTGCCTCCGGTTCGGCGGTCGCGGATCCGGCAGCCTTCGCCGCCGGTTCGCCGACACGCTCGATCTTGTGGCCGGTCAGCTTCTCGATATTGGCGATGTTCTCGGCATCATCGGGCGTAACCAACGTATACGCGGTGCCGGTAGCCCCTGCACGGCCGGTGCGGCCGATGCGGTGGACATAATCGTCCGGATGCCATGGCGCGTCATAGTTGAACACATGGCTGACGCCCTTGATATCCAGTCCGCGCGCGGCGACGTCGCTGGCGACCAGGATGTTGACGTCACCCGCCTTGAACCGGTCGAGTTCGGCAATGCGCGAACCCTGATCCATGTCGCCATGGATTTCGGCGGAGCGGAAGCCTTCGCGCTTCAGGATCTTGTTGAGATCGCGCACCATCGTCTTGCGGTTGCAGAAGATGATCGCGGTGCGGACATCCTCTTCGCGCAACAGGCCGAGCAGGCGATCGCGCTTCTTCGCCGACGACACCGGCACGACGAATTGCTTGATGTTGAGGTTGGCCGATGCCGGACGCGACACCTCGATCATCTTGGGGTTCGACAGGAACTTGTCGGCCAGCTTCTTGATCGGCGGCGGCATGGTCGCCGAAAACAGCAGGGTCTGACGCTGTTTCGGCAGCTTGGTGCAGATTTCCTCGATATCCGGGATGAATCCCATGTCGAGCATGCGATCCGCTTCGTCGATCACCAGCAAATTGCAATCGTTCAGCATGATCTTGCCGCGACCGAACAGGTCCATCAGGCGGCCGGGCGTGGCGATAAGGACATCGACGCCCTTTTCCAGCGCCTTGACCTGATCGCCCATCTGAACGCCGCCGATCAGCAGCGCCATGCTGAGCTTGTGGTTCTTGCCGTATTTCTCGAAATTCTCCGCGACCTGTGCGGCGAGTTCGCGCGTCGGCTCAAGGATCAGGCTGCGCGGCATGCGCGCACGGCTGCGGCCCTCCGCCAGGATGTCGATCATCGGAAGGACGAAGCTGGCGGTTTTGCCCGTGCCGGTCTGGGCAATGCCGATGATGTCACGCATCATCAGCACGGATGGAATTGCCTGCGCCTGGATCGGAGTCGGGACGGTATAGCCCGCCGCTTCGACGGTCTGCTGCAATTCGGGAGAGAGGCCGAGATCGGCGAAGCTCATTCAAATGTCCGGAATAAGGGGCATCGCCCCGCAAATAATAGGGCGGCGCATCGTGGAAATAACGCCGAAAGTCAAGGTAAGCGGGGAGTCAGCGCCCCGGAATCAGGGTACGGAATGCCTTGATCTTGCATTCGCCGCCGGAGCGTGACCGAAATACATCGCGTTTGGCGCAGATCATGCCGTCCTTGGTGGGCTTCACATAGAAGCCCGTGTAGAAATCGAGCGCCGGACATTCATTGCCCAGCTTGGCCCGGATGCGTTTGCCGCCCGCCAGAAACAGGTCGACACTGTCGGGCCGGGTGATGGTGGCACCGGACAGGCTTTGCATCTTGACGCATTTGTCGGCGTCCTTCTCGACCCAGGCGATCGGCGGGAGCGGGGCGGTGGGGATCGAGACGCGGCGGACGCTGTCCGGCCGGGGGACGCGCACCACGAAATGCTGCTGGATGCGTACCTGCGCGATGCGCGTGCCGACCACCGATGGCGCAGGCGCGGCCTTGCGCCCGTCTCCCTGCGAAGGCGGCGGCGACAGCAATGCAACGGCTACAAGCAGCAAATTCACCATGTCATTCTGCCAATAGCGATCCGGGTTGAACAGTGGATGAATTGCTCCCGACTGTCCCGGATGGTAGCCGCTGCCCCATGAACCCGGCACAAATGCAGCTTGTGGAGGCGATCACCGCGCGGTTCGGGCCTAAGGCGGCGGTGACCGACGTCGATGCCATCGCGCCGTGGCTGAACGACTGGCGCGGGCGCTATTCGGGCGCTGCCGGGGCGATTTTGCAACCGGATTCGACGGTGGCGGTGGCGGAAACGGTTCGACTGGCGGCGCAATATGGCGTGGCGCTGGTGCCGCAGGGTGGCAACACGTCGATGGTGGGCGGCGCAACCCCGCCCGCCGACGGGTCGGCGCTAATCCTGTCGTTGCGCCGGATGAACCGGGTCCGCCGGATCGATGCCGGGGCCGGGCTGATCGAAGCGGAGGCAGGGGTGATTCTGGCCGATCTGCACGCGGCGGCGCTGGCCGAGGATATGCGCTTTCCGCTGACCCTGGGCGCAAAGGGCAGTGCGACGGTGGGTGGGCTGGTCTCGACCAATGCCGGCGGCACGCAGGTGCTGCGCTTCGGGACGATGCGCGGCCTGGTGCTGGGGATCGAGGCAGTGCTGCCGGATGGCAGCGTGCATGACGGGCTGGCCGCGCTGAAGAAAGACAATCGCGGCTATGATCTGACGCAATTGCTGTGCGGGGCGGAGGGGACGCTGGGCGTGGTGACGGCGGCGAGCCTGAAGCTGGTTCCCGCGATCCATGCGCGCGCGGTGGCGTGGGTCGGGGTCGAATCGCCGCACGTCGCGCTGGAGTTGTTGCGCACGGTCGAGGCCACGACCGACACGGTCGAGAGTTTCGAGATCGTGCCCGCGCACTCGCTGGGGCTGGTGCTTCGTCATATACCCGGGACACGCGCGCCGCTGTCCGGTGAGCATCCGTGGCATGTGCTGATCGAGGCGGTGACGACCAGTGCGGATGCGGAAGCCCCCGCCGCGCTGCTGGAACGGCTGCTGGGCGATGCGCTTGCGCGCGGGCTGGCGCGGGATGCGGTGGTGGCAGCGAGCGAGGCGCAGGCGGAAGCATTCTGGAAGCTGCGCGATTCGATTTCGGAGGCGGAGCGCGCCAGCGGCCCCGCGCTCCAGCACGATATCTCCGTACCGGTGGCGGGCATGCCCGATTTCATGATCGATGGCGCGAAAGCCGTGGAGGCGCGCTTTCCCGGCGTCAGCGCGGGCGCGTTCGGGCATCTGGGTGATGGCAACGTCCATTTTCATGTCCGCGCACCCGCCCAGAGCGCGGACGACTGGGCGAAGCGAAATGCCGACGTCATCAGCCCGTTCGTCCACGACCTGGTGGTCGCAGCGGGCGGGTCGATCTCAGCGGAACACGGCATCGGCCAGATGAAGCGCGACGAACTGGCGCGGCTGTCCTCCCCCGCACGCCGCCACGCGCTCGCTGCAATCAAGCGTGCGTTCGACCCGCGCAACCTGTTCAATCCGGGGAAGCTCGTTACCCTTGCGCCGAACGACACAGGTCAATAAACCGCGCCAATTCGTTTCCAGGAGATATTCATGGCCAGCGCGCCGCAAGTTCAGGGCCTTCCCCTTTTCTACAACGACCTTCAGCCGCTTTCGAGCGAACTGCATGCCAATTTCCGCGTCCGTCGTGCCAATGCCGCGCCGTTCATGGCGACGCAGCACGCCGTGCCGCTGACGGTCGAGGAGTTTCCGCTGGTGCAGCGCCGCATGCCGATCGTGTTTTCGATCGGCGACGAAGCCGTACCGCTCGGCCTGATGGGGCTGAACGAGGGGACCAACGTGTTCTTCGATGGCGAGGGTCGGCTGAAGGAAGGCGAGGATCTGTACATTCCTGCTTACATCCGTCGCTATCCGTACCTGCTCGCCAAGCTGCGCCCCGAGGCGGAGGAGCTGTCCTTGTGCTTCGACCCGACCACCGACACGATCGGCGCGTTCGACGAAGGTGACGCACTGTTCGAGGACGGCAAGCCGACCGAACTGGTCCAGCAGATCCTGAAATTCAACGAAGAGTTCGAGATCGCGGGTCAAAAGACCAATGCCTTTATCAAGGAACTGAACGATCAGGGCCTGTTGATGGACGGCGAAGTGGCGATTCAGCCCGAGGGTGCGGAACAGCCCTATATCTATCGCGGTTTCCGCATGGTCGACGAGAACAAGCTGAACGAGTTGCGCGGCGACCAGCTGCGCAAGATGGCGCAGAGCGGCATGCTGCCGCTGATCTATGCGCATTTGTTCTCGCTGGGCCTGATGCGTGAGATCTTCGCGCGTCAGCTTCAGCAGGGCAATGTCGCGCCGCAGGTCGCGGCACCGGCGGCCTGACGCACATGGCCGCGTTCCCCCGCACCGATCGCTACGACAATGTGGCGATCGCCCTGCACTGGGGGATCGCGGCGCTCGTGTTGTTCAACCTCTTCCTCGGGATCGGGCATGACGCCCTGCCCGACGACTGGAAGGTGATGCCGGTCCACAAGGCGGTCGGCATCACCATCCTGTTCCTCAGCATCGGTCGACTCGGCTGGCGGCTGGCGCACCAGCCGGTGCCGTTCGATGCGCGGCTGAAGCCGTGGGAGAAGGTGCTGGCAAGTGCCACGCACTGGATCTTCTATGCGCTGCTCATCATCGTGCCGCTGACCGGATGGATGATGGTGTCGGGTGCCGAAGTGCGCCGACCACTCACCTTTTTCGGGCTGTTCGACATCCCCTATCTGCCGGTCGGCGAATCAGCGGGCGATTTCGGGCATGAGGCGCATGAATTGCTCGGTCTGTTGATGGCCGGGCTTGCCGCCATCCATATACTGGCGGCGCTGGCGCATCATATCGTGCGGCGCGATGCGACCCTGACGCGGATGATTCCGTTCCTGAAACCAAGGGGTTAGCGTTCCTGAAGCTTCGGTTCGTCGCATTTGCGATTGTGTCCTTGAAGCCACGGTCAACCCCTCCTATATCTCCTTTAGTGCGGTTTCGTGTCCCCCCTTTCGCGGGACCGCGCGGCACACCCTCGGGTGTGTCTCCTCCCTGAACCTTGGCCGCCCGGTGGAAACACCGGGCGGTTTTTTTGGGTTTGGGGTTATTGTGCCGCCGCCGCCAGCGGGAGCGCCTCGTCTGCCACTGCGTCGATGATGCGGCGGAGCAGGGCGGCGGTGGTGGCGAAGCCGGGGCCAGGGGATTCGCGGCGACGGTCCAGATACAGCGTACGGTCGATCTCGACCTGGATCGCGTGGATGTTCGCTGTCGGGTCGGCGTGGCGGTCGAGGACATGGCCACCGGCATAGGGCGTGTTGACGGCGGTTCGGATGCCGGTGCTGTGAACGACGCCCTCTATCCGCGCGACGAAACGCGCCGCAGCGGACCGGCCGAAGCGATCGCCGATAACGATGCGGGCACTGCCGTTCGCCAGCGGCGGCATCGAATGGATATCGAGCAGGATGGCGACGCCGAAACGGGCGTGCGCGGCATTCAGCGCCGCCGCGACCGCCGCGTGATAGGGGCGGTGATCGCGCTCGATCCGCTCGCGCACCTCGTCCGCCGCAAAGCGCCGCCGCCACAAATCGCTGCCACCCGCGCGGCGCGGTATCAGGCCGAGGCCGCTGCGAAGTTTCAGCGATTGCGCCCCCTCCGGGATCACGTCCGCACCCTCGTCGACGCGGTGATCGCGTTCATGCTCGGCCCGGTTCAGGTCGATCCAGGCGCGCGCGCGCGTCGCCGCGATCAGCGTCTCCGCTCCGCGCGCGGCGAGCGCCAGCGTATCGGCGTGGCGATCCTCGAGCGGCAACAGGCTGGCGAGTGGGACGCGCAGCGCGGCGCGCAACGGGAGCGGATAGTCGCGGCCGGCATGGGGGACGGACAGCACAACCGGCGACACCGGTTCGGTGGGACCATGGCGGTCATACGGTGGCGTTGCGGTCACAGGTTCAGCCTATTCGTGCACGCCCGCCGGGGCAACCGGCCGTTAAGCGGCGCTTCGGCTGGAAAATGTTAAATCCTTCGCGCATAAGGTGCGCGCTTGCGGAGGCGCGGCCACGGGTTGCGCGGTGAGGGGCGGTAATGATCAGAATCCTGTTGGCCGAGGACGACCGGGTGATGCGTGAGTATCTCACGCGCGCACTGGAGCGTTCGGGCTATGCCGTCAGCGCGGTCGATCGCGGTACGGCGGCATTGCCGCTGCTGGAGCGCGAAAGCTTCGACCTGTTGCTGAGCGACATCGTGATGCCGGAGATGGACGGGATCGAACTGGCGCAGAAGGCGGGCGAGATCGCGCCCGACATGCGCGTGATGTTCATTACCGGATTCGCCGCGGTCACGCTGAAGGCGGGCAAACAGGTGCCGCAGGCGCGCGTGCTGTCAAAGCCGTTTCACTTGCGCGACCTGGTGCTGGAGGTGGACCGGCTGTTCGAGCTGGAGCAGGTGCCGAGCAGGAATTAATTTTGGTGGCCGGGTGGGGAGCGGGCCGGTGCCGCATTCAGCGTAGCTGAATCACAAACAAGCCAATCGCGTGCTTGCATGGGTCGCCACCCCTCGCTAAAGCGCCGCTTCTTCGAGTTTCGCCGCAAGGCGAGTGGGCGTGTAGCTCAGTGGTAGAGCACTGTGTTGACATCGCAGGGGTCGCAAGTTCAATCCTTGCCACGCCCACCATCTAAGTGTCGGTTATCCGGTCATTTTCTTCTCCTTTTTGAAAATGGCTGGGTGACCGGCTCCGATGCCCTTCCGGTGAAGGGCGCCGGGGGCCAGCGATTCAATTTCGGTCAAAATGTCCTGCAAAGCGCGGGTGACGGTAGGGTATTCGCCTACCGCGTAGGTCTCGGTCGTGCCGCCGGCCTCGTGACCCATGAAGCCTTTCAGATCCCATTTGGAGGCGCCGCGATTGCGGACGATCGTCGCGAGGCTGTGGCGCAGGAGGTAGGGTTGCCATTCGCGGCCCTGTGGCAGCTTGAGGTTGTCGAGCATGGTGTGCCACGCCTTGCCGACGTCGCGGATGCCACGGCCGCGATAGTTGACGAGGAAGCCGCGCCCGATGCGAGCTTCGCGATCAAGCTTCTCATACTCGTCCAGTTCGGCGGTGAGCCATGCGGCTAGCGTCGGCAGCACGGGGACGACGGGGCGAAACTTCTTGGTCTGTGACCGGCCCAGCGGGTTGAGGTCGAGCAGCGGGGCAGCGCGCCACCATTGCTCGCGATCGGGCGAGATGTTGATGTCGACGATCGCGTCGGGGCGGGCGATGGTGCAGATCGACGCGACCAGAAACGCGTGCAGCGCACCGCGCTTGTCCTGTCCCTCGCCATCGGCCGCATATTTCACGAGCCGCGCCAGCTCGGGCACGTCGATGCGAACCTTGCGCGGCCGGGAGACCTGCTTTCGCGGAATCGGCTTGTAGACCGGGCGGCGGTCGGAGCGCGGCGGATCCGCGTCGGCGGCGTGATTGAGCACGGCGGCGAGCTGGATCACCGACTCCTCGGTCGTCGCGGGCGAGCGGGGTTTCGAGACAGTGACCTCGCCCGCCTTGTTGCGCCACTCGACCGGCTGCTTTTTCGACCAGGTACGGAAGGCGTCGATGAACACGGAACTGCAGGCCGTGCCGCAGCTGGTGTCGATACCGAAGCGGCATTCCGCGCCCTTGTCCGTCTCCGCGATCAGGAACTTGATGACGTGCTTCAGCCGCGCCTCGATGCTGTCGGCCGAGGATTGATGGTCGCCCCATTCGAGGCGATAGTCGGCGATGGCGTCGGTCAGCAGATAGGCGTTGGCCTGGGCGATCGACTGGCCGCAAGCGTAGCAGAAAGCGTGCACCTCGCCGCGATCGGCGAGGTAGCGGCGGTGCATTATGGCGGTGGCGGATTTCTCGTCTGCTGTGCCCGTTGAAGCGCTTCGTACACGTCCCTCGGCGGGGTCGTACCAGAAGATGGTGAGGTTGGGGCTGCGGCGGGTGCCGTCCGCGAGCTCGTCCCAACCGAGCCAGTATTTGCCCCTGCGATCGAGCGGCGGCGTTCGTCCCGACATTGGGATTGTTCCTTGAGATATTGCGCCTTGGCGGCGTGAATGGTGTCCATCACGCCGAGCGCGACGAGCAGGTCGAGATCCACGGCGTCGAGGCGAACCCCTTTGCCAACGCTGGCGGCGGTGGTCAGCCGCCGGTCGAGACGCACAATCGAATGCGCCGTCATGGCCCCGATCCGCCGACTGTGTCCGCGCGCTCGGCCATCACGCCATCCCCAGGACGGTGCGATAGAGGTCGATCATCGCATCCTTCTCGTCGAGCTGGTGCTTCTCGAGTTTGCGGAGCCGGATGATCTCTCGCATCGTCTTCGTGTCGAAGCCGGTGGCCTTGGCTTCGCCGTAGACGTCGCTGATGTCGTCGCTGATGCCCTTCTTCTCGCTCTCGAGCCGCTCGATGCGTTCGATGAGGAGGCGGAGTTGTTCGGCGGAGATGCTGTCGGACATGGGTGACCTTTCGAAGTGGATCAGCGCCGCGCGCCGAAGATGGCGAGGAGCATGATGATGACGAGGAAGGGGGCGACGATGGCGACGCAGGCGGCACGGAGCAGCGTGCGGGTGCGGGGGAAATGCGAGGGACCGCGTGGTGTCACAGCGGCCAGCCCCAATCGGCGAGGGCGCTGGCGATCACGAAGCCGACGGCGAGACCCGCGATCCGGAACGTGAGTCGCAGCCGATCGTCGCGGCACTGATCGCAGTCGCACGCGCGCGCGGGTTGCCGCGCGATCACAGGTGATCTCCGTCGGTGCAGCGCGTGCAGATCTCCGGCCCGGCCCAGTTACAGGGGCCGTGCTCGGCTTGCTGACAGGCATCGTCCTGACTGCAGCCACACCCGCGACAGATGCGCGGATGGCTTTCGGCGGGCTCGGTGGCGAGCTGATGATAGACCTCGGCGTCGATCGGAAAGGCGCGGACCAGCTTGGCGATCGTGCTGCGCTCGCGCGCGATGACACCGGGGCGTTCGAGCATCCGGACAATGGCGCGAACGGCGGCCTGATCGTCGCCCGCGACGCACAAGCGCGCCGCTGTTTGCGCAATGTCGAGACCTGCTGCCTGACGGCGCAGACGCACGTAATCGTGCGGCGCGACCGGGCCGTGTTCGCTGACCAGCGAGGTGGGGCGGGAGAGGAGGGGGGTGTGAAACATCGGCGAACCTTTCGGGCAAGCGGGGACCGTCACCGGAAGCGCGGGGCAACCGGGGCGGGTGGATTGATCGGGAGGGACCGGCGCGACTGCGCCGAGGCGATCAGCCGGTCATGGGTGGTGCGGCGACGGTGGCCGCAGGGGGAAACTCGTCATTGGCGGGCGGCGGCGCGTCGTCGTTCGCGGGCGGCGACCAGTCCCCGCTCGGCAAAAATACCGACGGGTTGGGTCGCGCGCTGGGGCGGACGGTGCGGATCACGGTCAGCTGCGCCACGAAGGTATGGCCGCACTCGACATTGTCGCAGACGAGGCGAAGCTCGCGGACGATCGGCGTCACCTGTTCGCTGTGCCGCACGATCGATCGATCGCCGCAATGCGGGCAGGAAATTCCAGGCAGTCTGGGTCGTTTGGCGGTCGTCATGTGGGTCCCCCACGGTGTTCCCGGCCCGGCCCCGCGCCGAACCTCAGGAATGCGGAGAGGCGCCGCGTCACGACCGCCATCGCGGACGAAGCTTCCTCAGTAGATCCGATCGCCCGCCGCACGTCGCGTTCCGACGCGCCGGGGTGGGCAATTTTGAGCGATTCCTCGATCGCCTCGCCATGTTCGCGCGCGGCGACCGCGACGGCGCTGGCTAGCGAGAGGTGGCAGGCAAGTGTGGTGCCCGCCGCCAGATCGAACAGGCGGGCATAGGTTTCGAGAATGGGCGCGCCGTCGCCGCCATCGGCCATGAAGGCGGCGTCGAGGCGCAACCCCTGATCCAATGTCGGGAAGGCGCGCGACGTAGGATGCGACCATTTGCGCACGAGCCGCTCGCTGCGCCCGACGAGGCGCGCGGCGGCGGAATAGCCGATGCGGTCGGCAATGCGGGACACGGCCTCCGCAAAAGTCAGGGGATCGCGGGCGAGGGTCACAGCAACGACCCCTGGTGCAAAAGGGCGCTCCGATCGCACGCGACGACCGGAGCGCCCGAGGTTACGACGCCGGGAGAGGGAGGGGCCGCGGTTTCGGCGTCGTGGGGATAAATGTCAGGACGAAGCGCATGACGAAGAACGCCTGTCGCTGCTTCAACCCGAAGAACGTAGTCAGCGGGAATCGCCTTTCTCGAGGCGACCCATTTCGCAACTGCCTGTTGTGAAACGCCACACGTTCGCGCGAGCGCTGACTGCGAGCCAGCAACTTCAATCGCTTCGTTCAATGCGTCAAACGGGGTGGTGACCTTCGCCATGAGCAGAGGAATACAACCAAAGTTGTGTGTTTGCAACAACTATTATTCCCTACCACTCCACAACTCCGGTTGTAGGCATTGACCATGCTGAGGGCAGATCGAATATCCGAGCGAATGACAGCGATGAAACTGTCGCAATCGGCGCTGGCACGGACGCTTGGTGTCTCGCAACAGGCCGTGGGCAAACTAATTAGCGGCGACACCCGGAACACTGCAAAGCTGGTGCAGCTTGCGCGCGCACTGGAAACAACGCCCGATTATCTGGAGGGCATCGTCGACGATCCTGCGGAAGGGTATACGCCGCCGCCTGCGCCAATGCTTCAGGTCGTTACCATGCAGGTTGTACTTCCTAGTGAAGCTGCGCTGGCGCGGATGTTCGAGGGGCTGTTGCCATTGGCCGAGGGCGATCTGACGACGGCCGAACGCGCTCGAATTCTCGCTCAGCGACTGCCAACTGGTCTTGCGCAGCTGCAAGAACTGATGCCGGAACGCGCGACGGCTGAAGCGCCCGCCGCCGATACAGCGCCTCCAGCTCGCGCCACAGATCGTCCCGCGTCGCGGCGAGCACCGCGCACATGACGTCGCACCGCGCGCAAGCCTGGGCGCAGCCGGGGGTGAGGCGGAAGACGGGGTCATTCACGGATAGCAGGCTCGATTCGCTGTTCTTCTTATGTTCTAGTCGAGACATGCGGCTGTAGGAAAACTCCAATTCACTTTCTGAAGCAGACAGCAGGGGGGCTGAATGTCTTTGCGGAAATCGCAACGTCGTAAGTTGCATGCATCGAGACCGAGGCGCGAGGATCCGTTGGCGGGCATCGATGCTGGGCTGCACCCGTCCGAAAAATTCAATCGACTCATTTTTGCGATGCTCACCGGCGCCTTTGGCGTCGTGGCCGGGGTGTTCCTGACCCCGTTAGGCACCAAACTCAGTGAAGATCAGGGGTTCTTCAGCGACAAGGCCGGCCGGGACGCCTTGGTCGAACAGACGATGCAAATCGTCTCACAGCCGGGCATCAGTGCGACGATCGGCTTCGCCACAGGCGTTTTTCTATTCGCGGTCGTCGTCCAAATTCTAAGCCATCGCGATCAACTTCGCGGCGCAGCGAGCGACCCGATTCGAAGCCTGGAGGAATTCGAGACATTTCTGCCTTATGACGCGGTAGCGTTGCCCAAAATGGCCAAACCGCCCAACGTGCGGGCGACTGGGACCGCGTTTACGGAGGGGATTAGTTTGATCCCCGCGAAGCTCGCCCGTTCCTCGATTGTCGGTCTTACCAAAATTTTGCTGGTGACGAGCACGGGATCGAATGAAGGCAAGACGTCCACCGCAGCTGCATTGGCGATCAGCTATTCGCGTCAGCAAAAGCGCGTGGCACTGATCGATGCGGATATGCGACGCCCACATATCCACGAACTGTTTTCACTCTCAAATCACAAGGGGCTGTCATGGTGCTTACACGGCAACCTTTCTATCGACGATATCATGGACGTTTCGGTAATACGTAACCTAGACATTCTTACTTCAGGGCCGCAGCCCGCCAATCCGGCCGATCTTTTAGAAAGCGGCCATCTCCCGAAATTGATGGAGCAGCTCAGCAAGCGATACGATGTGGTGGTAATCGATGCGCCGCCGGTGTTGCGGATAGCAGACACGATCATTCTGTCGAAATACTGCGACGCGGTGGTGTATGTGGTGGCTGCGGATCAGTACCCGATCCACTTGATCGCGCGATCAATAGCGCAATTGAGAATGCCCGCTTCAAACGTCATCGCAGCCCTCAACCGGGTTCGAACCAAATTCGCTGAGTTTGGCTACTATCGGTACGGATACGGCTACACATCGAGCGTGAGACGATTTGAAATGATCGATGCCGGGATGGGTATGGGGCGGAGTGAGGAGCCGTAAGGGAACTCCGTCTGATATTTTTGGGAAACGCGGCGGGGGCCGCGGTGGAGGGGGGTGTGGGATGACGCTGGCAGACATGCTTCAAATCGCAAATGCGGTGCTTCTGTCGATTACGGTGATCCTGTCGCTGTTCGCCACGATCAGCGCGATGCGAGCGGCAAAGAGCGCGGAAGACACCTATCATAGTGCGGAAGCGCGCGGGCGGTTGGAGTTGCGACCGTATCTGGGTGCGAGCAATCTGGACGTGCTGGTCCGAAAATTCGCGGATGTCGAACAGTACGGGATCTCCATCGCGCTTTCCAATTTCGGCAAGACGCCAGCGATGAATGCAAAGCTTGTCGTCGATGTATATGCATTCAGTTATGAGACGTTGAACCTGAAGCATTTCCAGGGTTTCGTGTACCCTCTGGGAAACGTCCTGCCGTCCGATCAAAAGCCGTTCCAGTGCTTTATCACGGGCACTGAAGTGATGGATTACTTCGGAAATTCTTACTCGTTCCTGTTCCGCGTGACGATCCAGTATGCGAACGTGAACGGCGAGCGGTATGACGAATTGTCAGTCTACGAGCTGGAACCCACCGCCGAAACGACGCTCTCCGTCTCCGCTGCTCACGAGGGTGTAAAGAACGCGCTGAAGGACAAAAATCTGATCGTCAGCGATTCCGCGATGGCCAAGCTGGTCCCCGACCAGGTGCGTCATGCGCGTACGCTGATCCGGAGCGGAATCTCACTCGGGGCTGTAGCGCGCCACATGAAGGTGAGGGCCGCGACGCTGGCTGCCCTGATCGAGAAGATCGGGAAATGATTAGCCGTTCGGCCCGATGATTCTCCTGTCGGTGCTTGCCACGGCGGCGGTCGTGCCGGCCGGCCAGTCATTTGGCTGCACGCCGGTGCGGGTGTGGGATGGGGACGGGCCGATCTGGTGCGAGGAGGGGCCACGCGTGCGACTGGCCGGAATCGCGGCGCGGGAGATGGACGGGACTTGCCGGGCCAATCAGCCGTGTCCGGTCGCGACGGCAGTGCGATCGCGCGACGCGCTGGCGGCGTTGTTGGGGCGGACGACGGGCAGGACGCGCGAGGGGCATGTGCTGATAAGCGGGCCGAGGCTGACGTGCCAATCGGTGGGTAGCGCCGGGGGCAAGCGGACGGCGGCGTGGTGCGTGTCGCCGGTGAATGGCGATATCTCGTGCGCGATGGTGCGTGGTGGATTTGCGTTGCGGTGGGCGCGGTATTGGCGGTGCCAGGACTGCAATAATTGAAGGTCTTCCAGCCGGGATACGGAGTTTACTGATGAAACTGATAAGCGCGCGAATTACGGGGTTTCAGTCATTTGAAGACACCGGGGTGATCGAATTTGGAGGCGGAATCAACCTTATTGTTGGTCAAAACAACGCCGGTAAAAGCGCACTATTGCGAGCACTCTTAGCAAGTATTCCCGACGACCGTCATCGCTCTCCTTCGGAGTGGCGTGATACGGCGTTGCCAAAACCAAAAACGGAGTTTGTGATAAGTGTTGCTGGCCGTGAGGTGGTAGATGCGGTCCTCACCACGACAACGCCACTGACCATACCAACTCCCAATAGGGGGGTAGATCAGATTAAATATGCTGAAGAGATATTGTCGCGGGACGCGATAGAATTATCCGTCACTCGAGAGTACGGCAGTCAAATGACCTCGGATTCGTACCCGTCTCACAGGCTTTTTGGATATAATGGTCATGGACCGCAGATTGCAGCCCGCGCAAGGCCGCAAAATGGCGTTCTTCGGATTGCGCCGCATAATAATTCTGAAGATAATCTTCCCCAACTACTTCACGGAATTTGGGAATCGCAGATTTTCTATTTTTCGGCTGAACGCTTCAGCTTTGGAGAGGGGGCAGTTGAGTATACATCACGCTTGAATCCCAACGCTGCAAATTTGGCGGGGGTGCTGAATACATTGCATAGCGATCGCGGCGACTTATTCCGCAGACTGGTTTCGCACCTGACCGATATATTTTCAACGGTAGGAAACCTAAGTACGCGTGTTAGCCCTGCTAACGCTCAGCGTTTAGAGATTAGGGTTTGGCCAACGATTCGGCAGGAGCGCGTAGAACTCAGCTTCCCTCTCCAGCAAAGTGGGACTGGCGTTGCCCAAATGATCGCTCTTCTAGTTGCTGTGATGACGATGGAAGAAACGGTCATTATAATAGATGAAATAAATAGCTTCCTGCACCCGGCGGCTGTAAAATCTCTTCTGAGAATTCTTCGTACAGAATACAGCCGACACCAGTACATTATTTCTACTCACGCGCCGGAAGTCGTTGGTTTCTCTAATCCATCGACAGTGCATCTAGTGCGGCGTTCTGGATACAAGTCCACGATTGATCGGCTCGACACGGACGATGTGAGCACTTTCCGTGAGGTCGCTGCGCATTTGGGCGTATCAATGGCGGACGTTTTTGCGGCCGAGCGCGTGATCTGGGTTGAAGGGGAGACTGAGGAGACGCTTTTCCCTTATCTGTATCGAGAACTGGTCGGGGCGCTGCCTTCTGGTACTGTGTTCACAGCAGTCGTGGCGACCGGAGATTTCGGTGCCAAGAAGCGCGATAAGGGGATGGTCTATCAAGTATATTCGAGATTGAGCGAGGCGGTCGCGACATTGCCGGTTCGGGTCGTGTTTGGCTTCGACACGGAGTTGCTGAGCGACCAAGAGAAGTTCGACATGAAACGAGATTCGGGAGGGCGGCTGCACTTTCTGCCGCGACGGCATCTCGAATGCTATTTGCTTGAACCGGATGCGATCGCCGAACTGTTGGTGAAAAAGGATCCGCAAACCAACATCGAGGGGGATGAGCTACGCGATCGCTTGCTTACCCTCGCGAGGGATAGCAGGTTCTCAATCAAAGATATCGATCCGGAATTGGACAGCGAGCCGTGGCTGGAACGAGTGGATGCCGCGAAACTTCTTGCCGCTCTGATTAGCGAGATTAGCGAACATCGAGCTACCTTTGACAAAACCCGAGATGGCGTTGAGTTAGCCCGCCTCATCCTCGAGCGCGACCCAGAGCGCCTACGTCCACTCATCAGTTATATCAGCGAATTGGTAGACGATGTTGTGGAAAGCGAGGTTGCTCAGGCCGGAACTATCGCCGTCGCCTAGCGCCGTCGTCACGCCATTGACGCTGGATGCGTGCGTTATCTAGCTAACCAGCCCACGCAACCGATCGATCTCGGCGCAACCCCGGCTTTAGCCTTTAGCCGACTCCTCGAGCCGAGGATCGAGCGTGGCCTCGGGGACCGGGGCGGGTCCGTGGCCACTCTCGCCGAGAAGGATTCCACAGTAGGCGGACGCCGCCATCAAATAGGCGGCGACGAGGATGGCGTGGCAGATCGTGTCCATCGAAGTCTTCCTTTTCATCGTCCTTCTCCTCGAAATGGAGTACAGACAAAGACGAGTCGGGACGTTCCCGATCAGAATTGTTTATTTTTCGTAACCGAGTCTGAGATTCGCATATCCCGAACGTCTTTACAGATGTTCACACCAGAACCGCGGAGGCGGCCATGACGGATAGAGGGGTTTCCAACTTCTGGAGCGACTTTCGCCTTAGGCTAGTCGCTTTCTCGCGCATCTATATTTCGCGCTGCGGCATCACGTCGCAGATCGAACCCGAGGATATCGCTCAGGATGCGATCGACGAGACCATGCAGCATTTGGACCGCGAGCTGAATTACGACTGGCGAGCGCACATCATGGCACCGCATGTTCGTGCGATAGCGTTCAAATACGCCAAAGTGGTCGCCAAAAACGCGGTCATCGACGCGATCCGCCATTCGGCGGTCGTTCGCAAGCACGCCTCTACTCTCGCCAGTAAGGCATCGGAGGAAGGGGTTTTCCAATTTCAGCCCGCCCGCGTGATCACGCCGGAGGAATTCTCGATCGCGAACGATTTCGTGCAGCGGATCATCGAGAGAACTTCGACGAAACGCGCCGAGGGAATGCGAAAAGCCCTCCATCTTATCGTCAATGAAGACGGTGGAGATCTGGGTCCGAAGGACCTTGCCAAACTGGCGGACATGTCGGCCAACGAGCTTTCGTACGAGCGCCGTAAAATCCGGTCCGTTCTGGGAAAGAATATTGGAAGAAGCAAATGCGCAGGAGGCGACGATGGCACGGAATAAATCTGGTTACGATTGCGGCGGGAAGTTCTTCCCCCCCGTGCATGCGGAGACGCTGATCGACGAAACATGGGAGGCCGTGATGGCGGCGGAGCCTGCGGAGCTTGAAGGGGTTCTGAAGGAGATCGAACGCGCCGGCGTGAAGAATCAAATCGTTTCGTACATGCTGGACGGGGGCGTTCACGCGCCCCGCGAACCCGTGCAGATGGTGTCGTGGTGTCCGCTGGGTAGCGATCACAAGCGGATGTATGCGCAGCGTCATGCCGTGCGGCGGATTGCGAACGACCGTGCCGATAGCGACGGCACGGTCAAGTCCGCACTCTATATCGGACAGTAAGTCGACGCCGGGGCTATCGAGCTCGCTCCAGCTTGAGCGCGCTCGATAGCCCGCCGTCCGTAAGGGTGTGCGTCGCCTCTCCCACGATCCACTTCACCGCGTCGATCTCGGCGCGAAAACCCGCCACCATGATCTTGTGCTCGGGCGAGATATCGGCTCGGCCCAGTGCCAGCGACCAATCCAACGAGACGGGCTGACGGTTGCCTCGCTGCCTCGCCGCCGATGCCGCTGCCTTCGCCGTCGCTTCGCTAGGGAACGTCCTGGCGAGACGGCGGGAGCCATCCTCCTTCCCGACGGTTATCATCTTTCGCTTGGCGGACTTGCGATCGTGCCACGTCGCCGAGACGCCCTCTGCCTCCTCGCGCTTGGCGACGCGGTAACTGTGCCGGTCGCCATCGCGGCGGTGGAGCTCGATCGCGGGCAACGGTTTGCCGGTGGCCGTCTCGCCAGCGCCGATCGGCGCGAGGATCAGCGCGCCGCCCTTTATGGTGGCGACCGCGTCGTGATCTCGACCAAGACGCCGCAGGAGTGCCATGTCGCTTTCGCGGCTCTGCACCAGCGTCTTGAGCTGAATTCCGGCGAGGCGCGGTGCGCAGCGGGGCTGGAGGGCGTTGCGGCCAGCGATGTCGGCGGCGACGGCACCGATGGTGGTGTCGTGCCAGGTCTTTTCACGGCGGGTTTTGAGGTGGCTGGTGAAATCGGCGGAACGGCCGCGCACCACGATGGTGTCGGGCGGGCCGCTATGTTCGACCTCATCAACCTTGAATCGCCCCTTCGGCACTAGGCCGGGAATCACGCCCGCGCCCTGTTTCCAACCCAGCGATACTTCGAGCACCGCGCCCTCGGGCGGCATCGCCGCCGCGCCGTCGCTGTCGTCGATCACCAGCTCGATCTCGTCGGCCTCGTCACCGCGCCGCTCGCTGATCGACAGCGAGATCAGGCGGGGGCGGAGCCGGTCGCTCAAGTCGCGGCCATCGAGGACGACGCGGAAGTCGGGAATGTTGGCCTTCATGCCGGATCGTCGCCGCTGCGCAGCAGATCGATGGCGAAATCGATGCGGCGGGCGGTGCCATCGGGGAAGAACAGCTTCATGCGTTCATCGATGCCGGTGATCTTGAAGTCGCCATAGATGCGGCCCGCGCCATCGACCAGCGGCCATGCGTCGCCGGTGCCTGCCATCTCGCGCAATTCATCGAGCGATGCCTCACCGTCGCTCAATTCGGCCATCGCCGTGCCGGTGATCGACATTGTTTCCGGGCCGGGGCCGGTGAATTGCTGGGCATCGCGCGCGCCGACGCGCGGGTTGCCGGGGTGACGCCAGTCGGCGCGGCGCTGAAGCTCGTCGTGCAACAGCGTTGGGATCGAGAAGGGGAACATGCCAAGCGAGAGGAGGGTCATGCGTGGTCGCTCCAATCGGGCGCATCGGCGAAGCTGCCACCACCGCCCGGTTTGCGGCGTCGCTCATTCTCCAGTGCGCGCTTGACGGCATCGGCGATCTCGGTGGCGCTCGTCCCGCGCGGGGGATAGATATTGATCGTGACCGGCCCCGCCGGTGCCAGCGATGCGGCGTCGGGCGTTGCTCCCGCCGCGCCGCCAAAGGGTGCGGCACCCGCCATCGCCGGGGCGGCGGTACCGAGCGCAACTGCGGTGCCGATGTCGCGCGAGAGGCGGTTCAGGCGCTCGATCGGCAGATTGCGCCCGCCCTCGATCCCCTGCGCCAGTCCCTGCATCATGAAGTCGCCGAACCCCATGAAGACACGGGACGGGGAGCGGATGCCGAGTTTCTGCTTGAACCAGCCAGCGGCGGCGGACGCGGCGTTGACGATCGCGGACTTGAGCGCGCCGAGCATCGCGCCGATGCCACGGATCAGGCCCTGAACGATCGCTTTGCCCGCCTCCATCATGCGTCCCGGCATCGGTCCCTGCAGGAAGGCAAGCACGGCGGTGAAGCCGCGAACGAACAGGCCGACGGGCGTGAAGCGCATGATGACCTGTGAGAGGGCCGCGATGCCGGCGCTGACCGTGGACTTGATGCTTTCCCAAACCCCGGCGAACCACGCGCCGATCGCTCCCCAATTCTTGTAGATCAGATACCCCGCGCCCGCGAGCAGCGCGATGGCAGCGACAATCGCCAGCACGATCCCAGTGAGCGGCAACATACCGATGCCGAGAAAGGTGGCTGCAGCGGCGAGTGCCGCGAAGGGTGCGATGATACCGGCAATGGCGATGGCGCCTCCGCCCAGGACGACGAACAGCGCGGCGAGCACGGCAGCCGTGATCGCCAGTCCCTTGGCAAAGCCGGGGTTCGCCTTCGCCCAGGTGCTGAATGATTTCCCCGCACGGTTGACCACGCCCATCACCTTGATCGCGGCGGGCAAGAGCAGCGCGCCGAGGGTGATACTCAGTTCCTGCGCGCCGACCTTGAACGCCTTCGCCTTTTCGGCGCCGTCCTTCATGCGCTCGGCGAAATCGGTATCGACGGTGCCGCCGGATGCCATCGCGGCCTCACGAATGCTGCGATACTCCTCCATATTCTGGATCAGCGGGCGCAGACCGGCCTGGACCTGCGCATCCTCGAACAGGAAGCCGATCTTCGAGAGGTCGCCGCCGGTGGCTTTCTTTGTCAGCTCGGCAATCGCCTCGAGCGGGGTCTTGCCGTCGGCATAGGCTTTCTTCAGCGAGGCGGGCAGGTCGATGCCGAACTTTTTGAACGCCTTTATGGTCTGGGGCGAGCTGATCTTTTGCAGCACGTTGGCGACGTTGGTCGCGGCGGTTTCGGAATTGCCCGCGCCCTTGCGTGCGACCTGAAGCGCGGCGGCGAGATCGGCGACGGCGGGTGCGCCCTTCTGCCCCAGTGCTTGGCTGGCGGCAGTCAGCGCCGGGAAATACTGCGCCATGTCCTTGACCTCGAACGCGCCGCGCTTGCCCGCCGCCGCCATGATGTCGATCACGCGGCCGGTCTGTTCGACCGGGACTTTCAGATTGTCGTTCGCGGCGAAGGCGGCGGCGGATAGATCCGCGATCTGCGCCTTGTAGGCCGTCGCCGCCCGCCCGATCGGCTGCATCATCTGCAGCGCCTGACGCGGATCGAGACCGAAGCCGGACAGGGTGTCGATGCCTTCGCGGATCGCCTCGGGCAGCTGGTTCGCCTTTGCCGCGATGTCGAGGACGGTATTGCCCATGCGGGCGGCTGCTTCGCGCGACAGGTCCGCTTTCTGCGCGATATCGGTCATCGACGATTCGTGCGTCATCGCGTCGCCGACCGCGCCGGTCATCGGACGAAGCATCGCACGACCGGTCTCGATCGCCGAGAAGCCGCCGGCGGCGAGTCCGGTCGCGGTCCCCTGCATCGCGGTGAACTTGCCGCGCGCCGCCTCGAAGCGCTGGCTGCGATCGGCGACCGACCTCAGCCGCCGTTCCTGCTCGGCCAGCTCGGCATTAGTGCGGGCGATATCGCCGCGCAGCTTGCGTTCATGCCCGCCCAGGTTTGAGGTCGACACGCCAGCGGCGTTGAGGCGGTCGCGCAGTTGCTGAAGCTTCACGCCCTGTTCCTGATGCTCCTGCTTGAGCGCGGCGGCATCGCGCTTCGCGCGGGCGAAATCAGCGGCGAGCTTTTTGGTCGGTGTGCTGGTCGCGGCCATCTGGCGAGCCAGAGCGGCGACGCGGTCCTGCGCGGAGTCGAGTTCGGTTTTGGTCGAGCCGACCGCCGCCTTGATCTGGCGGAAGGCGGCGACGGTCCCCTGCACTCGCTCCAGTTCGCGCAGACGGTCACGGGTCGTCTTCAGCGCCTGTGCCGCGCGCGAGGATCCTGCGGCGATATCGCGCAGCGGGCGGGTGACCTTGTCGCCCGCCTCGAGTAGCATCCGGATGCGCAGGTTACGGTCCACGGGTCACTTCTCCGGCGTCACGCGCTTTTCGGCCTGCCTGCGCCAGCGCATCAGCTCGGGCAGGTCCATCGGGTCCATCGCCGAGGGCTGCCAGTGGAAGACCACCGCCACATCGGCCATCGCATCCTCTACGCTGGCGGGGAGGCATCCTGCTTCGCGGCCATCGGCAGCAAAAAATCCATGACCTCGCCGCCGAACTGCATCAGGTCCGCTGGATCCATCGACGCATTCTTGTGAATGACGGGCGTGGTGATGCGCGGCGCGAGCTGGGCGAGGGCGTCGACGTCGAGTTGCGACAGCGCCATCAGGGTCAGGCCGCGCAGTTCGCCCGAGCCGGGCTTGCGCACCGTGACGGTCGTGCCCTTTGCAATGGTGACCTGTTCGCCGACCTTCACATCCTCGTCGAGGGTGAAGGACCGGATTTTGGGCGCAGCGGGATCGGGTTTTTCCATGTGAGTTGCTCGCTATGGGAGGGGAGGCCGGGTCAGAACATGCCCAGGGCGGAACGATGCGCAGCCATGAGGTCGATGCCGCCGACGATCTCGACCATGCCGGGGATGTCGATCTCGACCTCGGTCACGCCGTTCCAGATTTCCTTGTAATAGGCGCAGGCGGTGACGACCTTGAACTCGCCGCTCTCGCCGGGCTTCTGCTCGCCGCGATCGATGGTTTCGTGACGGCCACGCACGACGATTTCGACGGTCGTGATCTCGCCGGTGTCGTCATTCTCGTATGAGCCGACGAAGCGAACCTGCACGCCGGTCATGGTGGGCGAGCCGAACTGGCGGACGATGTCGAGGATCGGCCCGCCATAGCTGTGCTCGAGATTGAGATCGTCGCCGCCGCCCATGTCGATCTTGACGGGGCGGTTCATGCCGCCGCCGCGATAGGCCTCAAGCTTGCGTTCGAGATTGGGCAGCGTGACGGACGTCGTCTCGCCGGCATAGCCGATGCCTTCGACGATCGAGGTCATCTGCTTCAGCTTGCGGGGAAAGCCCATGTCGAATCTCCGGTAAGGGTGTCAGTGAAGGTCAGGCGGCAGCGGCGACGATCTCGGCGAAGTCGGCGAGATATTCGTCGGTAATCTCCTGCCGCAGCTGCAGATTTTCGAGCGGCGGGACCGGCGTGTATTTGTAGCTGATGGTCAGCTTGCCCGCCTTCAGATCGTCGATGGCGTTGCGTGCCGGATCGAACCAGGACTCGGCCCCGAGAATGAAACCACCGCGCGACAGCTGGCGGAACTTCTCGTTGATCTGCTCGACGATATCGCGGGCGAGGCCGGGGGTCAGCGGCTTGTCGATCGCCCACAGCATTCCGTAAGCGATGGTGTCGGCGATGATCTGGGCGGTGCGGGTCGCGCTCTCGAACTGGAAATCCTTCGTGACGTCGTTCGCCGGATCCGCGCAGGTGCGGCTGCCCCAGAAGCGCAGGGTGCCATTGATGCGGACAATCGTGGTGATGCCGGCCTCGTTGAGCTGGTTCGCCTCGGTATCGACCGACTGGAAATCGAACTCGATATCCTCGGTCGTGCCGACGACGCCCTCGACGGGGACGTTCGACAGCGTCTTGTGCCAGCCCATTTCGGCATCGATGCGGGCACGCAGGCCGAGCGCGCGGGCGGCGGCGAAGCTGGTCGTAACATTGCCCAGCGCGTCCATAACCTTGAAGTCGGGGGCGATCAGCATCAGCTCACGCTGAGTGAACCCGGCGCGATAGGCGATCAGCTCGGCGATGGTGTCGCCGATCGCGCGGGCATAGCCCATGCCGCGCAGCTTCGTCGCAATCACGGCAAGCGCGGTCGCGACAGGCTGCGTGTCGAGGCCGGGTGCGCCGATGATGCGCGGCTTCAGGCCGAGCTGGGTTTCGGCGGACAGCAGCGCCTGCATGCCCGTCTTCACGCCGTCGGTGTTGCCGCCGATGACGTTTTCGTCGGTTTCCTCGGCATCGCCGCCGGGGGCGACGCGCACGACAACGATCGGCACGCGCACCAGGTCGGAGATGGCGAGCAGCACGCCGCGCAGGGTGCCGGTGGCGCCGGCCTTGTCAATCGCGGCAAGAATGCCCGATGCCTGAATCTTGACCGGGACGTTGAGCGGGAAGGCGGCAGCGTCGGCCGCCGGGCCGGTCGCGACGAAGCCGATCGTCAAGGTGGCGATCGTGGCGAGCGACCGGGCAGCGCCGGCAACCTCGATCACGCTGATTCCATGCTGATACGTCATGACGATCCTTTCAGGCGGCGAGCGCGCCGAGCGCGCGCACGGGAATGGAGAAGGCAAAGGGCGAGCGGCGGCGCGCCGCGTCGGTGGTGGTGCCGGTGAGATCGAGCACGAAGGCCCCCGGCGTTTCGGTAGCGGACAGGCCGACGCGCGAGAGGCGCACGCGCGATTCCTGACGGGAGATCGCGATGGCAGTGGCGGCGTAGAGGCGCAGCCGGGTGGCGTCGTTCGTCGGATGATCGAGCAGCTCGGGCAGGCGCGAGCCATAGTCGCGGCGACAGACGCGCGAGCCGATCGGGGTCGCGAGGATATCGGCGATGGACTGGCGGATATGATCGAGGCCTGAGAGCGGCTTGCCGGTGTGGCGGTTCATGCCGTTCATTCGGGCGCCGCCGTCTTTGCGACGCCGGCCTGGACGCCGCCATGCTTGTGCGACTTGAGACTGATCGCTTCAGCCTTCACGTCCGCATCGCTGGCGATCTCGCCCTTCGCATGGATCTTCGCGTCGAACCGGGCGTCACCGGTGACGGTGAGCTTGCCGTCGATTTCGACGTCGCAGATCAGCTTGGCCTTGCCGCCTTCGGGCAGGATGACGTCGAGAAGTTGTGCCTCAGGATCGTAGGACAGTTTCGCGCCGTCGGCGAAGGTGACAACGACGGTGCGGCCGTCGCCGGGCGCGGGATTGGTATCGCTGGGCAGGCCGCGCAGGACGATGCCGCCGAGCGTGTCGCCCTCGGGCGCAAGCACGATAACCTGCTCGCCGATACTGGGCGGGCACCAGATATGCGTGTCGCCGGCGGAACCGGTGAGCCAGGGGATGTCGCCGGTCTCGAGATCGCCGAGGTGAACGCGGCAGGTGCCGTCCGCCAGATCAACGGACGCGACGGTGCCAAGACGCACGACGTCCCCGAGAAGGCGCTGAAGATCGGCAGGGTCGCTCATCCCGCCGTTTATGGCGAGGCACCCGCAACTGAGCGCGTGCTGGTGCTTGTAGAGCGGGTTTCTACAAGGGAGCGGGATGATGTATCGGTGCGGCGGCTATTCACCCACAGTGCGCGCAGTTGTTGCAACCTTGGCCCACGACAAGTCATATATGTTATCGATGTTTTAGGGGGATGTCTTGGCAGACGAGCAATCGTTGAAATCAAACGAAGAGCTGAGACGAACGAGGCGGAACCTCCTATTTGCTTCGGCCACAATTCTGGCGCTCGCTCTGGCAGACCCGACCGAGATTAGCGTCCCCGGCATGGGAACGGATGCAAAGCTACCAGCTTGGCTTGCGTACGTAGGTCTCTGGTGCACAATGATGATATTCGCGTACGAGTATTACGTCGAATATTGGGTGATGATCGTTCTAAATTCGACGGGTGGGGAAGGCGCGGAAACCGAGGACGAAATTCAGCGCGAGATTGTTCGAAAAATGAAAACCAATCATGATGCTGCGAGTGAGATTGCGGCCATTCTTCGTAGAGTAAGGGCGATAGAATTCGACGCCTCCAAGGTTGCGAAGGCCAATCTGTCCGAGTTAATCGTGGTGAAAAATTCTTTAATAGAGACTAATAACGATCTTAATAGAGCCATATTAGATATCGAACGTAGCAGAGATACACCAAGTTATTTGAGCGATGAATTTGCAACTAATCGGTTTAACGCTAATATTGGTCAGCGGATAGGTGCGTATGCAGACAAATATCGAGCAGAAACAAGAGAACTAGGTGAGCAGCTTACTGAGATTAAGGCTCTGCTAGAAAATGACATTCCAGATTTGACATCTTCTATGTCAACGGTTGCTAATCAAAACCAAAAACTAATAGCAATGTTTGGTAGCCTGAGCGGAAAAATATACAAAGTCCAGCGAAATGCAGTCAACATCAGAGATACCATTATACCGGTAGCCGGTATTATATTGGCGACTCTATCAATAGTGCACGCCATTGTCGGATTTAACATCATAGCTGCCAAATGGATGCAATATGCGGTTCCGAAGACAGTATGGATGATGCCTGGCTAGGTATAATAACGAAAGTATTTTTGGAGATTTGGCTCTAAACGAGTTGCATAGCCAACCTTAGCCGTCGCGCAATTCCACCTGTCCACCTCTCGCCCGTCCGATCTCATGTCCAGACAACTGCGGGGTGAGTGTCGGTGCGCCGTTCGCAACGTAGAGGGCTCCATTCGCCGTCGTGGCCAGGCCGAATAGGCGGGGGTCGAGCTTGCGGCCAATGATGAAGTCGCCCTCTGCGCCGGTCGCTACGTCACGCACCGCCACTGCGTCGACCACGTCGCCATCGATCGCTTTGGTCGCGCTTCGCCCCACCGTCTTGCACATTGCGGTCGCGGCGATCGTCGCGCCGCTGTTGTTTAGTAAGCGGGCGAGGATCGAAAAGCCGAGCTGCGTTTCCTTGCCCACATTCACGACGCTGACAGGGTTGGCAGTGATCACGGCATTGATCGTGGCGACGATGGTGGCGTTGCTCTGGTTCGTATAGAGCTGGTCGAACACGATGGTCTGCGCGCCGATCGTCAGCGTCCTGTTGATCGTGCGGCAATCGCCGAGGCGTTTGCCCAGCGCCGCGTTGCTGGCGTCCGCCTCCTTTACCGACTTCGATCCCTTGCCGCCTGCATCGACGGTGCCGAACAGGATCGGCGCGGCGTCGCCGGCGACGGAAATGCCGGGCGTCGTCCTGAGCACGAGGGCTGAATCGTCTTCGCTGAGGAATGCGCCCTGATAGTCGCCGATGCCGACCCATTCGCAGCGATCGCGCGCCAAGTCGTAGAAATGATAGCTGTCGGCAATGCCGTGCGCGGAGTGCGATACCAGCTTCAGCGTCGGACAGCTCCTGATGACGAGGCGCGACTTCGGCGCATTGGTGCCCACGGACTGGACGGCGACGCCGGCGACGCCCGGCGGCGCATCGCAATAGACGTTGTCGAACTCGAACGTCACCGCCGCCTTGCTGCCCGAGCAGGTATGCATCGCCGCGAGCGGCGCAGTTCGGGTGGCGTTCAATGTGACGAAGCGGCAATTGCGGATCCGGCTATGCTCGCCGCTCGATCCGCCCGCGCCGAACAGCGCGAAATTATGCTGCTGGTCGCCGACCATCTCGACGTCCTGCATGTCGAAGCCGCACCAGAAGTTCACGTCGCCGACGCTGTCGGTGATCTCGAACTCGTTATTCTTGTCGCGGTGGATGCCATATTGCGCCTTGTGATTGTGTGGCGCGGTGGTGATGAACGGAACGGGTGCCACGGCGTTGCCGACGCAGCGGAAGCCAAATATCTTGTGGCTCATGTGCAGCTGTAGATTGGGTCGAACGAGCGCGCTGTTTTCGCACTCCACGGTCACCTTGTCGGCACCCGGCCCGCCGATGTCGACATTGTGGCAGCCGTACAGGTTCGTCGCCTTGTGCGTGCCGGGCTTGAGCCAGAGCAGGATGCGATGGTTGGGCGCGGCGCGGTGGCACCAGCGCACCCATAGATCGGTCTGGTTCGCATACGCGCCCTCGGCATATAGCGCCTCGAACTTGGCGCGCAGATCCCCGGGGACGACTTCCTCAGGTTCGACCGTGATGATTTCCTGCCAGGTGCGATCGTTCCAGAAGCGCGAAACGACTTCGTCCCTGGTCATGCAGTTGGCGACTTTGATCGCGGCCTGATCCTGCGTGTACGACCAGGTGGCACCACTGGCGACGATCTTGCTGCGGTCGATGTGAAGCTTGCCGTAAATTCCGGTGGCGGTCGTGATCTCGCCGCCGATGTTGCCGCCGACGTTGCGGGGATCGAAGAATAGCAGCTCTGGGATGGTGGCGTAGTTCGGCGCCGCCGCCTTGGCGACCGCCGCAATCTTGTCCTCGGTCGTGTCCCGCACGATCAGCATGAATTCGGCCGCTGTCGTCTTGAAGAAGGACACGCGGTATATGTGCCCGCGTTTCGTGCAGAACAGCTCGATCTTGCGGACGACACTTTTCAGATAGGGGTCGGCGATATCGATCTCGAACGCATCCGACGTGACTCTGCCGGCGGCATCAGCCTTTACCGCGTTGACGGCATCGGCCAGCGCGGTCGTGTCAGGGAGCACGCGGAGCGGATCGAGACCGCCGAGGGCATAATCATATTTCAGCGTGGCGTAATTGCCGTGGACCTCGCCCGCGCCGAAATCATAGGGCAGAGAGCCGGCCCAGGTGCCACTGGGGATCAGGCCTGCGACAACGTCGGGATGGCCTGCTCGGAAGTAGAGGTCGACGGGAAGTTTGCCGACCTTGCCGGCAGCGTTCAAATTCACGGCAGCGGGCGATTCTGCGAGTACGTCTTCGGTATATGCGCCGTTGTAGGATCCGACGCGCAGCCGGTAGCGATGCTGGGTTCCGCCGCTCAGGTCGCGTGCCGCCTCACGGATGCACAGGCCCGTGGGCCAGTTTACAGCGACGACGCCGACATATTTGCGCAAGCGGATCGAGTTCTTGACGCGATAGAGAACATGGTTGGTCGCCGGTGCCGTGTTGAACGGCGTGAGCCGGGCAGCGGCGTCGGCAGCCGTCGTCGCCGATCCTGCAGCCTCAGCCAATTTGACATCGAACTCATCGTTCGCTGCGGCGACGTGTGGCGCTAGGGCGGCACCCGCAAGCGGGGCGAGCGCAACACGTCTCGCTTCGCCGTCGGCGAGCACGACGACCATCTCTTCACCGGTGGGTTCGTCAATCGGATCGAGCGCGGAGATCTTCGCCATCAGGCGTCCTTTGGCCATAGCGGGTGGGCGGCTGCATCGAATGCGGTGAGGTTCGACGCGGGCATGGTGGTGATGATCGCCTCGATCGCGTTCGAGGCGGCGCGGATCGCGTTAATGCGGACGCGGCGATCTCGGGCAGCCAGTCCTTCGGTGCTCAGTTCGATGAACCCGGCTGCCAGTGCCAGGGCCGCGTTGTCGTTTGCCTGTCGCTCAAGGCTGGCGATGGCGAGAATGCGACGGCGCGCCTCGTCCTTCACCGCGCGAACGGCGGCGGCGCGATGCTGGTCGAGCGTGACCTTGACCGGCCTGATCTGCGGCCTACCCTTCGCGTCTGCGACGATGCGCTGGCCCGCGCTTCGCGCCGCGAGCAGCTCCGCGTGACGGTGTCGCGTGACACGCACCGCGTCGGTCGGGATCGCGGTGTTGACGGCGGGATCGTAGAAGCCGCCGGTTGTTGCGCTGAAGAACATTGCCGCCATCCTCAAAATCCGAACATGATGACGTCGAAGCCATCCACCCGCTGATCGACGGCGGCGTCGCGCTGAAGCTGGATCGAGCAGCCATATTCGGTTTGCGCGACGATCTGCGCCCACAGGTTGCGGGCGGTGGATGGCGTTGCCAGCCATGCGGTGGCGGAGCCGGAGAGCACGCCGCCGGGAAACACGATTGGCCAGCTAACCGGGATCGCCACTTCCGACAGGATGACGCTGCGGTAGGCGACCCATTGAATAATCAGGCCGTTCGAGAGCGTGACATAGCCGTTCGGCGTCAGGCTCTTGGCAAGACCGCCCAGCCCCGCCGGAGTGACCACCTTGTCCGAGGCCGCTCCGGTGAGAATTTCAGCCGCGTTCGCAGCCGTGACGGTGAGCGCCGGGTTGCCCGAGATCGCACCGCCGCCGGTGACCAATCCGCCCCCGGATACGGTCGCGCCGCCCGACGCCTTTGCGTTCAATGCGGTGATCAGGTCTGCGAGCGACGCCGGGGTCAGCGCCTTGTTGTGCAAAACTCCAGCCAGTGTTTCGGCGGCTGTCGCAATGTCGATCGTGAAGGTGCGGTTCGCGCCGAGGTTCCCGCCCTGACCGGCGAGCAGGCCTGCGCCAGTGATCGTGCGTGCCGTCGGCACTGCGCCGACGTCCGCAGGTGTGAGCACGACCGTTCCAACCTTGCCGTTGACGCTCGATACCGGCGCCGGCGTCGAGATTTCGAGCCAGTTGGCCAGCGTGGCGGCGGGCGTGTCCTGGAGCACATAGATCAGGCCATTGTCTGCGCGCACCGCGAAGTCGCCTACGGTGGCAGCCCCGAGCGCGAGCATTGCCGCCTCATTGACCACAGGCCAGACATCGATCAGGTCGATCGGCGGGCGCTGGGCGATGGCGAGCTTGCCGTCTGCGCCCAAGGTGGCGACGCCGTTCACGACGCCGAGCTGATCGGCTGCGACGTAATTGGCCAGCACCGCCGCCATGGTGGCGGGGGTGATGATCTTGTCGGTAACGGCACCGGCTAGCGCCTCGATCACCGTCGCCAGATAGGCGACGCCCTTTTCCACTTCGGTCGCCGGCGGATTGAGAAAGTTGGTGTCGCCGAACTCGATCAGTTCCGCCTCGCCGTCCAAGAACTTCAGGTCGATCGCGGTGAGAAAGTGCGAGGCGGCATATTTGCCGAGGATTGGGTCTGGCTGCGAATAGGCGGCGAACAGCGTGCCGTCATCGAGATAAAGGGCGATCCCGCGCGCGACATATTCCTCGTCGCTGGAATCGCGCACGATCAGGTGAACGGTGTCGGCGTCCGCCGCCACGCCTGCGATGGTGTCGATGCGCTTGATCTCGCCGGGAAGTGCGGCGAGGGTAGGGGCTGCAACGAATACCGAGGCGGTAACGCCAACCTCGGCAATGACGACGGCGGCGGTGCCGCCGCCCTCAGCATCGACAAGAGCTGTGCGGCCCGCATCGGTGATGACGATCGAAAGCGGCGTGGTCATGGTGCGGTCCCGTCAATGAAGCCGCCGGTATCGTCCTGCAGCGGTTCGCCATTTTCGTCCTGGAGGAGCGCGCCCCACTCGATCTCGGGATCGAACCCGGCGGGGCTATCGGTCGCGGCGGCATCGAGGCGGCGGTAAGCGGTGGTGTTGATCGTGCCGATCGGCGCGGGCAGACCGATCAGGTCGAGCTGCTGAACGAGGGTGAAATGCGCGCGAACCGGCTTCGCGCGGGTGACGTCGGCGATGATCTGACGCGCGAACGCCGCCGTCACCCGCTCGCCGCCGGCGGCGCCGTCGGGACCGATGAGGGGAAGTCGCACCTCGAACGTGTAGGGATCAAGCTGTGGCGTCGCTTCGAACCATTCGACCAGCTCGAGCAGCGAGCAGAAGGATTCGAGCACCTGCTCGACCGCGAGGCGCGTACCCTTGCGGCGCTGCACTGCAATCGCGTCAGCCACCGCCGCGCGTTTTTCGGCATCACTCCAATCGGCATTCCAGCGGTCGATCGACAGCGTCCATGCCAGCCACGGCAACAAGTCGATCGGACAGGTCGCGGGGTTCCAGAGCGTCGCGACATCGACCGGCATGTCGCCGATGCGCGCGCCGACCCGCGACAATGCGCGCTCGAGATTGGTGCTGCCGGGCGGGAGCAGATCAGTCATCGGCGATCGTCACGTCGGCACCGGTGCAGTGGGCGACCTGCGCATCGCTGGCCATCACGTCGGCGGCGGGGTGGGTGAGAGCGACATTGAGCACGCCTTCGACGTGCAGGGCGGCAATGATGCCCGAGCGGGTGACCGGACGCCCGATCTTGCGGGCGGCAGCGATATAGGCCGCAAGGCGGGCTTCAGCCGCTGCGAGCACGACCACGCGATCAGGGCCGTGAAACAGGGTGAGTGCGGCCAGCACGACGAAGGGCAGAAGCTCGACGGAGGCCACGCTCACCATATCCGTCAGCGGTCGGACCGCGCGATTGGTGACGATATCTTCGACCGCTTCGATCTGGTCGGCGCTGGCAGTGCCGTCGCCGACCCGCGAGAGCAGGCTGATCAGAACGTGACCGGGCGATGGGCTGGTCGCGCTGGCGTCCGCGATCGACGCGTCGGCGCTGAGGGCGTGAAAACGGTAGGCGGTATCGGGACCGGCGACCGAAAAGCTCTCGGGTGCAAGCTGTATGCGACGGCGGAAGTCGGCGTCACTCTCGTAAACCGGATCGGTATCGAGATCGCCCTCCTCGAGCACGAGGCGTTCGACATTCACGTTCGCTCCGAGCTGGTCGAGATCTGCGCCAGTCGAATAGGCGAGCATCACCTGAAGTGCCCGCTGGTTGTAAAAGTCCGTCAGGAGCTGCTCACGATAGGCGAAGACGTCGAGCAGCTTCACCGCCGGATCGGACGCAATGGTGGCGTCGAACTCGGGAATAAGCTCCTGCAACATAGCGACCTGTTCGGCGCGGATTGCATCATAGGATCGGGGCGCGACGAAGCTGGGCGCGGGCAGGCGCGAGAGGTCGATCGCTGTTGAGCTGGAGGCCTCGGTCACCGGGCCATGTCGTCGCCGGGGTCTGACCTTGGCTATCGTGCTGGCTTGTAGAGTGGGGTTCTACAAGCCCATGAAGAGCAGAAGGAGCGGCTCATGGTCACAGTCAAACGACTGATTAAAGAATTCTATCTGCCTTTGCTGATGGCGGTGGCCTGGACAGCGTTCATAATAGCATCAGATGGAGCTAGCCTTAGCGTGGCTAGTCTCGCCACGACTTTTGCGCCTGCCTTTTTCCTTAGTTCGTGGGCAACAGGGCAGTGGATTCGAGTGGTCCGTCAGACAAAGGTTGAAAGCAGCCTAGAAAAATCTCTCAGCAAGATGGAAGATTTAGCTCAAACGATCTTGCAAGCGTCAGAAGGCATCATTAGTACTCTGACTGGAAAAGGGGCTTTTGCTTACATAGATATGCAAGTTACCACAGGCGGAGACCTGCTGCCATGCATCTTACATTATGGTAAGCATAACATAGACGGATTGTATGTTACCATATTCAATCGCGACACCAAATATCTAGGCAATCTGGCGGATACGTATCTTCGCAATAAAGGCGTAAATGTTGGCGTGTTAGTCGCCGGAACGGTATTCTACGATGATAAATTCTTGATAGAAAGCCTAGGCAAAACCGAGTTGAATCTCCTCGCAATGTTCACTGCAAAAAGCGGGCACTGGGAGCAAGAGTTACGGTTAAGAAAAATAGATGGCGTATGGGTTCAGGCGTTTATCTTATATGATAGTGAACATAACGTAATTGGTAGAAGGTTGCCTGTGTTGTTTCCTGTTATTGGAGATGAGATGTTTGATAAGTGGCCAAGAGATAATGCTGTCATCGTTGAAGCTTAGTTACCATCTACGGCACGGCAGATCGATTTCGCTAAAAATTCATCGATAAGTGCCGCACGATCAACTTCCGAAATTCCGAGCAATTCGCGTTTCTCATACCGCACGGATCGTGCTCGCACCGATGGCTTTTCGCGCAGACCGCCTTGATGAATCTGCGCAATGGCGGATGCCTGCCCGCTGAAGCCAATCCATGCCTCAGCGTCGCTGGCGTCGCTGCGCAGATAGCGACCCGTGCGCAACTTGCGGAACATGGCGCGCTGGCGGATCGCTCCGCGCCGGCGGAGATTGCTGCCGCGCGAGACTGTTTCGCCGGTGGGCAGCCATTTGGCGACCTTGTCCCAAAAGAAACTGCGGATGGCACCGGCTTCCTGATCATAGCCGGTAACCAGCGGACCCTGTCGCGCCCAGCTCGCCATCGTGACGAGGCGCGGTTCGGCGGCACCCTTTGGATAGAGGAAGCGCAACGGATAGCTTCCTGCGCTGCATTCGGCTTTCGGCTTGCGGGGCGCGAACTTCGTACCGTCGGGCTGTTGCTGACGCGCGATGCGATCGCGCTGAGTCTTGGCGATGCCGCGCGCCATTTGACGAAGAAGCTGACGACGCGAGCCGGGCGCAAGCGACTTGAGCATGGCGCCCGCCAGCGTTTCGATTCGCTCCAGGCCGTCCCCCATCCGCCTAGGCCGCGTTCGGGCTTTCGACGAGCAGATCGTCGCCGAGATAGCCGCGCAGGAAGGGAACGCCGCAGACGCCGTCGAAGGTATCGCTCGCCGGCCTGTCATCGAGATAGGTGACGTTGAACCCGCCGCCGGCCTTGCGCTCGACCAGCACGCGTTCGATCAGGTCGAGCGTGATCGACACGTCGCGAGCATCGTCGTAGAGGATTTCGGACTCGAAGCGGAACGGCTCGTTCGGTGCGCGCTCGAGGAGGTCCGGTTGCTTCTCCGCGATCCATGCGAGGAGCGGCAGGGTGAGGTCGTGAACGGGACCGCTATAGTCCTGTACGACCAGATTGAGCGTGTAGTGATAGGCGAAGCTGAGCGTGCCGGTGGCGCGCGCGACCACCTTGCCCGCGTCGGTGAAGATCGAGAGCCGAGCAGGATCCTCCTTCAGGGCGGCGACGTGCGCTAGCAGCACCCGCTTGAGCGATTCCGGCTTCTTCACCGGGGACACCATGCGGGGAGGTCCATGCCCTGCGATGCGCGCACCTTGCAGCGCAGGGCGACCAGAGCGAGACGCAGGGTGCCAATGACGTCGTAAAGGTCGAGCTGGGTGCCGAGCGCGGCCTTGCCGTCCTGAGTGGCGTCAGGGTTGCGGTGGGGTGGGGGTGCCTGCGCCGGTTCCTGAAGGTCGGACGCCGGGATCCGCGCCATTGGCTGCGGCGGCGCTTCGAACGAGGAGCTGCACGCCGTCAGCATCGACGCAGACATTGCGATACACAGGGCGCTCAGTAATCGTGTGGCTCTCACGGTAGATCTCCCGGACATTGGATTGGCGCTGGCTTTGCTGTGCGACTGCGGCGCCGCCGATCTGATCGACGAGCTGCTCGCGTTGCTTTCGCAAGTCGGCGGTGGCCTTCTCGACCGCTGCCTGCATGTCGCGCTGGATGGCGCTGCCATCGTCGCGACCGACGACATAGGCCGTGATCGTCCCGGCAACGCCGAGCAGCGCGACACCGCCGAGCAAATATCCTTGGACGGTCATGCCAGCACGAGCGCGTAGGGGACGGTGACCACGCCGAGACGCTTTGCCAGCGCATCGACGTTCGCAATAAAGGTGGGCCATTGTTCCGGCGGGATGGTCTGGCACCCCTCCGACGACGTCGTGCCGATGCCGCCCCGGTGGATGTTGATCCCGAAATAGCCGGTGTCTTCGTACGGGGGCGTACCGTCGCGGGTGACGGTCACCTTGCCGCCAGTCTGGATCAGCGCGCGATATTGCCCCTTGTGCAGCCCGAGGCGGTGCGCACGCCACAGGCCCGGCTTGAGGCAAGCCATGCCCTTGCCTGCCCCAGTGCCGCCGCCGATGCGCCTGCGCGAGGGATCGGTGTTGCCGTTATAGGCGCTGAAATGCTGGTCCGGCGCGACCACGAAAAGCGCGTCATCATAAATGCCGCGATCGTTCGCAGCGGCACGCCCCATCGTGTCGAGGTAGTAGCCGCGGATCCCGACGACGAAGAGCGTGTCTAGCCGGGTGATGCCCAGTGGCGCGACCTTGGCCATGAGCTGGGCCTCGGTCATTTGCGGACGAGCGTTCGGTTTCATCATCACGGCTTCCTGGGGGGTTTGCGGCGAATGGCGGCGGGTTCGATGCGGATGAAGGGAGCGCTTAGGCACGCTTCCTTTAGCCGGTCGGCCGCAAGTGCGAGGGCGCGACCGGCTTCAGCGCATGCGGTCATCGGGCACACTCCCAGTGATTTTGAAGACGAGCACCGTGAGCGCTGCGGCTACCTTTTTGTCTGTTTCCAGCCGCTCTCGGTCATAGATCAGCCGGTCGGCACGCTCAGCGCGGAGCGCTTCGCGATCAGCCTTCGTCTGCAAATAGAAATAGAGGGCGAAAATGCCGATCGGGCCGCTGCCGATCAGTGCCTGGACGAAGGTTGCTTCCATTGGTTCAATCCCAGAGCTGGACGATGGGGCGCACCGTCGGCGCATCTACGGCGGCGGGCGGGATGGTGACAGGCGTGCCGAGGGGCAGGATCGGGCCGATCGCCGAGAGGCCGGGATTGGCCTTCAGCACAAGATCCAGCGCTTCCGGCCCGAGGGCACGCTCACGCGCGAGCAGGGCGTCGAGGGTGTCGCCCTGTTTCGCGCGGATAATATCGGGGTTTGAGCCGGGCATCAGATCAGCTCGACCGTGGTGCGTCCGACGCCGAGCAGATCACGAATGGCGTGGATCATGTCGCGGCGCAGCTCGCCGATCGCAGGCTCGACTTCCTCGACCTGTCGCTGTCCCGCGCCGGTCAGATCGACGTCGCGGTAGCGCTCGACCAGTTCGACCTTGGCGGCGGCGGCGATGGCGCGGTGGTAGAGCAGCACGGTTCGGCTCTGGCCGTCGATCTGGTCCGCGACCACGTCGGCGAGGGTGGGGGCGCCGGCGGCGACCTTGGCCGCTTTCCACGCGGCGAGCTGGTTTCCGACGGCGATGATCGCGCCGACGATCGCGCCGCGCAGGCGTTCCGGCGTCACCGAATCGCGGATCCGCATCGTCGCGCGAATGTCGGCGGGGTCGATCGGCGGGAACCAGCCATCGTTGGTGACTGGGGTTTCCCCCGCCGTTGCAGGGGGCGGGACGATCGAGGGGGTGCAATCGGTGACGAAGGTCATCGGAACATCGCCCAGCCAATGGCGCAGGCGGCACCGAAGTAGATTGCGAAGCCGAGCAGGATCAGCAGCAGCGAGGCCGCCAGCGATCGTGCCGGGGATCGCCCGAGATATGGCCAGCCATGTCCGCTCAGCGCCAGCATCGAGCCGACGATGCCAAGTGCCACGATCGGCATGCTGGCCATCAGCACGAGCGCGCCGATCAGGGCAATGAGGGTGGCGGGCATGGCAGATCCTGTGAGCGGTTTACGGGGGTGGGGACCGGGTCAGCGACGGCCCTCAGCCCGAAGGCTCTCCCGTCGCGCGCGATCCGCCCCCCGAGCGCCGGGGGCGAGCTGGTTAGCCGGTCTGTGCCGGCGGTTCTTTCGAAATGAGCAGCTTCTCGAGCCGCTTGATCTTGTCGCTCACGCCAACGCGCTCGTTCTTCGCCTTGGCGCGACGCAGCGTTTCGAGGGCGAGCGCGGCGGCGGTAGCGCGGGCGAGCGGTTCGGCAGCGTCGTCGTCGGCGGCGCGCATCTGTTCGATGCCGATCGCCTTGAACAGTTTGGCGCTGATCTGATCGTGCATGTCGATCGACGCCGTCAGCGTGGCGACATCGTCGAGGATGGCCAACGGGAAACTCTGGCCGAGACCCTGCGCCTTCAGCGCGGCGGTCGCGATTTCCTCGACGACGAGCGCCGGGGCGGTGCGCTCGTAACGGGCAGGCATCGGCACGTCGAAGCGGATGACGTGCTTGGCGAGGCCGAGCGCGCCGGCATATTCGCCGACGTCGATCAGCCAGACCATGATCGTGGGCAGGATATCGTCGGCGGTGGCTTCGCCTGACGCCTCAGCGGCGTCGATCAAGCCGAGCACCCAATCGCGATAATTGGGCAGCATTTCGCGCTTCGCCGCGATCTTGGCTTCGATCGACTGAATATCCTTCAGCCGGCGCAGGTCGTGCTGCAGGCGGAGGCGGACCTGCGCGGCGGCGCGTTCTTCCGGCGTACCGGTGTCGGCTTCCGGAACCGTGATGGCGGCGGCAGTGGCGGCCGCCGCCGCCAATGCGCGGTCCCGATGCGAACGCGCCAGACTGGGGCGCTCCGACACCAGCAAGGTGTCGGCTGTGTGCCCGCTCGCCTTAGGAGCGACCGCCGGTTCAGACTGTGCCAGGATGAATTCCCGGTGCTTGCGAGCGAGGCTCATTGCGGTTCCTTTGGGGCGAGCGGACGACGGGTGGGGCGAGTGCCGGATCAGGCCGGCTTCTTGCCCATGACGATATTCTCGACGAGCGCGCACAGGCCGTAATCCTCGACGACATAAGCCTCGTTGACGCTCTCATAATTCTCGATCTGGTCGAGGGCGGGTTCGTCGCGGAGCAGGCGGCGGCGCGTGTCCTCCTGTTCGTAGAGCGACAGGTTGTCGAGCCGAGTGATCAGCAGCTTGCCCGCCGGAAAGCCGGGCACGCGAACCGCCTGAAGCCCGCCGATCTTCTTGGTCGACATGAGCACGTCGCGCGCCAGCATCTCGGTCGCCTTGTCGCCGGCGGCGTTGATGATGTTGAAATATTTGTCGTGGACCAGATCGCGGCCGCAGATCACGACCAGTTCGGTGTCGTCGCGGTTCCATTCGTCGAGCAGCTCGATTGCGTCGAACACCAGCGCGTCGAGGTTGACGTAATCGACCTCTTCGCCGACCTCGCCCTCAGAGACATAGATCGCCTTGGTCGGATCGCTGGTGAGCGCACCGTCGCCGAGCACCCGCGCGGGGGCGTGCGTGCGGATCTTGAACAGCCAGCCCTTGTTGACGTCCTGAAGCAGCGGATTGGCGTTGCGATCGGTGGTCGAGGCGACGCTGGTGCCATTCCACCCGATCAGGATGCGGTCGAGCCCCTGACGCTTCAGGATCGCGTTGCGCACGAGCTGCTGAAATTCGGGGCGGTGCGCCCAGGCATCGAGCGTCGCATATTTGATCGCGGTGTCGAAATTGGTCTGCTCGCAGCGATAGCGCCCGAGATCCGACGTATCGGTCGCGGGCGTCGGCGTGCGGCGCGTGCCGCCGGCAGTGTTGGTGCGACCGGCAATCGGACGGGTCACGCCGACACCGACCTTGTCGCCTTCCTGCTGCAGCACGGTGATCACGTTGATGCGCGACAGGAAGTCGCTCTGCAGCTGCTGAACCTCGATCAGCTTTTGCTGCACCACCGGCGCGACGCTGAACTGTTCGTTTGCGCTGGCGACGCCGCTAAGCAGGGCGATCTGCGAACAATAGGCATGGTAGAGGAGGCGGGTGGCGTTACGCATCGTGGAATTCCTCGGCGGTGATGAGCGAAGTGGAGTAGCGGGGACCGGCGATCAGCAGTCGGTGACCATCGCCACGTTCCCGCCAGAGGCAGGCGCGCGGCTGAAGCCGGGGGCCGGGGTCTGCTGAAGCTTGGCCTCGAACGCCGTGAAGCGCGCGTCGAGCGATGCGACGGCGTCGGCGGCAGGCTTGACCGCGGCGGCGATCTCGCCCGCGATCACGCCGCCGAAATCCTTTGCGAAGGCGTTGACGTCGAAGCCGTTGTCGTTGGCCGGTGTCTTCTGTTCATCTTTCTTCGGCTCTTCGACCTTCGTGGTGAATTTGGAGGCGATCTTGGCAAAACCGGCCTCGATTGCGGCAGCGATACCACCAGCTTCGGCGGGCTTGCCGTCGAACTGCAGCTCGACCGCTTCGGCCCCGGTCGAATAGATGGTGCCGTGCACTGCCGCCGAGCGCGAGAAGGTCAGCTTCTGGGTCGCGATCGAGGCGGGGTTGTCGGTGAAGGCGAGGCCGACCAGGCCGATCTTGCCGGTGCCGGAATAGCTGGGCGTCAGTTCGACGGAGGGAAATGGTTTCTGCCCGCTCTGTGCCAGTCCGACCAGCTGGTCGAGCGCATCGACCTGAGCATAGAGAGCGCGGCGCTTTTCGACCTTGCCGTCGATCGTGACGTCGTCAGTCTGCGCCTTGACCGCGATCACGTCGCCATAGCGGTTGAACGGCGGCTGCGGGCTGAAGCCGGTGAGATGCTCGATGTTGATCCCCGGCGTGTAGGTATCGACATTGAAGGTTTCGACGATCTGGTCGATCATCTCGGGCGTGATCTCCCGCCCGTCGCTGATGGTCTGGCCTGCGACGAATGCGCGGAAGAACTTGCTCTTGGTGCCCATGGCGGTTCGGTCCCTCGGATCGGTTCGATGATGGCGGACAAGGCCGCGCTGACCGGTCGAACAGGGACTGAAGAGGAGCGGATGCTCAAGCTTGGGTGTTTGTAGAAGCGGACTCTACAAGGGCGTTACCATGCTGCGACGCGAAAAACGCCCGCCTCCAGAGAGACGGGCGCAGTCTAAACCGAATGTCACAGCCAGTCGTCAGGCCCCACCGAGCTTCGAAACAAACTCCTCAACCGTCGCGCGTTCTTGGTGAAGCAGCGTGCTGATCTGAACATCGAACTTTGCGTCAGCTTCAGCTTTCTTAACCCTGGCCAAATCGAGCTTGGCACTGAGGTCGGAGATCATCTGCCGACTTTCATCGGAGTCGATGCTGGAAAATTTCGAAATCGAACTCTCCAGCATCGTGATCGCTGGCTCCATGAGCGCCGCTGTTTCGAGGCGCTTATTCTGAAGCGAGGTACGCAAGCAGGAAAAAAGCGCGGTGGCAGCTTGGGCGAAATCAGCCGCCGCAAGAGCAACAGCCTCCGCCTTCACCCCAGCCGTTTCACGTTGCGCGTTTTCGGTGAGTTTTTGAGCCTCGATTTGAATGTTTACGTGCGCTTCGATCAGCTTGAATTGCGGCAAACCCATAATAATCTCTTGACGCGCCATCGTGAACTCAGGGATCCCGAGCGTCATTTCGGTCCGGTCTACGCGAAACTCGGGTACACCCATGACGATCCGCTGCTCCTGCATGAAAAATTCAGGAACCTCGATCAGGATATCTTTCCAAACGACGGTGAAGCCGTGAAATTCCGGATACTGGCCGACCTTTTGCAGCGTCATGCGCACCGATGGCGTGTGGAAAATCATTTCCTGATTGACCATTGTGACCTGCGGCAGGTCGAGAACCCAGTCTTGATCGACAATTTCCACCTCTGGAAGGTCGAATACGATCTTTGTCTCGTCCCAAGTCACCTCGAACTCGAAATACGCTTGGTTCTCTGCCTCGTCCCGCAATCCGATTGCAGCTTCCGAGTACCGATCAGACAGCACCTTCAGCTTCTCGCTAATATCGGTACCTGCCTTCTCTGCCACCAGTTTCAAGTCATTCTGATATGCCAAGCATCCCTGAGTCATCTGCATTCTCCCCTCTATTCGGATCGCCCTTTCGACCCGATGCAAATAGTTTTGCGACGAAGATGTAACACGGGTTGGTCATGAATTGAACGAAAGTGTAACTAACTATGTCGGCGCTGCTTTCTTCGTTCAGAAATGTCACCGTGTAGAGCTGCGCTCTACATGATTGCGGGGATTGTAGGGACGGCAGTTGCTAACCGAATTGATCCAGGTGACGCCGCCCGACAATCCATTGCCCTCGCACGCCATGCCGATTCCGATCGATGCGCGCCGACAGGCGCGCAGCCTGTACTGGCGCGGGTGGGGCATTACCCAGATCGCCGACGAACTGGATCTGAAGCGGTCCACGGTGCAGGCGTGGAAAGACCGGGAGAAGTGGGACGAGGCGCCGTCGCTGTCGAAGATCGAGGACGCGCTCGAGTGCCGACTCAATTCGCTGATCGCCAAGGAAAGCAAGACGGGCGGCGATTTCAAGGAAATCGATTTGCTGATGCGTCAGGTCGTGGCGACCGCGCGCGTGCGACGATACGAGGCACCCGGCGGGCACGCGGGCGATCTCAACGAGAAAGTCGGCAACCGCAACGCGGGCGAGCGCAAGAAAGCCGCGAAGAACCATTTCACCGAAGAACAGGTCGAGCAGCTCGAGGCGATCTTCGAAGCCGAGCTGTTCGGCTATCAGGAGGACTGGTGGGCGGCGAAGGACAATCGCACGCGCATGATCCTGAAGTCGCGCCAGATCGGCGCGACATGGTATTTCGCCCGCGAGGCGTTGATCGATGCCCTGCGCGGGGGTGGCAACCAGATATTTCTGTCGGCGTCGAAGAACCAGGCGCACATTTTCCGGGGCTACATCATCCAGTTCGCGGCGCGGGTCGGCGTCAAGCTGCAGGGTGACCCGATCGTCATCACCGCCGACACGATGCCCGAGGGCGAACCGGCGGCGGAGCTGATCTTCCTCGGCACCAATGCGCGCACCGCGCAGGGCTATCATGGCAATTTCTACTTCGACGAGTTCTTCTGGACCTATGGATTCGAGGAGCTGAACAAGGTCGCCAGCGGCATGGCGATGCACAAGCGCTGGCGCCGCACCTATTTCTCAACCCCGTCCAGTGTCGCGCATCAGGCCCATCCCTATTGGACCGGCGAGCGCCGCAATCGTCGCGTCAAGAAAGAGGACCGCGTCACGATCGACGTCAGCCATGCCCGGCTGCAGGCCGGCGTGCTGTGCGAGGATCAGGTGTGGCGTCAAATCGTGACGATCGAGGACGCTGGCGCGCGCGGGTGCGACCTGTTCGACATCGACGAGCTGCGCGTCGAATATGCCCCCGACGAATTCGCCAACCTGCTGATGTGCCAGTTCGTCGACGACAGCCTGTCGGCGTTCAAGTTCAACGAGCTGCAACGCGCGACGGTCGATGCGATCGTCGATTGGCGCGACGTGGATCTGCTCGCCAACCGGCCCGTCGGCAATCATCCGGTGTGGGCGGGGTACGATCCGCAGGAGAGCGAAGACGGCGACAATGCGGCGCTGGTCATCGCGCTGCCGCCGGAAGGGCCGGGGGGCAAGTTCCGCCTGCTCGAGCGCTGGCCGCTACGTGGCCTCGATTTCGAGGCACAGGCCGAGTTCGTCGTCGCGCGGCTCAAGCGATACAATTGCACCTATCTGGGCGTCGATGCCACCGGCGTCGGGGCGGCCGTCTATCAGCTGTTGCGCGACCGCATGCGCGGCGTGGTCAAGATCGAATATTCGCTCGAGACCAAGGCCGCGATGGTGATGAAGGCGCAGCACAGCTTCGCGCGGGGGCGGATCGAGTTCGACGCCGGGTGGATCGACGTGCAGTCGTCTTTCCTGTCGATCAAAAAGGCGCTCACCGGAAGCGGGCGCGCGATCACGTTCAAGGCGAGCCGCAGCGAAGAGACCGGCCATGCCGATCTGGCGTGGGCCGTCATGCACATCCTTATCAACGAACCCCTGGACGGCAAGGCGCGGCCAAAGACGCGCATGGAGATTATCGATGGCGAAGCGGAAGACCCGGCGGATGTCGCGGGGGGAGACGGTGGCGGCTTCAGCTGGGGCGATCGTAGCGACAAATTCGTCGGCATCGAGCGAGGGGAAATCGGGCGGGATGGCGTTCAGCTTCGGCGATCCGGAGCCGGTGCTCAACCGACGCGAGATCATGGACATGCTGGAGTGCGTCCACAATGGCCGCTGGTACGAGCCTCCCATTCCCGTCGATGGGCTGGCCCGTGCGTTTCGCGTGTCGCCGCACCACAGCTCCGCCATCTTCCTCAAGCGCAATCTGCTGGTCGCCGCGTTCCGGCCATCGCCGCGGTTTAGCCGGGCGGCGTTCGAGGCACTGGTTCAGGACTATCTCGTATTCGGATTCGGCTTCCTGGAGGCGCGGCTGAACGTGCTGGGAGGGGTTATGCGATACGATCATACGCTCGCCAAATATACGCGGCGCGGGTTGCTGCCGGGGCAGTTCTGGTTCGTGCCGGGCTATGGCGCGGAGACCGAATTCCGGCCCGGTAGCGTGCTGATGCTGCGGCAGCCCGACATCAATCAGGAGATTTATGGCGTCCCCGAATATCTGAGCGCGCTGCAGTCGGCGTTGCTCAACGAGGCCGCGACGCTGTTTCGGCGCCGCTATTATCTCAACGGAAGCCATGCCGGCTATATCCTCTATGCCACCGGCGATATCGACGAGAACGACACGGTCGCAATGCGTGACGCGCTGCGCAAATCGAAGGGGCCGGGCAATTTCAAGAACCTGTTCGTCCATGCGCCGAATGGCAAGGAAGGCAGCCTGAAGATCCTGCCGATCGCCGAGGTCGGCGCGAAAGACGAGTTTCTGGGGATCAAGAACGCGACGCGCGACGATGTGCTCGCCGCGCACCGGGTGCCGCCGCAGATGCTGGGCATCGTGCCGGCGCAAGGGTCGGTGCTGGGCAACCCGCTGCAGGCGATGGCGGGGTTCTGGATGCTCGAGATTATGCCGCTGATGGCGCGGTTCCTGCAGCTGAACGACGATGCCGGTGAAGAGCTGGTCGCGTTCGACCAGCTGATCGACCCCGCCGCAGCTGCGGCCTGAGATTGCCCCCGCCGGTCGAGTTGGCCGGGCGGGGGCAAGCCGGGTGGCGGCCCGGCCTACCGACGAGGTTACGCTCGCCATGACAGATCGGCCAGTCGGCCATCCCGCACCCGATGAAATCGGGTCGGATCTCTAAAAAGGCGAGAATTCCAACATGTATAGCGTAAATGTGAAGCCGGTGGCGCCCGCCGCCGGATATATCGGTGGAAAGCGTAATCTGGCGGGGCGAATCGTCCGGATCCTCGATGGAGTCGATCACGAGGCCTATGCCGAGCCGTTCGTCGGGATGGGCGGCATCTTTCTGCGCCGGCGCAAGCGGATGCGGGTCGAGGTCATCAACGATATTTCCGGCGACGTTGCGACTTTCTTTCGCGTGCTCCAGGAGCATTATCCGTACCTGATCGACGTGCTGCGCTGGCGCGTGAGCAGCCGGGCCGAGTTTGAACGATTGATGGCGACGCCGCCGGAGCGGCTGACAGATCTCAATCGGGCGGCGCGGTTCCTCTACCTTCAGCGGCTCGCGTTCGGTGGGCGGGTGAAGGGCCGGACCTTTGGCGTCGATTTCAGCCAGGGCGCGCGGTTCAACGTGTCGAAGCTGGAACCGATGCTGGCGGAGATCCACGAGCGGCTTGCCGGCGTCGTCATCGAGCAGCTGCCCTTTGCCGATTTCATCAAGCGATACGACCGGCCCGGCATGATGTTCTATCTCGATCCCCCCTATTGGGGGTGCGAACGCGATTATGGCGACGGGGTGTTCGATCGGGCCGACTTCGAACGTCTCGCTGTTCAACTGCGCGATGTGCGCGGGCGGTTCGTGCTCTCGATCAACGACACGTCGGGCGTGCGTGACGTCTTCGGAGGCTTCATGCATGCCGAGGTGGAGACCACCTATACCGCCGGGCGGGGGGCGGGGAAGGCAGCCGCCGAGCTGCTAATCAGCAATTTCGATCTCGGGTAACGGGCAGGGCGCTGGCGGGCGCCCGTTCGGCGCACGCTCCGAATTGCACGTCATGGCACCGAAGAGCATGCTGTGCGGGTGGTTCATTCGTGGAGGGTACATTGGCCGGTTCGCAACGGGCGCCGACGCCCAAATTCTTCGTTGGGGATGATCACAAGGAGGCGATGGCAGAGCAGTTCGTCGCGCAGATGATTTTCACGCTCGATCGGCTGACGTCCGAGCCAGGGTCACCGCTCGCCGATGATTTCATCGATATTCTCGCGCGTGCGGCGGCAGTGATGTTGTCGGCCGACACGAACCTCGATACGCCCGCGAGACAGCGGCAAGGCGCGGAAACCGTCGCAGTGCACATATTGCGGCATCTGAAACGGTATCGGGCCGAAGAAGGGGAGACAGGTCGAGGGGCGTTCTACCGCATCCTCGAAGCCAACCCGATTCCCGACGAAATGAAGCGATATTGGAACGACAGCTAGGGTTCGAAAATCGATTTGTATCTTGTCCGAACCCTTTTCAGCGCGTCACGATCCGCACCAGAATGTCTTATGCTGGGTGGAAAGGATGCTCGCGGATTTCGATCCTTCCGTGCGGTCCGTTTCGTCCGCTCCAACGCAATCTCATTGCAGGATCGCGGTGGCACTGACCCAGCCACTGCGATCCAAAAAACGCTTTACCGTAAAATAATTTAACGCCATGAGTTGAGAACTACGGGGGGATCTACATCATGAAAATAATACTCGCTGCAACTGCGGCTGCGCTGGCGTTCGGGACTGGCGGATGCGCCACGGTGCTTAACGGTACCAATGTGGATTATGCTTCGCAGTCAAAGCCCGAGGGCGCGACCGTGAAATTTACCGGCGGCGAAGAGTGCGTGACGCCTTGTATGCTGAAGTTCAAACGTAAGAACGATCAGCGCGCCGATTTTACGATGGCCGGGTATAAGCCGACTTATGTCTTGATACAGTCGAAACTGGGTGGTTCGGCATTCGGCAATATTCTGCTTGGCGGCGGCGTCGGCGCGATCGTCGACGGCAGCAACGGTGCCAGTAACCGGCTGTACCCGCGCCCGTTGATCGTGCGCATGGCTCGCGAAAACACGGACGAAGAGGCTGTTCTGCTCGACAAGAACGGTAAAGTCGTGACCACCGTCAAGGCGCATAATGACAGCGTACGAATCGACGTTGCGAAGACGATCGGACCCAAGCTGGCTGGTCTGGAAGGGGAATAGCGGTTGCCGCTTTGCGGCGACTGATGAACGGACGGAGCAGCGTTGTTGGCGCTGCTCCGTTTTTTTTGTGATCTCGATACTCTGGCGGTGGACTAGCGGTTTCGCATGCGGCGGAGCAGGTGGGTGGTTCGCTGCTGGCAGACACACGTTCATGCCGGCTCGACGATATCGAGGGCGCCTCCGTCGGACAATCGCGGCGTCGTGATCTGGACGTCCATCGGTCCCGCATAGGGGCGCTGCAACTTTTTCGCCTGGCTCGCCGGGGCCTCGAGCCATGTCGACCATTCGTCCGGCGCAATGATCACCGGCATCGCCTTTGGGTGATATTCGCCGACGATCGCGTTCGGAGCGCAGGTCAGGAACGCATAGGCGCGGCCGCGCGGCGTGTCTGTCCATAGCCCTGCGAAAACGCCGACAGGCTGGTCGGGCAGGCAGAACCAAGCCTGTTTCGGGAGATTATCGTCGCCCTTACCGCCCTCAGGATGCGGCTCGGCGAAATGCGTGAAGGGGACAAGGCAGCGATGCGCGGGATCCGCGAAAGTATCCCGCCAAAGTGGGTAGTGTGGGTGGCGCACATTGGTGATGAATCGATCGAGCATGGTCCCTGGTCGCTTGCCGGGCACCTGATGCGGGAAGCCCCATTCCATCAGCTCGGCGACGAGCGGGCGGTTGCCGTCTTGGGCGCGGCGCACGACCAGGCCGTGGCGCGCTGTCTTCTTGCCCGTGGGGAAGATTTGGCCAGGTCGAGGCCGATCCGTCCAGTCGGCGTCGATCGCGACGCCATGGTGATCGAGCCAGAGCTGCACCGCCTTGTCGCTTTGATGCTTGCGATTGCACATGGGCCGGATGTCGCGCCGATCGCGTGGTGGAGTCAACTGAACTGCAGCTTGATCATAAGCTGAGATGGGAAGGGAAGCGCGAGCGCGTCGAGATCGCCGTGCTCGAGCCAGCGTCGTTCGTCTTCGCGGTGGAGAATGAGCGGCATCGCATCACCAAAAGCAGCGAATGCGGGGTTGGGTTCGCTGACATGCATGGCGGCAGCGAGGTGCGGCTCGCCCACCCATAAGCCGGCGATGCCGAACTGCTCGCCGTTGGACATGCCGTACCACTCTGTCGCAGGACCCGTGGAGACGCCGGCGGCGCGGTGGCCGATTTCACGGACCGGGAAGATGCAGCGGACCGCCGGAAGGACGCCCTTCTCGACGCTACCCCTGCGCCAGAATGTGCGCTCCGGATCGCGGATATTGGTGACGTACTCGATCGCGCGACCGCCGCTGTACCCCGCGACCGTTCGCCGGATGCCCCACTTCGCCTGGCGCAGCTGTGGAGAGGCGTTGTCCCACGTTATCACCCAGCAGCCGCTGCCCGGGCGCGCCACTTGGGCCGGGCGCCCGCGATCGGTTTCGTCCACCTTGCGGATGCCAAAGCGCTCGATGAGGGCGACGAGGTCGTGGGACAGGCCGAGCTCAGCGCAGACTGGCACGGCGGGAGGCGGATAGTCTTCCTCTGCGACCTGCCACCCGGCACCTTCGAGCGAGGCTTTGATCGCACCATAGGGTATGTGGCAACCCTCCCAGGCCAAGCGGTTTCCCTTGGTGAATTCAGTCCAAAAGTCAGTAAGCGGGGTGCGTTCTTTGACAAATGGCATCAGCACGCGGAGCGCGAGGCGCACAGGCAACCGGCCCAGCACGCCTCCGCCAGTGGCATAGGTGGCCTCATGCAGAACCTGCAATGCAAGATTGATGATGATCGATTCGTGATGACGGAGCACGAATCGGAACATAAAGCGAACAAGGTGACGAGGTCCAGCGATCCGTGCGTCGCCACCCCTCGCGCGGCGCTCTTCCCCCCGCCTCGCCCGCGGTCTTTTCGCGTCCCGTTCGACGCAATGCGTATCCTCTCGGGTCGTCGGTGGAGACGGGCCGTCGTTCCGTTGATGCAGTTCGATGCACCTAAACCCGATTTTGCGTGCCGCGAGCGTGACGACGCGGATTGGTCCGAACCTTGCCGTGTTCCCCCTTGGGGAGCACCCGGGGCGGCACATGCCGCCCCGTCCCGAACTCACCGCATCGCGGTTCGGTTGTCAGTTGTCCGACGGGTGTGGGTATTGACCAGCTATAATTGCGCCTCGCGAAGCGAGACCTTTCATCCTTAAATTTCTGAGAGGGTATACAGCATCTATTGTGAACTCGCGTTCCCGATAGACGAGCCGAGGTCAGCGAGAAGCTTTGCCAGCGCCGGGTCTTGGGGCGCGCGGATAGCCGGAAAGCCCGAGAGGGTGGGCGGGGGCGCACCTATCTTCGCCGCGCTCTCCCGCCGCCGCCGGCGCCTCTCACGCAGATCGCGAAACCGCTGGAGCACGCCCTTGGGAAGCATCCTCATGTCGAAGAAATAGGCGTTGGTGACCTGCTCGCGCTGCGGGCCGAACTCGCCCGCGCCATCCGTTTTTTGGCTTCGCCGAACCCAGCTCAGGAAGCCGTGCTGCTTCAGCCGTTTGAGCGCGCCGACGATAGCGTTGCGCGAAAGTCCGCTCATCATTCCGATCGCGGCTAGCGCGGGTTCCAGGGTGCCGGTTTTGAAATTGAGGCATTTATAAAGCAAGACCTCGAGGACGCGGATTCCGTTGGCTTGCAACGGTCCGCGCGCACCGGGTTTTTTGTGAACGACGTCGAACTCTTTCGCCAGCTTTAGCAAGTCATCAGCCCAGCCTAAGCCGCCCGCAACTGTGCCGTCAGCGATTCGTGAGAACACCTGAGCGCGGGGATCGTTTATGTCATAGCTGTCGCGGCGAACCTGACGGTCCTGGCCACGAGATTTGCCGCGCATAGCGGCCGAGGTGCCCTTGATGAGTTGACGTGTTTCGCGCGTAGAGACGAATGAATTGTGCGGCATGTTCTGCCTCCGCATGGAGGTTCGCTGGGCGCACGAAACCGCCGCCAGAAGCGCTCGCTTCCGACGCGGGACGTGCATGATGCAGGCGCGAGAGCGCGCTTGGTGGGGGCGGCGCGGTTCCGATGCCGCTCCGGCGTCGCCGTCGATCAGCGACGGATTTCTGCGGGTTTCAACGCCTCGTGAAAATTACGAGAAGGGAGCTAAACGGGAGAAATCCGTGCAGTTCGGTTCGTTGACATCGCAGGGGTCGCAAGTTCAATCCTTGCCACGCCCACCATTAAAAGCCCGCCCGACCCCGTGTCCGGCGGGCTTTTTCGTGCGCTAACGGCTGCTATGGCGCCAGCGCAATGCATTTCACCAGCTATTCCAGGTGTTTCGTGATATTCGCGTCGGCCACGCGCGAACATCGCGCCGGGACGGAAGTATAAGCTAGGCATTTCCGTTGGGATTGCTCCCTGATTGTGGCATCATCCGCCGACATCGCAAGGGGGAGTGGCGGACGGGATGGAACGGTTTGCTTTGCGTGATGGGCATGCGGCCCATCTGAACGAAACCGCTATATTCACCGAAGTGGTAGCTGACGCGCCTGTCAAGCTTCGCATGTTCCTGACGAGCGCCACCAATACCGGCGCGACGGTGGATGAAGGTGGCAGCGTCGCCATCACTGCGTCGATGCTCGACCATGACGACGCCGAACAAACTGACGATGAGATTGTCTACACGATCACCAGCGTCTCCGCGAACGGCACCCTTTACCGCAACGGCGTCGCGCTGGGCATGGGCGACAGCTTCACCCAGGCGGATATCGCCGCCGGGCTGATTTCCTATACGCACGACGGTGGCGAAACCGTGAGTGACGGCTTTGGCTTCGACGTCGCTGACGGGACCGGCAGCACGGTATCGGGCGCAGGCTTCGACTTCACGATCACGCCGGTCAACGATCCGCCCTTCTCGGACTGGGCGACCATATTCATGAACGAGGACGGCGTTGCGACGCTGACGGTAAGCGACTTTACCCAAAGCTATGCCGATCCGGAGAATGATGCTTTTGCCGGGATCTTCGTCACCACGCTTCCGGCCAGTGGCGATCTGCTGTTCGACGCCGACGGTGCCGGCGCGGGCGATCCGGTGGCGGTCACGGTCGGCCAGTTCATCACCGCGTCTGACATCGCCGACGGCAGGCTGACCTATGTGCCGGCAGCCGAGGGCTATCGCGTCGGGGGTTCGTATGACGAGTTCGGGTTCCGCGCGGTCGATGACGGCGGTACCGCCAATGGCGGCGACGACACCCAGGACGACGAAGCGGTCGTGCTCATCAACGTCGCACCGGTCAACGACGCGCCGGTGATCGATCTCGACCCGGTCGAGGCCGGCAGCGACGCCGTGGCCAGTTTCACGGAGGGCGATGGTCCGCTCCTGCTCGCCCCCGCAGCGCTGCTCGACGACGACAATGAGGATTTCGACGGCGCCGTGCTGACGATCGCCTTCACCGCCAATGGCAGTGCCGACGATCAGTTGACGATCAACGACATGGGCGGCGGTCCCGGCGTGCTCGGCATAGCGGGGTCCGACATTACCTATGACGGCAATGTCGTCGGCAGCTTCAGCGGCGGCAGCAACGGCGACCCGCTGGTAATCACGTTCAATTCGGTCGCCTGCGGTTGCGCTGTCCAGCTGGTGATGGGCAACATCGCCTTCTCGAACAGTTCGGACGCGATTGAGGCAAGCCAGCGCACCGTATCGTTCACCCTGGTCGATGGCGGCGGTACCGACGCTGGTGGCGCGGACACCATGACCGCCTTCGTCACCATCGACGTCACGCCGGTCAACGATCCGCCCTTTTCGGACTGGGCGACGATTTTCATGGACGAGGACGGCGTCGCAACGTTGACGCTCGGCGATTTCACCCAAAGCTATGACGATCCGGAAGGCGACGGCTTTGCGGGTATCATCGTTACCTATCTGCCGGCTTTCGGCGAGTTGCTGTTCGATGCCGACGGTGCCGGCGGCGCCGATCCGGTGGCGGTTACGGTCGACCAGTTCATCACCGCGAGCGACATCGTCGATGGCAAGCTGACCTATGCGCCTGAGCCCGATGGCTATTATGTCGGCGGCTCGTTCGACGAATTCGGTTTTCGTGCGGTCGATGACGGCGGCATCGACGACGGTGGCGACGATACCCAGGACGACGAAGCGGTCGTGCTCATCAACGTCGCTCCGGTCGATGATCCGCCTGAACTCGACCTCGACATTGCCGCGCTCAGCGACGATTCGGAAACGACCTTTATCGAGAATAGCGGGCCGATCCCGCTGACCGGGCTGCCCTATTTCGAGGATGACGGCACCGACTTCACCGGCTGGACGCTGACCATCACGCCCGATGCGGGTGCCGATGCCAACGATATGCTGACCATTGCCGACGACGCGTTCCTCGACCTGGAAATCGACGGCAGCGACATCCTGTATGAAGGCGATGTGATCGGCAGCTTTACCGGCGGCAGTGGCGGCACGCCGATGGTCGTGACGTTCAACGCGGTCGCATGCGATTGCGGCATTCAGGCGGTGATCGAATCGCTGCGCTATGAATATGTCGGCGAACTGGCCGCGCCGGACAGCCGCGAATTTACGATCGCGGTGAGCGATGGCGTGACCGAGCTGGATTCGCAAACCGCGACGGTGCTGCTGGAACCGGCCGACGATGCGGTAAGCATCACCGCCCCGCTCGATGCGACGGCGGATGAGGATGTCGCGCTGGCGATCACCGGCATTTCGCTCGACGACCCCGACAGCAGCCCGATGGACATCGTCACGGTCACCTTCACCGTGACCGAGGGAACGCTGACCTTCCGCACTGACGTGCCCGGGGGGATCGACGAGGGCGCGATCAGCGGCGGCGGCAATGGCAGCGACACGATTGAGCTCACCGGGACCCGCGGTGAGATCAACGCGACGCTGGCCGCAGGCGGGCTGAGCTATCTGAGCGATGCCGACTTCAACGGAAGCGATACGCTGACGATCATATTGCCTGACGTGATGATTCCCGCGCAAATCGCGTTCGACGGCGGGGTCGAACCGATCGGTATGGCACCCGGCAGCATTGTGAGCGCGCTTCAATCGGGCGGCGAGGGAGTCTTCCTGTTCGCGGTCGAAAGCGGCGGCAGCTATGGCCTCGGCGTGATCACACCGAGTGGGCCGGCGGCGCTGCCCTGGAGTTCGCTGCCGACCGGATTCGCGCTCGCCGACGTGAACAATGACGGCATGATCGATCTTGTCATTGTGGGAACCGGCGAGCTGGAAAGCGACATCCAGTATCTGGACGCCGCAACCGGCACGCCTGTGCTGGCGACCACGCTTCCCAATCTCGCGGTCGGACTGGCCACCGCAGATTTCAACGGCGACGGCCGGGTCGATTTCATGACGATCGACGGAGCGACCGGCGATATCTGCCTGATCCTTCAGGAAGCCGACGGCAGCGGGTTCCAGGCACCGACGATCGTCGCGCCTGATGCGGTGTCGGGCATCCGCCTGGCGGCTGGCGATTTCGATGGAGACGGCGCGGACGACCTGCTGTTCATCGACGCCGATGCCCGGATCGCCCTGCTGTCCGGCAATGGCGACGGCAGTTTCGATACACCGACAGTGGTCGCCGCAGCGGCTGGCTTTATCCTGTCGATGGTGGTGACCGATCTGAATGACGACGGCATCGCCGATATCGCATTCACCGCGTTCGACGGGGACGGCGCGCTTGGCATCCTGCTGGGTCAGGTGGGCGGTGGTTTCGCGCCACCGGTCTATACCGACCTCGGCCCTGACGGCGCGCCTGCAAGCATCGCGGCGGGCGATATCGACGGCGACGGCAATCTCGATCTGGCGGTGATCCGCTTTGGTTCGTCCGAACCGCTGATGGTCCTGACCGGTATTGGCGACGGCGGTTTCAATGCGCCCGAAACATTCGAGACGATCGAGGGTGACGGCATTGCCGTTGTCGACCTTGACGGGGACGGGTTGGCCGAAATCCTGATCGGCGGTAGCGGCGAGGTTGAGTTTCTCGGCAATATCACCATTGCAGCGGGAGCCGTGACCGCGACGGTGGCGATTACCGTCAACGCCGTCGATGACGCACCCGTTGGCGACCTCGATATCGCTTCGACCGACGAATTGACGCCGATCACCATCGCGGTGCTGACCAATGACGAGGATATCGACGGCCCGGCACCGACCATCGCCACGGTCAATGGCGTCGCGTTGACCAGCGGCCAGTCGACGATGCTCGATTCGGGCGCGATCGTGACGCTGAACGGCGACGGTACGCTGGGCTATGATCCCAATGACGCGTTCGACTATCTGGTCACCGCGCTGACCGCAGCGGCGACGGGGGCGGTCAACGCGTCGGTCGTCGACACTTTCAGCTACACGCTGGCGGGCAGCCCGGACAGTATCGCGGTGGAAGTGACCGTGAACGGGGTGAGCAATGCGGGCGACGAACTGCACGGCGACACCGGTGCCAACAGCCTGAGCGGCACGGCCAGTTCCGATTATTTCGATCTTTCGCAGGGCGGCGCGGACAACGCCAATGGCGGCATGGGTAACGACGCCTTCATGATGGGTGCCGAACTCGATGCGGACGACACCATCGACGGCGCGGGCGGGACCAACGATCAGGTCGGTTTGCGCGGCGATTATACCGGCGGCAACGCGCTCGTGCTGGGCGCGAACACGCTCTCGAACATCGAGACGATCGGTCTGCTAAGCGGTGCGGGCAACAGCTACGACATCACTACGCATGACAACAATGTTGCAGCGGGTCAGGTCCTGACGGTGTTCGGCACGGGGCTGGGCGCGGGCAACAACTTTACCTTTGACGGATCGGCCGAGACCAATGGCAGCTTCCGCATTTACGGCGGGGCAGGGACCGACGATCTGACCGGCGGCGCGCAGAATGACGGATTCTGGTTCGGGCCGGGCCGGTTCGATCCAACGGTCGATCGAGTCAATGGCGGCGGCGGAACGAACGATCAGCTGGCGCTGGACGGCGATTACACGATCACGCTCGATGGCACAGCGATTCAGGGGGTCGAGGCGATCACGCTGCAACGCGGGCCGGTGGGGGACAGCAACAGCTTCAACCTGACGCTCGCCGACAGCCTGGTGGCGGACGCGGGCGGTCTGACGATCTGGGGCTATCCGCTGCTGACCTCGCTCAGGGTCGATGGCTCGGCGGAAGCGGGTGGCGATCTGCGCATCTATGGCGGGGCGGTGGGCGATAACCTGATCGGCGGTGGCGGCGACGACTGGCTGTGGGGCGGTGCCGGTGGCGACCGGCTGACCGGCGGCGCGGGGGCTGACATCTTCGCTTACGACGTGGCGAGCCAATCGACCGGCGTAAACTATGATATTTTGGTCGGGTTCAATGCGGCACAGGACAAGATCGACTTGCCGTTCGCGGTCACCAGCGTCGCGGCCCCGGTCAGCGGCAACCTGTCGCTGGCGACGTTCAATCAGGATCTGGCCGCTGCAATCGGCGCCGCGCAGATGGCATCGGGTCAGGCGGTACTGTTCACCGCCACCGGCGGCGACATGGCCGGCCAGACTTTCCTGATCGTCAACGGGCTGAACTCGGCCGCCGGGTACCAGAATGGCAGCGATTATGTGTTCCATCTGGAAAGCCCGGTCGGCACCATCATCACGCCTGTGCCATTCGTTTGATATCGAGGGTGGCGGGCCGACCCGCCACCCGTCATGCTGCACGGTATGAACCCGATCTATGCCGCGCTGGGCACCACGATTTTTGAGACGATGTCGGCGCGGGCACGCGCGACCGGCGCGATCAATCTGGGGCAGGGCTTTCCTGACGGTGACGGCTGTCCGGCGGTGGTTCGGGCGGCTGCCGATGCGCTGACGATGCGGTCCAACCAATATCCGCCAATGGCCGGGTTGCCCGAATTGCGGACGGCGGTCGCCGGACATTATGCGCGGCACCAGCAACTCGACGTGTCCGCCGACGAGGTGATCGTAACATCGGGCGCGACCGAGGCGATCGCGGCCGCGTTGTTCGCGCTGATATCGCCTGGGGACGAGGTCATTCTGATCCAGCCGCTATACGACGCATATCTTCCGCTGGTGCAACGCGCGGGCGGGGTCGCGCGGCTGGCGAGCCTCGATCCCGATGGCTGGCGGCTGACGCGCACGGCGCTGGAGGCGGTGGCGGGTCCGCGCACCCGGCTGATCGTCGTCAACGATCCAGTCAATCCGGCGGGGTCGATGCTGTCCGATGCCGAGCTGGCCGATCTCGCCGCTTTCTGCGTCGAGCGTGACCTGATCGCGATCTGTGACGAGGTGTGGGAACATGTCGTGTTCGACGGCGCACGCCACCGCCCGCTAATCGGACAGCCCGGGATGCGCGAACGCACGGTGAAGATCGGATCGGCGGGCAAGATTTTCGCCCTCACCGGGTGGAAAGTCGGATGGATGTGCGCGGCCGCGCCGATCGCCGCGCTGCTGGCACGGGCGCATCAATTCCTGACCTTTTCCACCCCGCCCAATCTGCAATGGGCGGTGGCGGAGGGGCTGGCGACGCAGGATGCGTGGATTGCCGGGTCTGTGGCTGGATTTCAGCGGTCGCGCGATCGGCTGGCGGTGGGGCTGAGCGCGGCGGGCTATCGCGTGTTGCCGAGTGCGGCGACCTGGTTCCTGTCGATCGACCTGCCCGCATCGGGTATCGCGCTGGACGATGTGACGTTTTGCGAGCGGCTGGTCGCGGAGGCGGGCGTGGCGGCGATCCCGGTGTCAGCCTTTTATGCCGAAGCGCCCGTAACGCATCTCGTCCGGCTGTGCTTTGCCAAGCAGGACGGAGTGCTGGACGCTGCAATCGAACGCATGGATGCGGCGCGGCGCGATTTCGTGCGTTAGGCGCGCATGGAGCGACTGTGGTTCATTACAAATCCCCATTCGGGGTCGGCGACGCAGGCCAAGTGCGAAGCTTTGGAGGCTGTGTTCGCCGAACGCGGACTGACGCTGGCCGGACGCACGGGCTTTCCGGATGCGGCAATCCCGAAGGACGCCGAACTTTCGGCGGCGCAGGTCGATACCGTGGTGCTGTTCGCAGGTGACGGAACGATCAATGCGGCTCTGTGCGCGCTGGCCGGCTGGGACGGGGCGTTCCTAATTCTGCCCGGGGGCACGATGAACATGCTGGCCAAGTCGCTGCACGGCGATGCCGACCCGGCGGCGATCATCCATGCCGCGCATGAAAGCGGGCGGCGGGTGGCGCTCCCCTATATCGAGGCAGGACCGTATCGCGCGTTCGTCGGCCTGATCCTTGGCCCCGCCGCACATTGGGGCCGCGCGCGGGAAGCGGCGCGCAAGGGGCGCGTGGCGCGAGTGTTCCGCGCAATGCGCAGCGCGTGGCGGCGAACGTTCGGCAAGGGATTGCGGGTTTCGGGCGTGCCGGGGATGCACGAACGCTATCAGGCGATCTTCGTCGCGCCCACGGCGGAGGGGCTGGAGGTCGCAGCGATCGATGCGCGCGACTGGGGTTCGATCGCCCAGCTTGGCTGGAACTGGCTGACCGGAGACTGGATCGCGGCGCGGGCGGTGACCGATCGGCGCGCAGAGCGGCTGCGGCCGGTATCGCGGCGACCGATCCTGGCCTTGTTCGATGGCGAGCCGGTGACGCTCGATCCCGGCGCGGAGATCAGTGGCGGCACGACCGCGCCCGCCTTTATTGCGACGAAGGTGCCCGCATGATCCGGCTGTTCCATGTCAGCGACATCCATTTCGGCGCGGAGGATGCGGCGGCACTCGACTGGTTCGCCGGGCTGGTGCAGGCCGAACAGCCCGACGCCGTCATCATGACCGGCGACCTGACGATGCGCGCGCGGCGACGCGAGTTCGAGGCGGCGGCGGCGTGGCTGGAGGGGCTGGGGCGGCCGGTGACGGTCGAGGTCGGCAATCATGACCTGCCCTATTTCAACCTCTGGGCACGATTGTTCACGCCCTATCGGCGCTATCGCGCGCTGGAGAAGATGATCGAGCGGCCACTGGATTTGCCGGGGGTAACGATCGTGCCGATGAAGACCACGGCGCGGTTCCAGTTCCGGCTTAACTGGTCGAAGGGCTATGTCGGAGGGCGTGCGCTCGCCGAGACGCTGGCGATGATCCGCGACGTGCCGAAGGATCGGCTGGTTTTCGTGGCGTGTCACCATCCGCTGATCGAGGCGGGTACGCGCAGCACCTCCCGCACGCGTGGCGGGCGGGAGGCGCTGGCGGCGCTGACGGCGGCGGGCGTCGACGCGGTGCTGACGGGGCATGTCCACGACCCGTTCGACATCGCGCATGAGTCGGTCCGGCTGATCGGCGCGGGCACCCTGTCCGAACGCACGCGCGACAGTGCGCCGTCGTTCAACGAGATCACGATCGATGGCGTTGCGTTCACGACGGTCGCGCGGATGATGGGGGCGTCGGCTGATCCAACGATCGCGGCGGAGGGGCCGGATACGGAAGTACGGTTGTAGGGAGCGAATGACAGCGATGGGTTGGCTCTTATGCCGGGACGCTAGAACCGCTTACAAGCCATTGCGGACAACGCGATTGAGTTTAGGCTATGCGAATGTGGCACGTCATCGCATTCGCACTCGCCTTAACGTCTTCTCAGGTAGGCCAGCGCTTAACCGTCAGGGGGGCAGAGTTTGGGCCGCAACAACGCCTGACTTGTCAGTGGTTCACTAATTTCGAGAATAGCCGACTTGAACGGTGTCGTGCCACAACGGGTCCGTCGCCCATCTTGGACGATGGCGCATCCATTGAATGCACTGACAAGTCGGTCTGTGCGGAACTGGATGATAGAGCTCGAGACGCAGCCCGCTGGCAAAAGAAGGAGCCGGTATGGGGCGTCTTCGCGGTGGAATTTTATGGCCGGGTCGGCATGACCAAACGCGAGAAACAATATCTCGGCGATGGTACAAGAACCGTGATTATTGAGCGGATCATTAGTGTCCGAAAGCGCGCCGATCCATGATTTTGCAACGGTAGCTTTAACCAATCACGGTCATCGCTTCAGTCTGCCCGACGCCGGAATCGGCAGCTTTGCCATCCCCAAACGAGAAAGGGCGGCCCGTTGCCGGACCGCCCTCCCTTTCCCCGTCGGGAAACCGATTAGCGCTTCGAGAACTGGAAGCTGCGGCGGGCCTTGGCCTTGCCGTACTTCTTGCGCTCGACCGCGCGGCTGTCGCGGGTCAGGAACCCGGCGGCCTTGACCGGCGCGCGCAGCAACGGTTCGAACTTGGTCAGTGCCTGGGCGATGCCGTGCTTGACGGCGCCGGCCTGGCCCGAAAGCCCGCCGCCCTTGACGGTGCAGACCACGTCATACTGACCGTCACGCTCGGCGACGCCGAACGGCTGGTTGATGACGAGACGCAGCGTCGGACGCGCGAAATAGACTTGCTGATCGCGACCGTTGATCGTGATCTTGCCCGAGCCGGGCTTGATCCAGACGCGTGCGACGGCGTCCTTGCGGCGGCCGGTCGCATAGGCGCGGCCATAGGCGTCGAGGATCTGCTCACGCAGCGGCATCGTCGAGACGACAGGTGCTGGCGCACCGGCAATGTAATCCTCGGCACTGGCAGGCGCACCGGCGGTCACAGCCGCAGGCGTTTCACCGGCAGCGATCGCACCGAGATCGGAAAGGGACTGGCGCCCGTCGGAAATATTGGTGTCGGACATCAGTTGCCCACCTTGTTCTTGCGGCTCATGGCCGCGATGTCGAGGACTTCGGGGTTCTGCGCGGCGTGCGGGTGCTCGGCGCCCTTGAAGATGCGCAGGTTGCGCATCTGCTCACGACCCAGCGGGCCGCGCGGAATCATGCGCTCGATCGCCTTCTCCAGAACGCGCTCCGGGAAGCGGCCTTCGAGCAGCTTCTGCGCGGTCACTTCCTTGATGCCGCCGGCATAACCGGTGTGCTTGTAATACACCTTGTCGGCCAGCTTCTTGCCGGTGAACTTCACCTTGTCGGCGTTGATGACGATGACATTGTCACCGCAATCGACATGCGGGGTGAAGCTGGTCTTGTGCTTGCCGCGCAGGACGTTGGCGATCACCACGGCGGCACGGCCGACGACCAGATCCTGGGCATCGACGATATGCCATTTCTTTTCCACGTCGGCCGGACGAACCGACTTCGTGGTCTTCATCAGCGCCTTCATGGGGCCAGACCTCTAAGTTAAAATGCATGACGCCGCCCGGACAGGACGGCGTCGATGGCGGGCATTTGCGTTAGGGGGTGCTGAAAGTCAAGCAAAACAGCGGGTTTCTCGACGGGTATTGGAATACCCGATCATTCCAGCCGGGTTGTCGTCACTCGTTCGGCAGCGACCGATCCGTCGGGGGCAAGGGTACGGACGGTTTCGACACTGTCCGTGACAAGGCCGGTCATCGGATCGACGCGGCGCACGGTTTCCAGCGACATGCTGCCCGACGCGCCGTCCGGGCCGGGGATTGCGACCATGCCATGCGCAGTGACGGCGACTTCCAGTTGGCCGCGCGTCATTTGCACCGCACGGATGCCATCGAGCTGCGCCGTGCCATAAGGCGAGGTGGCGGGCAGGCGGACGGCGCGGGGCGGGCTTTCGCCGGCGGTTGCAATATCTGCGGCAATCAACGGCGCGACCAGTGAGGCAAGCATAAGTTGTTGGCGGTCGGCCGGCATCTGCGCCAGCGCACCCCGAATCGCCCGCACCCGCGCTGCGCGTTTGCGGTCGAGGTCGCTCGTTCCTGCGGGAGCCTGTGCGCCGATGCCATCGAGCACGGCGGTCCACAAGGCCGCCTGTTCGTCGATCGCGGTAACGCGCCCCGCGCGATCGAGATGAATTACCACCGTTCTTCCGGCGATCCGGGCGAAGCCTGCGCGAAACATCGCCGCAGGATCGTCCGCGCTGCCAACCGGTTCGGCTGCCTCGATCACGATTTCGGCGCGATACCCGCTGCCCGCTTGCCGAAACACGATCCGGCGCGCATTCACAAAGCGGCGGGTGACCCCGTTGTCGATCCGCACGGCTTCGCTGACGACACGCATCGGCTTGTCGACCGGCGGCGCGAACCCCGCGACCATGGCTTGCGCCGCGAATGCGCCGAAGATGATTGGGGTCCCGATCAACGGGTGGAATCGTCGACCCACTGCGCCACCGCGTCACCGGCAGCGGCGGGCCAAATCTCGATCGCGGGCAGGTCGTAGCTGTGCAGCGCGGCGATGCGCTCGGCCAGTTCGCGCGCCAGTTCGGGCGTCGTCTTGAACAGCGCGCGATACTCGGTCGCGGTCTCGATCAGTCCGTGCCAGCGATAGATCGACGTGCACGGGCCAAGCAGGTTGACGCACGCGGCGAGATTTTCCCCGACCATCGATCGTCCGATGCGCTCGGCTTCATCGGCATTGGCAAACGTCACATGAAGCAGCGCAATGTCGCTCATCGCCGCCGCCCTATCGAATGCGCGCCCCATGCGCTCGCCGCGACGACCAGCGCGCCGACAAGCTGGTGCAGCACCGCCACGACGATCTCGACCCCGGTCATCACCGTGGCGATGCCGAGCAGGATCTGGATGCCGAACGCACTGTGGATTGCGATCGACGCGCGCCGGTCGCCCGCTGCCTTTGCCCGTCGTGCCAGCACGATCAGCGCGCCGACGGCGACGAATGCCCACCAGCGATGGACCCAGTGAATCAGCGCCGGATCGTTGAACAGCGCGTCGAGGAACGGGCGCACCGCGAGCACCTCGGAAGGGAACAGCTTGCCGTTCATCAGCGGCCATTCATTGGTCACCAGTCCGGCATTCAGCCCCGCAACAAATGCACCGAAGACGAGCTGCACGAACAGGATCAGTCCGGTCCAGCCTGCCACCGCCGTCACCCGCGCGGGCCGCGACCCGGCATCGCGCCCCAGCCTGCGCAGGTCCAGCGCGGTCCAGATCAGCGCCGCCAGAATGAACAGGGCCAGCAGCAAATGCGCGGCGAGCCGAAAATGGCTGACATCGGTACGCTCTGCCAGACCGGACGTGACCATCCACCAACCGATCACGCCCTGGAGCGCGCCCAGCGCCAGCAACGCGACCAGCCGCCAGCCATAGCCCTGTGGAATCGCGCGCCGGAATGCGAACCACGCCAGCGGCAGCGCGAAGGCGACTCCGATCAGCCGCCCGAGCAGACGGTGGAGATACTCCCAGAAATAAATGCCTTTGAACGCCGCCAGCGACATGCCCTGGTTGATTTGGCTGTATTCCGGGATCAGCTTGTATTTGGCGAACTCGGCCTGCCACGCCGCCTCGCTCAGCGGGGGCAAAATGCCCGTCACCAACTTCCATTCGGTGATCGACAGGCCCGATTCGGTCAGGCGGGTGATGCCGCCGACGGCGACCATCAGCACGATCAGCGCGGCGACGAAGAACAGCCAGTTGGCGATCGCGCGGGGGCGGACGGGGTGGGTGAACGCAGACACTGGCATGGTTTATTCGCTGCGCACGGTAATTGCCAGTCGCAGGGTTCGGTTTACCGCGATGTGATGTTGTAACTTCCCGGCCGTCGATCTATATCGCGGGCATGGCATATGCCGTTGCCCCCCGATTCTGGGAACAGGTCGACACGCGCTTCGATCGCTTTGCGATCGGGGTGTCGAGCCTGTGTCTGGCGCATTGCCTGGCCAGCACGGTGCTGCTGGCTTTGGTGTCGGCGGCGGGCGGATTGCTGCATCCTGCGATCCATGAGATCGGGTTGATGCTGGCGATCGTGTTCGGGCTGGTCGCGCTGGGCCGCGGCATCTGGAAGCATGGCTATATGATGCCCTCCGCCGTCGGTGCGTTCGGCCTTGGCATGATGGCCGGCGCGCTGAGCCTGCCGCATGGCGGGCAGGAGATTTTGTGGACGGTGGTTGGTGTTGCCGTTCTCGCACTGGGCCACGATCTCAACCGGCGAGCGACTTACTAGCCGTCGCTTGCTGCCAACCGCTCGCAAGCCTACATACCGTCCATGCACGCGCACAAACATCATGAGCATGAAGGTTCCGACCTGACCGATGCCGCTCAGGCGACGCTGGAGAAGGCGGGCGAGCAGTGGACGACGATGCGTGCGTCGATCTTCGAGGCACTGGCCGGGTTCGACAAGCCGGCGTCGGCCTATGACATTGCCGAGGCGGTGTCGAAGAAAGAGGGGCGGCGCGTGGCTGCCAACAGCGTCTATCGCATCCTCGACCTGTTCGTGAGCGCCAACCTCGCGCGGCGAGTCGAGAGTTCCAACGCTTATGTCGCAAACGCGCATCCGGATTGCCTGCACGACTGCATCTTTCTGGTGTGTGACTCGTGCGGCCAGACGACGCATCTGGATGATGACAGCATCACGCGGAATGTCCGTTCGGCAGCCAAGGATGCGGGTTTTTCCCCCGTGCGCCCCGTCATTGAAGTGCGCGGCAAGTGCGCTGACTGCGACTGAGAGCCTGACCTCTATTTCATCGACTGCTCAGCTTTTGCTCATGACGCGCGGCACACCAGCAGCGTAACCGCGTTGTAGCAATCGACACCATCATGGTGCTGGAGTAAGTGCGGGTAATGGCTGATCTTCCGAATACGCCGCTGCTCGACACCGTCGATACGCCGCACGACCTCCGCAAGCTCAAATCGAACCAGTTGCGCCAGCTGGCGGACGAACTGCGCGCGGAGACGATCTCTGCGGTCGGCACCACGGGCGGACATCTCGGATCGGGCCTCGGCGTGGTCGAACTGACCGTTGCCATCCATTATGTCTTCGACACCCCTGAAGATCGGCTGGTGTGGGATGTCGGGCACCAATGCTATCCGCACAAGATCCTGACCGGGCGGCGCGACCGCATCCGCACGTTGCGCATGGGGGGCGGGCTGTCGGGCTTCACCAAGCGAAGCGAGAGCGAATATGATCCGTTCGGCGCGGCGCATAGCTCGACCTCGATCTCGGCGGCGTTGGGTTTCGCGGTGGCGAACAAGCTGTCCGGCAAGCCCGGACGCGGCATCGCCGTGATCGGCGACGGGTCGATGAGTGCCGGCATGGCCTATGAGGCGATGAACAACGCCGAACAGGCAGGCAACCGCCTGATCGTGATTCTGAACGACAACGACATGTCGATCGCGCCGCCGGTGGGCGGGCTGTCGGCCTATCTCGCGCGCGTCGTGTCCAGTTCCGAATATCTCGGTCTGCGCAGTCTGGCGAGCAAGGTCGTCCGCAAGCTGTCGCGCCGAGTCCACAGCGCCGCTTCCAAGACCGAGGAATTTGCGCGGGGCATGGTGACGGGCGGCACGTTGTTCGAGGAGCTTGGCTTTTACTATGTCGGCCCGATCGACGGCCATAATCTCGATCATCTGATCCCGGTGCTGGAGAATGTCCGCGACGCGAAGGAAGGCCCGGTGCTGGTCCATGTCGTGACCAAAAAGGGCAAGGGCTATGCCCCCGCCGAGGCGAGCGCCGACAAGTATCACGGCGTGCAGAAATTCGACGTCATCACCGGCGCACAGGCCAAATCGCCGCCGGGGCCGCCATCGTACCAGAATGTGTTCGGCGAGACGCTGGCAAAGCTGGCCGAGACCGACCCCCGCATCTGCGCGATCACCGCGGCGATGCCGTCTGGTACCGGGGTGGACAAATTCGCACAGGCCCACCCCGAGCGCGCTTTCGATGTCGGCATCGCCGAGCAACACGCCGTGACCTTCGCCGCTGGACTCGCGGCACAGGGAATGCGGCCGTTTTGCGCGATCTATTCGACCTTCCTCCAGCGCGCTTACGACCAGGTCGTCCACGACGTCGCGATCCAGAACTTACCCGTCCGCTTCGCCATCGATCGCGCCGGACTCGTCGGTGCCGATGGCGCGACCCATGCGGGCAGTTTCGACGTCACCTATCTGGCGACGCTTCCCAATTTCGTGGTGATGGCCCCGGCTGACGAGGCGGAGCTTGCGCATATGACCAAGACCGCAGTCGAGCACGACAGCGGCCCGATCGCGCTGCGCTATCCGCGCGGTAACGGCACCGGTGTCGAGATTCCCGCCGAGCCGCAGGTACTGGAGATCGGCAAGGGCCGGATCGTGCGCACCGGGCACAAGGTCGCGATCCTGTCGCTCGGCACGCGGCTGGCGGAGGCGTTGAAGGCCGCCGACACGCTCGATGCCAAGGGGTTGTCGACCACTGTCGCCGATCTGCGTTTCGCCAAGCCGCTGGACGAGGCGCTGATCCGCCGCCTGCTGACCACGCACGAGGTCGCGGTGACGATCGAGGAGAATTCGGTCGGCGGCTTCGGCGCACACGTCCTGACGCTGGCGAGCGACGAGGGGCTGATCGACGCCGGGCTCAAGCTGCGCACGCTGCGCCTGCCCGACCGCTTCCAGGATCAGGACAAGCCCGAAGTCCAATATGACGAGGCGGGTCTCAACGCTGCCAATATCGTCGAGACGGTGCTGAAGGCGCTGCGCTGGAACGAGAGCGAGGTCGCGGGGGTGCGGGCCTAGGGTCTGGACTCAATACCTGCAATGCCCGTGACGGAGCGGATTTTGGTGCAGGGCAAGGCGAGAGGAGGAAGCGATGCGGCGTATCGTGACCGACGATCAACGCAGCCCTGCGCCAAAATCCGCCCGCCGTTTCGCGGTCGCTTTGGGAAGCCCGCTGGACTGCGTTGGGTCGCTTGCGCGTAGCGCCTACGCACTTCACAATCCGCCTTGCCAGCAGACTTCCCAAAGCGATCACGGGCGTTGCCGGTATTGAGTCCAGACTTTAAACCCCGCCCTCAGCGATCGAAGGTCAGCGCGGTATATCGTACCTCGCAGCCGCCCGCCGATTGCAGATAGCAGCCGACCTTGAAATAGGTCCGCTTGCCCGCAATGGTCCAGAAGCCGAGATTTTCCGTCAGCCGGATCGTCTCGCCATTGCCGCTGGAGAAAACCTCGATCGCGCCGCCGTTATTATAGGCGATGCGGATGCGCGCGGTCACGCCCGGGCCGGGCGCGGGTCCCAGATCGGTGAAGATCGTGTTGTTGTCGCCCAGACCGCGGCGATAGGCGACCCACATATGATTGGCCAGCCCTTCGCGGCTGGCGATCACGGCGATGCGGACGATCGGCGCACCCTCGGTCTCGCTGAACACCTGGGCGATGGTGAAGCTCGGCGACCTGCCGGCGTTCGCGGGTAGCTGGAAACTGGCGTCGAGTATCTTGTTAGTCGAGGACGCCTCGAAATTCGCGCCGCGAAGCTCCAGCCGCGTCGTCACCGACGCATTGCTGTCGACGACCCCATTGGTGAACGCAAAGACGAACCGGCCTTCGCTGTCGCGGTAGAAATTGTCGGGGTCGATGGTGAACGCTTGCAACGCGGCGGTGTTCATGCAGGCATTGATGCTCACCGGCCATTGCAGCGTCAGCGCATTGTCAAGTGCCTGACGGAACGCCGGATCGGAATAGGGCGACTGGCTGGTCGGGTTGGCAATGACGGGTTCGCACGTCGGCGTCGCGGCCGGTGTGGGGGTCGGCGTGGGCGTGGGCGTGGGCGTCGGCGTGGGTGTAAGTGTCGGCGTGGGTGTGGGTGTCGGCGTCGTCACGGTCCCGCCGCCGGATCCGGCGCTGCCACAGCCGGCGAGCAAAAGGGTGAGGGCCACGGATGTCAGGGTACTCGAACGCATTAAACAACCCTTCCAAGCGCCACCCGGTATGATACCGGTGTCATTACATGTTGTAGGACAACTTGCGAATCTTTCCGATGGAGAAGCGGTTCCGCGCGCGTGCACTGCTTTGGGAGCATTGATCGTGGCGCACGAATTGACGGGCGCGCAGGATCGGCTTACCCGTTTAATCGCGCGATTAGCCCAATGCGTCGTTGCCCGGCTTCTCTTCCGTTGGAAGGGTGCGAGTCCCACAGACAGGGAGGCCCGCATGCTCGTCAGATTTTCCCTTACGCTGCTCGCATTGACCGGATCGGCGCTGGCGCAGGACAAGCCGGCCGAGCCGCCCGCCCAGGTCAAGGCCGAAATGACTACCGAGACGTTCGAGATGTTCAAACTCGCCCCCGGCAAGACCGAGGATTTCATCCGCAGCCTGGCGGAGTGGGACAAGGTCAATGTCGCCGGAGGCGGCCAGCCGACGCGGCTGTACCTGCACGCTGGCGGCGAAGGGTGGGACGTACTGCTCTACAAGCCTGCGCGGGTGAAACCGACCCCGGCACAGGAAGCGGCGATGGCGGCGAAGATCAAGGAGCTGGGCCTGCCCACCGGGGCGATATACTTCCTCGAAATCCGTCAGAAGATGGCCGACCATATCCATTTCGAGGCGAGCGGACCGACCACTGCCGCCGCGTGGGTGACGGGACTCGATCGCCAGCGTGCCGAGGTAAAGGCAGGCAAATAGGCGGTTGTCCGGGCGGAATTTCCCCGCCCGGACCGCCTTGGAGGCTCATCCGGCGCCCAGATAGTGCCGCTGCGCCGCGTCGGTCGCGTTGACTGCCAGCAGGGTGTGCGACTCCACGCTGGTATGACGGCCGCGTCGGTCGGATGCGGCGTCCAGCACGCGATCGAGCAAGGCCTGCCCGTCATGCCACCAGCCCAGATCGCTGTCGGCATTCAGATGGCCCTGCGCACCCGCATCGAGGAATACGCTGCCCCAGTTCGCGGCGAGGTTGCGCGAGTGATCGATGCTCGCCCATGGATCGTCGCTGCTGGCAACGAGGATCGAAGGGAAGGGCAGCGGTTTGGACGGCGAGGGCGCGAACGCCCGCAATGCGCCATGCTCGCCGCCATCGACATCGGCGGGTGCGACCAGCAAGGCACCCGCGACCGGCAGCCCATAAGGCTGACCCGCCAGTTCCGCCCACCAGGCGACGGCGAGGCAGCCCAGGCTGTGCGCGACCAGCACCACCGGTGCCTGCACCTCGCGGATCGCCTGATCCAGCCTTGTCACCCAGCTGTTGCGGTGCGGGGTATTCCACATGCCGAGTTCGACCCGGCGGGTATCGGGACGCGATTGCTCCCACAATGTCTGCCAGTGCGACGGTCCCGAACCGCCAAGGCCCGGCACGGTCAGCACGATCGGCGAACTCACGTCATGCGGTGAGAAGATGGACATGGCCGAATCTCCTATATGACTGCTCCATGTCCGCTATGTTATTCCTATCGAATAGATAGGCAATAAACATTGCGTTGGAGCGACCCGTGGCTGCGATTGTCCGATCAGGCGGCGGCGGGGGGCTGCCATTGCGGGCGGACGTTCATCACGCCGACGAACAGCGGGGCGGCGATCTGGGTGGCGAGCCAGTGCTGAACTGCGGGGAGCGGCTGCGCGTCGAACCACGCCCGGTCGATCGCGGCGAACTGGCGGACGAACGGCATGATCGCGGCGTCGGTGAGCGAGCGGCGGTCGCCGCACAGCCAGCGCTGCCCGGTCAGCCGCGACTCGAGCATGATAAGGAACGCCAGCCCCGCGGCGCGGTGATCGACACCGTCGTCTGGATAACGATTGCCATATTTGGTGCGGTCGAGATGGCGCTTGAATCCGCCGTCATTGGCCGCGATCAGGGCGGTATCGTCGCCATTGAGCCACGTCTCGGGATCGTTCCGCCCCAGCGCCCAGCGCATGATATCGATGCTTTCGTCGATCACGCTGCCATCGGGCAGCACCAGCACCGGCACGGTTCCCTTGGGCGACGCGGCGAGCATCGCAGCGGGCTTGTCGCGTAGCTTCACCTCGCGGATTTCATGCGAAACCCCGCTGATCGCCAGCGCCATCCGCGCCCGAATCGCATAGGGGCAGCGGCGAAAGCTGTAGAGAATCGGGTCAGTCATCCGGGTCGGAAAACACAGTGCCGAGATGCGTTTCACCCCGCGCCTCGGCCAGTAATGCCTGACGGTGACGCTCGGCATAGCGGCTGCGCTGTTCGTCCGTGCGCTCGGCGTGGCAGGCGGGGCAGGCGACGCCCTCGACATAGTCCGGCGATTGGCGTTGCGCCGGGGTAACCGGCATGCGGCAGGCGCGGCACAGCTGATTGTCGCCGGGGGTCAGGCCGTGGCCGACCGAGACACGCTCGTCGAACACGAAACATTCGCCTTCCCAGCGGCTCTCGGCCTCGGGCACCTGCTCCAGATAGGCGAGGATGCCGCCTTTCAGATGATAGACATCGCCCAGCCCCTCCGACTTCAGGAATGCGGTGGATTTTTCGCAGCGGATGCCGCCGGTGCAGAACATCGCGATCTTCGGCGCTTCGCCCGGCGGCGCGAGCTTGTCTCGATTGGCGCGAAACCAGTCCGGAAAATCGCGGAAGCTGCGCGTGTGCGGGTCGATCGCGCCGCTGAAGCTGCCCAGCGCCACTTCATAGTCGTTACGCGTATCGATCAGGATCGTGCGAGGGTCGGCGATCAGATCGTTCCAGTCGTGCGGCGACACATAATGCCCGACATCGTCCAGCGGATCGATGTCGGGCTGACCCATCGTCACGATCTCACGCTTGATGCGTATTTTCATGCGCAGGAACGGCTTCACGCGCGAGCGCGATTCCTTCACATCGATCGCCGCGCATCCGGGGAGGGCACGGACATGCGTCAGGACGGCTTCGATGCCGTCGTCCGATCCCGCGATCGTGCCGTTGATGCCTTCATGCGCCAGCAGCAGCGTGCCTTTCACGCCATGCACGGCGCAGACTGCAACGAGTCCGTCACGGATTGCCCCACAGTCATCGAACGGCGTGAACTGATACAGCGCGGCGACACGGATCGGCGGACGGGTTTTAGGCAATGAAAGGATCCTGATGCGTAAGATCGGTGCGCGCGACCGTCGTGACTGGCCCGGTCGCTCGCCGGTTGTCTGTTATCAGGGAATTGGCGGGGGATAAGCATTTTTCTGGATGCGGCATGTGCATCGCCAAGCCGCTGCGGACGTTGCGACAGTCTCAAACTTGGGCGAAATGCCCCGCGCAGCACGCCCCGCTGCTGCTTTCGACATAGGATGCTTCCTGCCACCAATAATGCTGATCGGCGGCGCGGATCGGCGGCAGGATCACGTTTCGGGCGGCCGCAGTAGGCACTTGTGCGAACGGGGCCATCAGCGATTCCGGTGTATGTGCGACGCCGTTGACGACCACCTGCCTGACCGCCGCCGCATCCTCGATCCGTCCGAGCGGATCGCCCTCGACCAGGATCAGGTCGGCGAGCATGCCGGGTGCGATCCGGCCGATCGGCTCACCCAGGAACGCGCCGGAATGGCGGGTGGCGGAGAGCAATGCTTCATACGGGCTGACCCCGAATCGAACCATGCCGCGCAAATTGAGGTGCAGGCTGATGCCGGAGAAATCGATCGGCGCGTCGGTCCCCGTGACGACGTGCCAGCCCCGGTCCATGATGTCCCGGATCTGTTGCACCTGCCGTTTGAGATTGGCGAGCGCGGGGGCGGGGTCGGTGTCCTTCATCAATTTGGTGCGGGCCGCGAGCTTGCGTAATCCCATGACGGATAGAGCGTGCGGATGCGGGCATCCCGCAGCCAATCGTCATTCTCGCCGAGCAGGGCATGTGCGCTGAACAACATCGGGATACGCCCCGCCCGCGCCGCCGCGAACAGACCGTTGACATCCTGATAGCCGCCGCCCAGCGCCGTCATCGTGCGCGAATAGCCAAAACGGCTGGTGGCACCCATATGCTCGACCGCATCCATCCCGCTGTGCAGCGCGGGGTAATGGTGCTCGCCGCAACGAGGTGGCGCAGATGGGTTGGAGCGAGTTGTCCGGCAATATATGGACGCTGCCCGCCGCGCGGTCGAAGAGCAACCGCGCCAACGTGCTGCCGTTGCCTCCCGCCGCAGTGGAGCTGCTAGAGCAACTGCCCCGCCGCGACGATTGTGACGGGTATGTCTTCACAACGACGCAAGGCAGGAAGCCCTTCTCGGGATTCCAAGCAAGTGGCGTGCAGGGGTTCACGATTCACGACCTGCGCCGCACGACCCGATCCAAGCTGTCGGAGCTAGGTGTGCCATGGGAGGTGGCGCGGCGCATCGTCGGTCACAGCGTGGACCAGCTGGACGCCGTGTACGACCGGCTCAACTATCTCGACGCAAAAGGGGAGGCGCTGGTGCGGCTGGCCGACCACTATTCAGCGCTTGAAGGCGGTAAGTTGAATGCGACGATTTAACTTACGGGTTGCGGGGGTAGACGGACGGTCAAGCTGTCTATTTTGACCGTGCGTTGACGGCGAAAGCTAACGCGATATCAAGCGGACGGCCCTGAACCCCCGCAAGGTGTTGCGCAAATGCCTCGATCAGGCGGGGCTGCAATCGATCCACCGGCAAGGCAGCGCCCGGGCGCAACCATAAGACGAAACCAGCGAGACAACGGCAATCAGCCGGACCGCTAACCGCCCACAACCTAGTGCGGCAACGCCGGAGCAATCCGGCTGAGCCGCACCCCTTATTCAGTCCGCGCACGCTCGTGCTGCGGGATAGGAGGCGTCATGTTTGAAAAGCATATCGAAATTCCGTTCAGTGAGGACGACGAGGCGGAGCCGTGGATAAGAAGAACCGGCGGCTTGCTCTCGATCTCCCGCGCCAGACCGGCAACGCCCGTTAGCATGCCCGAATAGCCGACGATTGCGGCGACCCGCTGCTTGCGACGTAAACCAACGTGCAGCGCCATCATCGTGCCTGGCTGAACCCGACAATCGCCACCTCACGCTCGGTCAGGCCGTATTGCTCGAGCTTCCGGTTGATCAGGTCATTAACCGCGGGCGCCGCCGCCAGCGCGCCGGCGGCAAGTGCCGACGGATCGAACGCCGTGAGCGGCCACCATTGATAGCTCGGTCCCATGCCCAGTCGTTGTGGCGCGTTGGGCGCAAGGAACAGCGCGTCCGGCAAGGCGTGTTGCCAGCGCGGTGCAAGTGAGATCAGGTCAGCCCCGTTTGAGCCACAACCGTGCAAAAGTAGAACCAGCTTCGTTGGCGCCCCGCCCGTAAGCGGCTGTAGGCTTGCGCCATCTACGATCTTGGTCATCTTTCGTCCGAGCATTGTCTGACCGCAACATGGCCTTGCCAATCCGGTGCGCAAGATGCGCGGGCAGATCGGGTTAGCGACGGCTCCATCACCTGCTAACGAAAGCCATGGCGAAGAAGCGACGGCATCTGACGGCGACACTGCCCGACGGCTATGTGAAAACCATCGGCCCGACGGCCGAACCCTCCACGCATTATTGGCGCATCTTTGCCGTGCTTCAGAATGGGAAGACGGATGTATTCTGGGGTCATGCAAAGTCGCTTGCCGAGGCCCGGCAGAAGCGCACCGCAACAGAAGAAGCTGCCAAGGTGCGTGGGTGGGTAAAGCACGCTGTCTAGATTGTTGAGCTGGTCGAGACACCGATTGCTCCCAATGTCAGCTAGGCGCCCCATACCGGCCGCTCGCGTGTGCGCCACACGCGCCTGAAAGCTGACAGTATGCTTTTCGCGATTCCGGCTCAGATCGTATGTCTGAAGCTGGGCGCAATGAGGCCAAAGTGGCAGCGGCGCGTTGAGGGGTGATGACCGACATAATCAAGGATCTCCAACGAAAGATGGACGCTGCGTCGAGCGCTCTCGATTTCGAGGAGGCGCGGCGCATTCGTGACCGCATCAATCTGATGCGAGGCGGAGCGAGTGCTGCAGAGGTCGCGCAGGCCGACACGTCGGGTTTGGTTCGCCAGCAGCCGGGCGCCATGGGGCTCGGCACGAGCCGGCAGCGGCCCGTGCCTCCGCCAGGGTGGAAGCCGCCGCCGAAGCCCGACCTCATGACTTCTGGCCGCAAACGAAGGTGAGGATGGACGTCGTAAGTACCACCGTGCTCACCTTGCTTGTCGAACGTGAACTGGGAGCAACGATATGCCCAAGTGAGCCCTCGACCTCGGGGCTGGCCACAATTGCTTCAAAGAGCTGGACAGATATGCGGCAGGTTTCCTGGCTATGCGTCAGCAAACGGCCATTTGCAGCGCTCGAGCAAGTATGGCGCTATGCGACGTGAATCTGAGACTTTATCCAATCGCCTCCATCGGCTAGGAGAGATTTTATCGCTGGCGATAGAGAGAAACACGTGGAGACAATGACCCTTGACGGTGCCTCCGGCGCTGTGCCGCGTATCAAGATTGCCGATGCTGTAACGGATCGCATCCGCTATCTTATTCTGTCGGGCGAGATCGAGGACGGCGCACCGCTGCGGCAGGATGCACTGGCCGAGCAGATGGGCACAAGCCGAATTCCGGTCCGCGAGGCGTTGTCGCGCCTAGAGAGTGAGGGGCTGGTCGCCAGTTATCCGCATCGCGGCTATGTCGTCACCGGTCTGTCGCGCGACGAAATCGAGGAGCTGTTCGACCTGCGTCTGATGCTCGAGCCGGAACTGATCCGCTACGCGATCCCTCACCTGAAGCCCGAAGACATTGCCGATGCCGACATGATCCTGCGCGAATATAATGCAGCGTTGGCGAATGCCGATGTCAACAGTTGGGGCGATCTCAACCGCCGGTTTCACAACGCGCTCTATACGCCATCGGGGCGGACAAAGACGCTGGATATCGTGCGGGGCCTCCTGGTGAATTCTGATCGCTATACGCGGATGATTCTGACGTTCGGCGACGGCGTGACGATGGCGGAGGAGGACCATTCCGGCCTGTTCAACCTGTGGAGCAAGGGTCAGGTGAACCAGGCGGTGGCACTCACTCGCGACCATATTCAGCGAACGCGCGATGACCTGACAAAAATGCTCGATCAGCAGCACGCATAGACGTCGCCAAAACGGCGCATCCAATCGGCGCGTCGACAGCATATTGTCGCCAAAGTTTAGATTGGATTTTGTATCCAAAATAGATAACCTCGCCATCGACATGAAGAATTTTGCCCGGCGGAGTTTTAATAAATGCGATCTGACCACGCGTCTGTCCGGGATCGCGGCATCATGATTCCGCAGATGTTCAACGATGCAGCGGTCGCGGCGGCGCTGCCGCTTGATCGATTGATCGATTATATGGAGAGCGGACTCACGATCCCAATCAATGCGCCGTTGCGCATGGCGATCGGAGGCGATCACGGGCGCGAGTTGCTGATCATGCCTGCGGTTTCGGACCGATTCGCGGGTATCAAGATGCTGACGGTCGTGCCCGCCAACACGATCGAGAACAGGCCCATCAATGGCGGTTTGTTCGCCCTGTTCGACGCGACGACCGGCGCAGCGCTTGCTACGATGGACGCGGGCGAACTGACCGCTCGGCGCACGGCGGCAGTGTCGGCAATCGCCTCCCGCAGACTGGCGCGCAGCGATGCCGCAACCCTGCTGCTTTTGGGTACCGGGCATATTGCGCCCTATCTTGCAGAGGCGCATGCGGCGGTGCTCCCGCTGGAGTCCATCGCGATCTGGGGGCGTCGGGGCGATCGGACAGCGGCGTGTGTCGAGGCGGTCAAATCACGGCTCCCCGGGCTGCATATCCAAGGCGTCGATGACCTCGAACCGGCAATGCGAAACGCCGATGTCGTGACCGCGGCGACCCGCTCGCGCGACCCGCTTATACGTGGCGAATGGCTGCGCGAAGGCACGCATGTCGATCTGGTGGGGGGCTATCGGCCTGACATGCGCGAGATTGACGACGTCGGCATGCTGCGCGGCAGCATCTATGTCGATACGCGTGAGGGCGTGTTGGCCGAGGCAGGTGACCTGCGTTCGCCCATCGAGCGAGGGGTGATCGACCCGTCGGCAATTCTGGGTGATCTGGCGGTGCTGCTTGGCGGTGCGGGTCGGGTCGATGCGCGCGAAATAACTGTGTTCAAGAGCGTTGGCAGTGCGATGTCGGATCTGATCGCCGCGCAAATGGTGTGGGAAACCGCCGGTGGCTGATCCCGCCACGCTGGTGGTAGGCGGCGGCATTGTCGGTCTGGCGTGCGCGGTTGAAGCGCAGCGGCGCGGCCATGCGGTGACGCTGATCGAGCGTGACGAGCCCGGCCGTCAATGTTCGTTCGGCAATGCAGGCATCCTTGCCGTGTCGGAGATTTTTCCGCTGATCACGCCGGACCGGCTGCGAATGCTGCCGCGCATGCTGCTCAGCCGCGATGCCCCGGCGGTGATCCGCGTTGCCGACGCGTCGCGCGTGCTGCCGTGGATGCTACGCGCTGCCACATCCTTGTCGCGCGTTCGTCAGGACGCAATCATCGCAGGGCTGACCGCGCTGAACGGGAATGCGGTAACTGCATGGCGTAATCTGCTGGCGGATTGCGGCGCTGTGGACCTGCTGCGAGAACGCGGCATGATCCGTCTGGTGCGTGAGCAAACCGATCTGGCGGAACTGGTCGGCATTCGCGATCGGCTTGCGCGCTATGGATTTCCGGCACGTCTGCTCGATCACAAGGCGTTGCGTGAGCTGGAGCCCGCAATCGGCCAGGACGTCCTTGGGGGACTCTTGCATGAAAGCGACGCCGATGTCGGCGATCCGCTTCGCGTGTCGCAGGCATTATGCCAGTATTTCTCAGCCCGCGGCGGTACGATCGTCCGGGAAACCGCGCTAACGGTTCTAGCAGACGGGCGGGGCGGGACCGTGGTCACCGACATTGCCAGTCGCACGGCGGATCAGATCTGGATCACCGCCGGGATGGAGTCCGGCAAGTTGCTGGCGCCGCTTGGTGCGGTCGTTCCGCTACAGGCCGAGCGAGGCTATCATTTGATGCTGTCGGATAGCGGTGAGCGGCTGAATAGGCCGGTTACGTTTCAACGCGAATCCTGCGTTGCTACCCCAATGGGCGGCATGCTGCGGTTGGCGGGAACGGTCGAGTTCGCGGCGCAGAGCGCGTCACCGGACTGGTCCCGCGCCGACCGGCTGATCCGCCTTGCCAGCCGTTATTTCGATATACCGCTGTCGGGCGAGGGCGCGTCGCGATGGTTGGGCAGTCGTCCGTCGCTGCCCGACTCGTTGCCCGCGATCGGTCGGCTGAAGCGGGCACCAGCGATCGGCTATGCGTTTGGACATCAACATCTCGGCGTGACGCAAGCCGCGATATCCGCGCAGTTGCTGGCGCAGTGCATGGGCGGGGAAGCGACCGTCATTCCCGCCGCACCCTATCGTATCGATCGGTTTGGCTGATCGCGGCTAGCGGTTGTTCCAGGAAAAGCCCGTGCCGAGCACCATCTGATCGTTGACGGGGTAACGGCGTGGAAAAAAGCCGTCATAAGCGACCTCTCCGGCCTCGCGTCGGGCAAGGGCGCGGTCGAGCGCGCGCAGGTCGTGCATCGCAAGGCGCGGCGCGGAAAATCCCTCCCCGCGGCGACAGCAATGTGCCGTCCACAGAACCGTGCGCTCGGGCAGGCGTTTGATCAGATGCTGCGCCGTGCGGCGATAATCCGACATGCTGGCACCCGGAAGAAACGCGTAAAGCATGGTCGGGTAGATGAAGTCGCCGGTGAACAGCCACCCCGCGCGTTCGTCGAGGATCGCGGCGGAATGCGGGGTATGGCCCGGCGTCGAGAGGATGGTGACGACGCGATCGCCCAAATCGATCCTGGTTTCGGGCTTGATCCATTCGGCAATTTTGACGGCGGGTGGCGCCTTGCCATCGAACATGCCAAGAAACGCATAGCGATCGGGCTTGAGTACGCCATCATGGACTTGGGCACGCACCGCGTCGTTGTCGAGCATCGCGATACGATCGAACGCCGCGATGCCGCCCAGATGGTCGAAGTGAAGATGCGATGGCAGCACCGTCACCGGCACGCGCGCCAACCGCTCGACCAGCGGTCGCATGTTGCGGCTTCCCGACCCGGCATCGAACAACAGGGCACGTTCGCTGCCGACGATCAGATAGGAATAATTCGCCTGATAGTAACGCGGCTCGCCGATCGCATAGGTACCACCACCCAAATCCTGTACGGCGAAATAGTCATCAACCATGCGCCCGGCCGCCAGCTTCACCGGCGCTTTTCCCAGCGGGAAATAGCCGAAACGATAAGGCACCAGTTCGGCGTAAACGAAAGGGGCAAACATTGCCGCCGTCACCGCCGACAATGCCAATAGGGCCAGTCCAATCGTCAGCCAGCGCTTGATCAAATCCAGGCCCCTCTGACCACTAAATCTGTGGCAGGCGAGCGGTCGCGCTGCAACCCGACCGCTCGCCCGCAACCCGGTCAGAACGTCTTGGTGAAGCGCAGACCGATCCGACGCGGCGGCAATACGCCGGTCGAGAAACGACGGTTATAGACCGGGTTGCCGGCCGCCACCACGGTCTGGTTGTACAGCGGCGTGCCGCGCGTGCTGACTTCTGCGAACTGATCGAAGACATTGTTGGCATAAAGCGTCACCGACCAGCCCGCGTCGCGATCGATCAGCCCGGCACGTGCATAGCTGATCGAATAAGCGGGCAGGGTATAGCTGCCCCCGCGCCCGCCCGTGCTGCTCAGGATATCGCCGGTGAAAATAGTGCTCCAGCCAAGATCGAGATCGATCCCGCTGCTGACCGGCGTGTCATAGGACAGCCCCACGCTGCCGCGATGCTTGGCCGATCCGGGCAGCCGGTCGCCAGCCTGCCCATCGACATAGACGCCCCGGAAGCCGGGCGGCACGATCGTGCGGATCAGGTCGTTGGAGAATTCGTCCAGCTGCGCGTCAGTATAGGTGTAGCTGCCCTGAAGGCGCAGCCCTTGCATAATCTGCGCATCGAGGCTGAGTTCGACACCCTTGCTGGATGCTCCCGCGCCATTGACCGTGATGCCGACCGCGCCGACCTGCGTCGAAGACGAGATCTGCACGTCTTTCCAGTCGATATAATAGACGGCGGCATTGAAGCTGACCCGGTTGTCGAGAAACTGGGTCTTGATGCCCAGTTCATAGTTGGTCGTCGTGTCGGGCGTGTAGAACAGTTCGTTGGGCTGCCCGCACACGAAGGTGGTCGGCGTCAGCGGAACCGGGCAGGGGAAGAGGCCGTTCGAGCTGCCGCCGCGATAGCCCTGGCTTACCGTGGCATAGGCGAGCACTTCGGGCGAAAAGCGGTAGGAGGTGTTGAACTTGCCGAGCACCCCGTCATCCTTTTGCCCGCCAGGCGTGAAAGTGAATACCGGACCGCCTGCAGGGAAGGGTGGGAATGTGGCGGCCGATTGCAGACGTAGATCATAATTATAGTAGCGGCCGCCGACCGTTACCTGCCACGCATCGGTCAGTTGATAGGAGAGTTCGCCGAAGGCCGCATATTCGGTTCGATCGCTAAGATCGATCGAGATGTAGTCGCGGTCGTCCCCGATGCCATAGTTGAAGAATTCATGCAGGCCGGGCGTGTACTCGGTATAGTCGACCCGTCGTTTCAGCTGGTTATAGAACCCGCCAATGGTCCAGCTGAAGGGGCCATCACTCTGCGATACCAGGCGAACTTCCTGATTGATCCGCTCTTCCGTGATGCGCTCGTCAGTGAAGTCCACCAGCCCTGGGAAGAATTCATAGCCAAAGCCGAGTTCGATCGCGAGGTCGGTCTGATCGCGCTGGCTGCGCTGGCGATAATAGGAATAGCTGGAGGCGGAGGTCAGCTCTGCAAAGCCGAGATCGAACGTGCCCTCCAATGCGACGAGCTGGTTGTCCCGCTTTGACGGCTCCACCACACGCAACGCCGATTCATACGCGCCGAATGCCACCGGCAGATTCGTCACGCCGCGCGACGACGACTGACGTCCACCGACATCTTGGAACTGAAAGTAATAAGTGAGGTTCAGATCGATTCCGTTCGTGGGCATCCAGCGTGCGGCAACACGGCCGGACCACGTATTCTCATAATTGACGTCGCGTTCCCGGCTGAAGTTCGCAGCGCGAGCGGCAGGTGTGCCCAACGCGTTCGGCAGGGATGCGCCCGGCCGCAGCAAGACCAAAGGCTGGTCGATGAAACCCGAATCCGCAAGCCGGTCGGCCGAGGCGCGGATGGCAAACGTGCTGCTGATCGGCAGGTTGATCGTGACCCCGCCATCGACGCTCCAGCTATTTGCCGCGCTGTAGCGATAGGTATCGCCCCGGAATTCCAGCGTGCGTTCGGTAAAGCTGGGGCGTCTCGGAATATAGCGAATCGCGCCGCCCAGCGTTCCCGCCCCGTACAGCGTGCCCTGCGGCCCGAGCAGCACTTCGATCCGTTCCATGTCGTTGAGCTTCAGCTCGACGAAGATCGGGGTGTCGCCGACATAGGTAGCGACGGTGCCGCCACCGTCGTTGCTGTTGTCATTGTTGTTGAGCGGCGCGGCGTTGAGCCCGCGGACGATGATCTGGCTGCCACCGCGCGGTCCCTGATCGAGAATGGTGATTCCCGGGACAGCGCGCACCGCTTCCGATAGCGTGCTCAGCCCCTCGCGCTCGATCTGCGCGCCGGTTACGGCGGCAATGTTGATCGGTGCGTCCTGAATGGCGGTCGCGCGCCGGGTCGCGGTGACGATGATTTCGCCGTCATCGGCCGCGTCCGCTTGCTGTGCATGCGCGCTAGTGCAAACCGAGACCATCGTAACGGCGGTGACGGCAACCGAATTCAGAAGTCGGCGATGAAGGATGGAAAGCATTTTTGCCTGTCCTTGTTTGGGCAACCCCCAATAGTAGCCCCTCGCTGTTGTTTAGGACATTTTATCCAATTGCAACCCTGAATCTGATGGGACGGTCACGATGCACCGATTGTGAGGAAGTGAGACCTGCTTGCAACAGGCGGAACGTGCATTTAGCCCGTCGAGAGTGAACGGAAGCGACAACAAGGAAGGTCGAAGCACGTCCACATTTCGGCTTGTTTTTTTATCCAATCTAGCGTCTTTTATTGAATTCCGCGAGCCGGTGACCGTCTTAAAGGGTTAGACACATGCGCAATATCCGTCGGCGCGACATGCTTCGCAGCATTGCCGCGGGCGGCGTCCTCGCAGGATCGGGCGGGCTACCCAGCGCCCCTGCGACTGGGCGAACCGGAGCGGTTCAGGCGGCCAAGACCGGCGCACGACGCGCGCATCTGGTGGTCAACGGACTCGATCCCTCCGCGCTGACCCCTGCCTATCTCGACATGCTGCAGGCGGGCGGTGTCGACTGCTGGCATCAAAGCGTGCCGTCATCGATCGAAGGCTTGGCCCGGCTGTTCAACCTGCTCGACACGCATAAAACCCGCATCTCTGCTGCGCGCAGTGTCCGGGAAATCCACGATATTTACGCACAGGGCCGGATCGCACATATTTCCGGCTGGCAATCGGCCGCAGCGTTGATCGTCAACGGCGACGGTGTCCCCGGCAATTTGCGGACGTATCACGAACTCGGTCTGCGCATCTGTGGGATTGCCTATAACGCCGCCAATGCATTCGGCGGGGGCAGCCTTGATCCGCAAATCCCGTTGACCCGAGCCGGACGACGGCTGGTCGAGGAAATCCACCGTTTGTGCATTGTCCTCGATGTGGGCGGTCATACCGGTGAACAGACATCATTCGATGCCATCGCCATGTCGGCCGGGGTGCCGGTGGCCTGCACACATACCAACGTTCGCGCGCTCAACGATAACGCGCGCAACTCAAGCAATCGGCTGCTGGAAGCGATCGCCCGCACCGGCGGCGTGGTCGGGGTGACCGCGTTCAGCGACTTTCACGTTCGCACGGCGCGCGACGCAGCGGTGCCGCGATCGCCCCAGGCGCGGCTGGAACGGCATCTCGACCAATATGATTATCTCAAACGGCTGATCGGCGTCGATCATATCGGGCTTGGCCCCGATTTCCTTGAAGGCCGCAATACGCCTGGCATGGCGTCCGCTGCCGATCTGGAGATGATGCCGGCCCAAATTTACAGCCCTGAACGTCCGTGGTTCTACGTCCATGGGTTCGAGAATATCGGCCAGCTGCCCAACGTGATCGACGGTCTGCGGCAACGCGGATGGACGGCGGCGGAATTGCAGAAGTTGCTCGGTGAAAACTGGCTGCGCGTTTATGAAAGGGTCTGGGGTGGCTGATCGCAACGACGTAACGGGCGCAACGGCAGATCCGGCCACTCCCGCCATTTCACGCAAGCAGATCGCGGGGGTGTGCGTCGGCAATGCGATCGAGTTCTATGATTTCGTCGCCTACGCCTATTTCGCCGCGCAGATCGGCCGCACCTTCTTTCCCTCCGAAACGCCGGGCGTCAGCCTGCTTGCATCGCTGGCGACCTTTGGTGTGGGCTTCTTCACCCGCCCGCTCGGTGCGCTGATCCTTGGGCGCTTCGCCGATCGCGTCGGGCGCAAGCCTGCCATGCTGGTGTCGTTCGGATTGATGGGCTTCGCTTCGGTGGGCTTGCCGTTGATCCCGCCCTATGCCGCAATCGGTGTCGCCGCACCGATATTGGTGGTCGCGATGCGGTTGCTTCAGGGGTTCGCAATCGGCGGCGAGGTCGGCGCGAGCACGGCATTCCTGATGGAAGCGGCGCCGCCCGACCGGCGTGGCCTTTATGTGTCGTTCCAGGCGATGAGCGCGGACATTGCGTCGCTGACGGCGGGCATGCTCGGGCTGATCCTCGCCAGCACGCTTGATGCCGCTGAGCTTGATAGCTGGGGCTGGCGCGTTGCCCTATTAGCAGGCGCGGTGATCATCCCGGTGGGGCTGATCCTCCGCCGGACGCTCAACGAGACGCTAGTTCCACTCGAAAGCGGGGCGCCGCCGCCGCACATCCCGAATTACTGGCGCGCGGCGATCGCCGGCTTCTGCCTGATTGCGGCCGCAACCACGACAAACTATCTGCTCAAATATATGACGACCTACGCCAGTTCGACGCTTGGCATGGCGACGACCGTTGCATTCGGCGCGACCGTCGTGATCGGACTGTGCGGCGTGTTCTGTGATCCGCTGGGCGGCTGGCTGTCGGATCGCTTTGGCCGCAAGCGCGTGATGGCGCTGCCCTGGACGTTTCTCGTCATCGCAGTATTTCCGTGCTTTGCGCTGCTTGAAAGCCAGCGTTCGGCCGGTGCGCTGTATCTGGCTTGTGGCGTGCTGGCCTGTGCCTCGACCCTGGCATCGTCGGTGTTTTTCGTCGCGATCACCGAAGCGCTACCGCATCGCGTGCGGTCCGCCGCCCTGTCCCTCATCTATGCCTGCGCCGTATCGATCTTCGGCGGATCGGCGCAGTTTCTGGTCGCCTGGATCACCCGCATGACCGGCAATCCGATGACGCCGGCATGGTACATGATCTGCGGCGCGGTGGTTGGCCTGATCGCCATCCGCATGCTGCCCGAAACCGCGCCGATCCGGCTGCGCGCGTTGCAGGCATGCGCGGCGAAATGAGCGTCACGCTGATCACGACGGCGATCCTGGTCGCATTGGTGCTGTTGGCGCTGGGCTTTGCGGCGCGATGGTGGACGATCGAGCGCAGCCACACGCATGACGTGCCCGTGCTTGGCTGGATCGACACGCTGATCGGTTTCGTCACCAACTTCTTCGACACGCTTGGCATCAGTTCGTTCGCATCCACCACTGCAGCATACAAGTTGCTGGACCGCGTGCCGGACGAACAGATCCCGGGCACCCTGAATGTGGGTCACGCGTTGCCGACGGTGGCAATGGCGCTGATCTTCATCGCCACCGTGTCGGTCGATCCGGTCACGCTGATCGGCATGATCGGCGCGGCGACTGCGGGTGCGTGGCTCGGCGGCGGCTTCGTCTCACGCCTCCCGCGCCGCGCGATCCAGCTCGGCATGGGAATCGCATTGTTGCTTGCGGCGGCACTCTTCCTCGCCGCGTTGCTCGGGGCGATGCCGGGTGGCGGCACGGCGGAGGGTTTGTCCGGCGCGAAACTAATTTTCGCGATCGCTGCCAGTTTCGGGCTTGGGGCGCTGATGATGCTCGGCATCGGCCTCTACGCACCGTGCCTGATCCTGGTCAGTCTGCTTGGCATGAGCCCGATCGTCGCATTTCCGATCATGATGGGGTCATGCGCCTTCCTGATGCCGGTCGGCGGCGTGCGCTTCATCGCGAGCGGTCGTTACAACCTGTGCGGCGCATTGGGGCTGACGCTTGGCGGCATCTTTGGCGTGCTGGTCGCGGCTTACATCGTCAAGTCGCTGCCGCTCGACTGGCTGCGCTGGCTGGTGGTGATCGTCGTGACCTATGCCGCGCTGGCGATGCTCAATTCCGCTCGGCGCGACCGTCGGAAAGCGGCGAACGCCGCGTAATTTCATCAAATCTCCACGGAGCCTGCCATGCGCGATTATCTGAAATTCTACATCGATGGCGCATGGGTTGATTCGGTCAGCGAAGCCCGGATCGATGTGATCGACCCGGCGACCGAGCAGCCCATTGGCCAAGTTGCAGCGGGCGGCGACGCCGATGTCGATCGTGCGGTCGAGGTCGCACGACACGCCTTTGCGACGTGGTCGCGCACCAGTCGGGCGGAGCGGCTTGATATCCTGCGCCGGATCGTTGCGGAATATCGTCGTCGGGAAGCGGACATTGCCGATGCGATCATGGCCGAGATCGGCGCCCCGCTGACGTTGGCGCGGACCGGACAGGTCAAGAGCGGCTTCGCCCATCTCGAAACGGCGATCGCCGTGCTCGAACGCTACGAGTTCGAGCAGCCGCGCGGCACGACCATGCTCATGCGCGAGCCGATCGGCGTGTGCGGCCTGATCACGCCCTGGAACTGGCCGATGAATCAGATCGCGTGCAAGGTCGCCCCGGCACTGGCGACCGGTTGCACCATGATCCTGAAGCCGTCGGAAATCTCGCCCTTCTCGGCCTGCATCTTTGCCGAGGTGCTGGACACGGCGGGGGTTCCGCCGGGGGTCTTCAATCTGGTCAATGGTGGCGCGGCGACGGGTGCGGCAATTGCCGCACACCGTGGGATCGACATGGTGTCCTTCACCGGATCGACCCGGGCAGGGGTAGCGGTGGCGATGGCTGCGGCACCCACAGTCAAGCGCGTCGCCCAGGAGCTGGGCGGCAAATCCCCCAACATCCTGCTGCCAGACGCCGATTTCCCCAAGGCGGTCGCCGCTAATGTCCGCCAGTTGATGGCGAATACCGGCCAGTCGTGCAACGCGCTGAGCCGCCTGATCGTCCCCGCCGACCGCATGGAGGAAGTGGCGGCGCTCGCCCGCGACGCGGCAAAAGCGGTCTCCGTCGGCCTTCCCCAGGATGACACCACGATCGGTCCGGTCGTGTCGGCGGTTCAGTGGAACCACATCCAGGGTTTGATCAGCAAGGGCATCTCCGAAGGGGCCACGCTCGTCGCCGGCGGGCCGGGCCGCCCCGAGGGTCTTGCACACGGATACTTCGTCAAACCGACCGTCTTTGCGGATGTCACCAGCGACATGACGATCGCACGTGAAGAGATATTCGGCCCCGTGCTGGCGATCCTGGGCTATGAAACGGTGGACGATGCGGTGCGCATCGCCAACGACACCGACTATGGACTGGCGGCGGCGGTGTGGGGCGGCAACCCGGATTCGGTGCGCGAGGTGGCGTCGCGGTTGCGGGCCGGGCGCGTCGGGATCAACGGCGCGGGTGGCGACCTGTTCTCCCCCTTTGGCGGCTACAAGATGAGTGGCAATGGTCGAGAATGGGGCGATTTCGGCTTTGACGAATTTACCGAGGTGAAGGCGATGCTCGGCTACGCCGCATCGTGACGATGCGCCGGGCGGGACGGCAACCGGATGCCGCCCCGTCCATCATGCGCTAGAAGCGCCGCGTCACACTTAGCGAGAAATTGGCCGGATTGCCGGCCATATTGCCATAGAGCAACGTCTGGTAGTTATTGATGTAATAGGTCTTGTCGAAGATGTTCTCTATGTTGAGCTGCAGGGACCAGTCGTCGATGTCATAACCCAGGCTGGCGTCGACAACCGTGTAGCCCGGAATATCGATCGACGCCCCGGTGTAGGACGTTCGCACCGCATCGACATAGCGCACACCGCCGCCAATCGACAGCCCGGCCAGGCTACCCTGGTTCGCCGAGTATATGCCAAAGGCGCTGAAAGTGTTTTTCGGCAGGTACAGCGCGCGCTGGCCGACCGCTGCGGCATTGGTGTCCCGGTTTACGCGGGCGTCGAGATAGGCGTAGCCAGCATTGATCTGAAACCCGCCGCCCAATTCGCCGAGTGCCTTTACCTCAAAACCCTGGTGCCGCACTTCACCGACCGGCCGGTAATAATCGATGCCGCTGACGTTGCGGTCGAACGCGGAGAAGTTGGTTTGCACGATGTGATAGGCGGCGGCTGTCAGCAACAATCGTCCGTCCAGCGTGCGTGACTTGATCCCGACCTCCCACTGCTCTCCGCTCAGCGGCGGCAGGACGTCCTGATTGACCATCAGGCGCGGCTGCGGGCTGAACGATTCGCTGTACGAGACATAGACGTTGGTGCTGGGCGCCACTTCATAGGTAAGGCCCGCGCGCAGGCTGACCTGTCCGGGCACGTCATAGATCTGGACCGCGCCGTTGGTGGTCCGCTTGGCGTCCGGCTTCGAGTAGGACGCGCCGATCAGCAGCGTGATCGCGTCGACCGGCTTGATCACCGCCTGTCCCGCCAGCGTCATCGTCTGGGTGCGAATGAACGACGCGAATGGGTTGAGCGGCAGGTTCAGCCGATTGTTGAACGCCAGCCTGATATTCTCGGTCGTATCGAAGATGTTGATCGTGCCGGTGCCGGCGGGCGAGCGCGTCGTCGTCTTTTGGTCGCTGTCCTGGTAGAGTGCGGCGAGCGAGATAAAGCTTTCGGCCAGACCGAGGCTGTCGAGCTTATAGATGGCCGACGCGCCGATGCCGTAGTTGACCGTCCTGACGGCGGAGCGCCGATTGACCTGAAAGCGCGCGTCGCCATTGGCGAGCAGATTATAGGCATAGGCGGCGGCCCCGGACTGGCGCGCATCCTCATAATTGCCCTTCAGCGTCAGTTCGAAATCCTCGCTTGGCGCCCAGCGGAGATTCGACGTGGCATAGGTGGTGCGGCTGGTCGTCGAAATATCGCGTGAACCAAGAAAGAAAGAACGTGGAACCGCGGCGGGGACGCCATTGGCATAGACTGGAATGCCGTCGAACGACGTGCGCCGATACTTCTCGTAGCCGGCGTGGACAAAGCCGCTGAACGTATCGCTGAAATCAACGTCAAGACCGCCATAAATCACGGTTTTCGAACGCGAGAGTTCATCGATGAAGCTTTCCGCGCCGTCGTGCACCACCAGCCCGATCGCGCGGACATTGCCGTCTTTGTCCAGCGCTCCGGCGACCTGTCCTTCGACCCGGATCGCCTTCCACGAACCGCTCTTCACCAGCAGATAGCTTGGCGTGTTCGCCCGCGCGCTCTTGGTCGCATAGTTGACGAGGCCGCCGGGGCTGGAGATTCCATACACCACCGACGATGGCCCCTGCACGATCTCCAGCCGCTCGAATATCGCGAAATCGGGTTCGTACGAGACATAGGTGGCGATTGCATTGATTCCGTCGATCGCTCGACCGGCGCTGAAACCGCGCAGCTTGATGACCGTACCGTTGTTGGTGGGATTGCCCGCGTTGATCGCACCGGGCGTATAGGCACCGATATCGCCGAGCGTGCGCAAATTGGCCGCCTTGATGAAATCTTCGCTCACCAGGCTGATCGATTGCGGCACGTCCTCGATCGGCAGCGGCAAATTGGTCGTGCCTCGGGTATCGACGTCAAGGAACTGGTATTGCCCGGTAACGACGATTTCGTCTTCGGGAAGACTAGCCTCCTGCCCGCGCGCCGCGCCCGACCCAGCAAACAGACAGGCGCACACCAACGCCGTCATCGAAGTTCCATAACGATCGGAAAGCAATCCAGCCATGATTCGATCCCCCCAACTAGAACTCGAATCGACATACAGGATATTGTATCCAATCGCAAGATGGTGCAGCGCGGCGGAATTTGGCGTCGGCACGGACCCGCTCCGATTGTCAGATTTCAGTCGGTCCGCGCCATCAGCCGACCCCAACTCGACAGGAAGCGCATCTTGCCGTCGCCATCCGGCCGAATGAATCGGATCAGCCGGTCGGCCGCTGCCGCAGTGCTCGCCCTGCCCTTGAACGAATCGTTGCCAATCGACTCCAGCCGGATCGGTGGGCTTTGGGTACTGGAGTTATCATAGGTCAGGAACTTGTCGTCGGTCCGCAGGAACAGCCCGCCCGCGTCCTGTGTCACCGCATAGCGGTCGGCGACATCCTCATAGACGCCAATATAGCGGCCGGCATCGATCGGACGGGGATCGACCGGCTGGCTGTCGATCGACGGCTCGCCCACTTTTATCCCGGTCCAGGCTTCGACGATTGGATCGAGGAACGCTGAGATCAGATTGTTGCCCTTGTCGCTGTTGGTCAGCAGCACGGCGACTCGGCCGCTGGCAGGATGGGCGTAGACCTTCGATCGCACGCCGGGGCCACTGCCACCATGGCTAAGCACGCCACCGGGCAGGATCATCCAGCCCAGTCCGACCTTCTCCCCCCAGCCACCGATCGGTACGAATGCGGCGGATTCCTGCATCATGCGGCTTGCCGAGGCGGCCGTCAGGATGCGGCGACCGTTGGACCCGATGCCGCCACCGATCAGCGCGCGCGCCAGCGTGACCGTGTCGGCAGCCGAGGTCATCTGAGTCGAGCCGGCAGGCGCGAAACTGGCCGCAAGGAAGGGTCGCGTGGTCTGCACGCGCTGGCCGGTCGCGGCATTGGTGAGATCGCCGACGCTAACGCGAAATCGCGGTGCTTCCAGCGGATCGACCAGCGCATGGCGCATGTCCAGCGGTTCGTAGAGCATGGTCTTGACCAGCGTGTACCAGCTCTTGCCGCGCAAGCGTTGCACGAGATAGCCGGAAATGACCGTCGCGACATTGTTGTAGGATGTTTCCTGGCCTGGCGGGAACAACTGCCCCAATGTTGCGCACCGTTCGATGGTGTCGACAATGCGCTCCTGATCCGGGCCATATTCCGGCAACCATGACCCATCAATGCCGCTGCTATGGTTGACCAGCATGCCACAGCTAATGTGTTTCGCCGCCGCCATGTCCCGCAACCGGAAATCTGGAAGATGCTTGAGCAGCGGGTCTTCCAGCGCGATTTTGCCCTCGTCGACCAACTGCATCAGCAGGGCTGTATTCGCGATCTTGGTGATCGATCCGACATGCATCAACGTATCTGGCGTGACGGGATCGGCGGTCACGCTGTTGCGCATCCCCGATACGGCGGTGTGCAGTTGTTTGCCGTCCCAATAGGCGAAGGATGCGCCCGTTACCTTGGCGGCTACCCGTGCTGCCTCCAGCTGGGCAGTGAAACTATCGATCCCGTCTGCGAGCCGCGTACGGCCAGCGTCGGCAGGCGCCGATAACCCTGCAGCCGCCAGCGCGGTGCCGGAGCGGCAAAGATCGCGGCGTGTCAGCATCATATCCATCGATCCCTCATCAGAACATTCTCGATTGGATAAAATATTCCTCGGCTGGCATCAACAGTTAGTGAAGGCATTCAGCGAAACTGAGAAATAACACTGCGAATCCGGCACTACCGCCCCCATCCGTAACAAGCGTTCAAACGATTTGCGAACGCTCAGCACCGCTGCTTTTCCAGCGGTATACGTCAGTCGAGCGGCAAACTCGACGCGGCGGCAAATCGTTCACTGCCTGTCAGGTCGCCATACGCAAGCCAGTCACACGACGGATGCAACCACTGCGAACCCACTGCTCCCACCCAGCCTAGCAAACCACCCCGAGTTACCCCAGCGTTACCACGGGCTTTGCCCCGCCAATTCAGGAGCGGCTAAGTTACTCGGTAGACTCGGGAAAATGGTGCGCCCGGCTGGATTCGAACCAGCGGCCTCAAGCTTAGAAGGCTCGCGCTCTATCCAACTGAGCTACGGGCGCACGCAGGTTCGTTAGCGCGGATTGCGCGGGCGGGAAACCGCGATCATAGTCCGGCCCCGCAGCGCAAGGGGGACGGCGATGAGCGAGGGGACGCAACCGGCACGGATCAACGCCGGTCAGATCGCGGGCGGGCAGTTCCGCTATTACGACTATGTCATGGCGGCGTTCTGCGTCATCCTGGTGCTGTCGAACGTGGTCGGCGCGGCGAAGGTGGCGACGCTGGGCGGGCTGACATTCGGCGCGGGCATCCTGTTCTTTCCCTTGTCCTATGTCATCGGCGACGTGCTGACCGAGATTTACGGTTATGCCCGGGCGCGGCGGGTGATTTGGGCCGGGTTCGGCGCGACGGTGTTCGCGGCGGTGATGTGCTGGGTCATCGTCATCATGCCCCCCGCCCCGGGCTGGCAAGGGCAGGACGTTTACGAGGCTGCGTTCGGGCAGGTGTGGCGGATCGTCGGGGCGTCGGTTATCGCATTCTGGGCGGGCGAGTTCGTCAATTCCTATGTCCTCGCCCGGATGAAGATCGCCACTGGCGGCAGGCATCTGTGGAGCCGCACGATCGGATCGACCGTGGTTGGCCAGGGCATCGACAGCCTGATCTTTTATCCGCTCGCGTTTCTGGGCGTGTGGAGCACCGAACAGGTGGTGATGGTGATGGTCACCAACTGGGGACTGAAAGTGCTGTGGGAAGTGGTGCTGACGCCGGTGACCTATGCCGTGGTCGGGTTCCTGAAGCGCCGTGAGGGCGTGGATGTGTATGACGAGGGAACCGATTTCACGCCGTTCCGGACGAAGGTCTGAGCGTACGCCAGCGTTCAGCCTGTGCCCGGACCGGTCAAGGCTGCGTTGCATATTCATGTTTGGCGCCCATCCACCCCACTGATTCTGGGCAGATCAGTCCGGTAATATAACCAAATAGGATTGGGGACGCAAGAGTCCGGGGCCGGAATCGAACCGGCTCATGGCGGATTTGCAATCCGCTGCGTTCCCATTTCGCCGCCCGGACAAATGCCGCCGCCTTCAGGGGTGACCGGCGAGACTTGCACCCGCTAACACCGGAATCACAAACCGGCCGCGCACTGGATTGCGTTCGGCCACACCTGAAGGCGGCAAAAAGCCTGGTTATTCTGAAGAATTGGTCAGGGTGACAGGATTTGAACCTGTAACCTCCCGCCTCCAAAGCGGGCGCTCCAACGCGCTTGAGCTACACCCTGATCGACGGGCGCAGCGATGCAACCGTCAATGTCGACAGGTATCGGGTCGCGGTCGCGGAAAGAGCATCAGGCTCGACATGACATCGCATATCGCAGCATTGAAACGACTTTGCAAGAGCCTATTTGGTGAGCATCAAATACGGCTCAAGCCACCGCTTCGAGCAATCCTGCAAACAGCCGGCGTCCGTCGGTGCCGCCATGCGCGGCTTCGACCTTGCGTTCGGGGTGGGGCATCATGCCGAGGACATTGCCGCCGGCGTTGACGATGCCGGCGATCTGGCGGGCGCTGCCGTTGACGTTGCCGGCGTAGCGGAAGGCGACGCGGCCTTCGCCTTCGAGCCGGTCGAGCGTGTCGCTGTCGGCGAAATAATTGCCGTCATGATGCGCCACGGGGATCGAGAGCGCCTCTCCCGCCTGATACGCGCTGGTGAAGATCGACTGGCTGTTGTCCACGGTCAGATCGACGTCGCGGCATACGAAATCGAGGCCGCTGTTGCGCATCAGCGCGCCGGGCAGCAAGCCGGTTTCGGTGAGGATTTGAAAGCCGTTGCAGATGCCGAGCACCGGCACGCCGCGATCCGCCGCCGCGACCACCGCGCGGACCACCGGCGAGCGGGCCGCGATCGCGCCGCAGCGCAGGTAATCGCCATAGGAGAAGCCGCCGGGAACAGCGATCAGGCCGAGGCCGTCGGGCAATTCGCTGTCGCCATGCCACACCATGTGTGGCTTCGTGCCGGTCACGCTCTCGATCGCCACCGCCAGATCGCGGTCGCAGTTCGATCCGGGAAAGACGATGACGGCGGTCTTCATGCCACAGCGTCCTGACGCTCGATCCGGTAGTTTTCGATGACCGTGTTGGCGAGCAGCTTCTGGCACATCGCGTCGATATCGGCATCGCTGGTGCCATCGGCGACGTCGAGTTCGATCAGCTTGCCGACGCGAACTTCGCCCACGCCCGAAAAGCCGAGCGAGCCGAGCGCATGCTCGATCGCCTTGCCCTGGGGGTCGAGCACGCCGTTCTTGAGGGTGACGACGATGCGCAGCTTCATGACGGTTCCTCCGGGGATTTGCCGCGCCCTATGCGGCGGTGCGGGTTCGGGTTCAAGGGGCAAGCTGTGCGGATCGATGCGGACAGGGCGGGGGTCGGCTTGACACACTTGACACAAAACACAGGGTTGACGGCGGATGCGACCGCGAAGCGGCGGGTTTGCGACGCGAGCACGCCACCGAGGCGGCGATAACGCGGCAGCGACGCGCCACGAGCGCGCCACTCGCGGCGAGAATGCGACGGCTTCGTGCAGTAACGCGCCACAGGTCTGACGTGTAAGAAGTAAAGTTTGTGGGTCCATCGAACAGGTTAGAGCAGATGAAATCCAATTAGGAAAATGCCAACCGGTGGATTGCGGGACCGCCTCGCTACCTTTTGTTTACCGGCGTCATGGGACGCTGAACCTGCCGAGTCGCGCCGAGGGCGGCGCGAGGGGCGGGAGTATGCAGCGATGGCCTTTCTGGCGATCACGATGTTCGTCGTGCTGGTGGCGTTCGGCCGGGAGTATTTCGGCTGGAGCGACCCCGGCGGGATGGTGACCATCGCACTGATCTGTTCGTTTATCTTCGGGATTATCGCGGGGATGAAGACGCGGGGGTGAGGGTGGGATGCGCGGCGTTGCGACTAGCGGCCTGTCCGGAAACGACCCAGTTGCGGACGTTCCGCAGCTAGATGTAGATTCCGGTGATGAAAATGCGGTCATCCGTTTTGGCGCTATTCGGAACACTGGCTCTCGCGGGTGCCGCACACTCAACTGCCCCAGCAGAATGTCTGGGCGGCCTTGCCTCCGCCTTACGAGTAGGCGGCTTTTCCGGCTCAGTTGATTGCCAGCGCGATAGGCTATCCGTCAAATATGTTGGTCAGGTGCAGGCGTCGGGCCGATCTTTCCGAATATACTCGAATCGATACCGGCTTAGGCCAGCCTGTTCCCGTTGCGCAATCCACGGCGGCCACCGCTTGATCTTCATGGAGGGCGATCGTTACACAGGACAATACCGGTTAGATTTCGAGAAGGCCTATATGCACCGAGGAAGCCTAATGCTTGCGCCAACTGATCCAGATTTAGGCAGACCCGTAACCGTGCGCTTCACCTCGGATGGGCCTTCTAAGCAACTATGGGTAGGCGGCGAGGTGGTCGACTTCTTTAGGTAGTCCAGCGCTTTATGTCTGCTTTCCACCGAGGTCGTGCCGTTCGACGGTGACGGCGCGCCGCTAAAAGCGGTCTAGCCGGAAACGATCCAGTTGCGGACGTTCGGCTCGAATGCGACAAACTTCGATAAGCAAACCAAATCGTGGAGTGGAGATGAGCGAACATCGCGGAAGCTGCCATTGCGGTCGTGTCCGGGTTGTCCTGCGCGAGACGCCAGTGGAAGCGGCAGAATGTAATTGCTCGATATGCCGACGCACAGCGGGACTTTGGCACTATTGCTCTCCCGACGTTGTTACGGTTGTTGGAACTGGCGTCGCTTATCGGCAAGGCGATTGTGCGCTCGATTTGTGGCACTGCGGCACCTGTGGCTGCACGACGCACTGGACACCGACGGATTCGGCCTACCCGCGTATGGGCGTCAATCTCAGGATGCTAGACTCTGAAGTTTGGAGCCACCTGCCACGACGCATGGTCGATGGGGCCACCTATTAGCACGAGGCCGTGACGTCCGTTTTCCAGCCAGTCCCGGTCGTTCCGGCGCTGACGACGCCGTTCTGATAGCGGTCGGGCCGGAAACGACCCGTTAGCCGCCGTCCGATGGCGCTCCAACTTTCCAAAAGGCGGCAGGTAGTTGGTCTAGAGGAGCGAGGTATGTCTGGGACTTGCTTTGCGATGTGTTAAGCTCGACGCCGATCGGAACTGCGTGCGATTGGGGGTCGTTGCCTGGACAACGGGGGATGCTGAATGACGCTGGATAAAACCTGCATGCTAGCGGTGCTGGCTGGAGCAATGTTCTGTTCCACCGTTCCGGCGTTGGCTTCTGAAGCTAGCGACCTGGACGCTATGGTCCATAAATGGGCTGCAGACATGAACGTCGGGAATATGAAGGCATTCTATGATGCGTGTGCGCCGCGAGTTGCGATAGTCGACGGCTTCCCGCCCTACGCTTGGCACACATGTCAGGATTGGATGAGAGATTATGAAGCCAACAACCGTAGAATAAAGGCCGCGCGGGGAACACTTTTAATCGGCAGTCCGCTCTGGATTGACGTCCAAGGAGATCGTGCGGTGCTCAACTATTCCGCGACGTTTACCCACGTTCAGGATGGCAAAACCGTGACGTACAAAGGCATGTGGGCGGTGTCGCTCGTACGCACAAAGAGAGGGTGGCTGATCACGGGTTCAGGGTCTGCATGGGGGTCTGACTAGCTGACCAAACAGCTTGGGCGAGTTAGTGAACCTTCGCGGGCGCCACGCCCAAGAGCAACCTTGCCATCCCGGTTCACCGATTGCTGCAAGTCCGCTTTCCACTCACTATCGGACGTTCCCGCGCTAATTGCGCCATTCCCAAAGCTGCCGAATCGGAACGATCCGTTTGCCGGTCTTCTAGCCCCTCCCGCGAAAGCGGGAGAGGTTGGGGAGGGTCTTCTTTCGTACGGATGGGGTTGATCCGACGGGGGTCGGGTGGGGTGACCGGGCAAGGAAGAAGAAGGCCCTCACCCAACCCTCTCCCGCGAGAGCGGGAGAGGGCTAAGAAGAAGGCAATCGTTGAACGGTCGCGGCTTCCCCAACAACGGATTTCCCAAAGAAGCGGGATCCCGGGTCAAGCCCGGGATGACGAAGGGGGCAAGGATGACGAAGGCGGTAGGGATACCGAAGGGGCAGGGGTAACGAGGGGGTGGGCGCGCGCACGCCCCCGCCAAGCTCCGACCTACTTCCCCCGCTTCTTGCGATGGGTTTCCAGGTCCAGCACCGCCGACTCCGCATCGTCGGGCAACAGCCCCAAACGCCGTGCAACTTCCTGATAGGCCTCGACTTCGCCGCCCAGGTCGCGGCGGAAGCGGTCCTTGTCGAGCTTTTCGTTGGTGGTCATGTCCCACAACCGGCACCCGTCCGGGCTGATCTCGTCCGCCAGGATGATGCGGGCATAGTCATTGTCCCAGATGCGGCCGAATTCGAGCTTGAAGTCGACCAGCCGGATGTTGATCCCGGCGAACAGGCCCGACAGGAAATCGTTCACGCGGATCGCCATGTCGGCCATGTCGTGCAGTTCGTCCTGCGCGGCCCAGCCGAAGCACAGGATATGCTCCTCGGTGACCATCGGATCGCCGAGCGCGTCGTCCTTGAAATAATATTCGACGATCGTGCGGGGCAGCTGCGTGCCCTCTTCGATCCCGAGGCGCGTCGATAGCGAACCGGCGGCGACGTTGCGCACGACGACTTCAATCGGGACGATTTCGACCTGACGAATCAGCTGCTCGCGCATGTTGAGGCGGCGGATGAAGTGCGTCGGGATGCCGATATGGCCGAGCAGCGTGAACACATGCTCGCTGATGCGGTTGTTGAGCACGCCCTTGCCGCTGATCGTACCCTTTTTCTGGGCATTGAACGCGGTCGCGTCGTCCTTGAAATACTGGATCAGCGTGCCGGGTTCCGGACCCTCATAGAGGATCTTGGCCTTGCCCTCATAGATTTGGCGACGACGTGCCATGTCTGCGGCTGTCCTTCAGAAACAAGGTGCCCCGGCGGCGCGACGGCGGACCGCGCGCTGCCGGGGCTTCTGGGCGCGCCTATATCGAAAGGGGCGCGGGGGTGCAATCAGTCGCTCGGAACGGTTGCGTCCTTTTGGAAGCGGCGGACGCGTGGGCGCAGACGGCGCCACAGCAGCAGGCCGAGCAGCAGGACGAGCGCGGGCGGGCCGAGCACCGCGAGTGCGCCGAGTACGAAGGCGAGCGTCGCCTGTGCGGAGGATGACAGCAGGTCGAGCGAACTGGTCAGCGGGGCGGCGGCGTCGAACCCGCGGATGGCGCGGCCCGAGCGATAGTCGAACGTCATCGGCGTGTTGGCGAGCGATTCGCGCTGGGCGGTGGTGTCGGTCTGTGTGGCGGCTGCGCGTCCGGCGATTTCGGCGCGCTGGCGCTGAAGTTCGGCGCGCTCGCTGGCGGGCAAGTTGGTGCGGGCCAACTCCTTGTCGATGCGAGCGATTTCCTCCTGTGCGCGGGCGCGGTCAGTGGCGAGGCGGGTGATTTCGGCCCCGGCGTCGGTGCCGGTGATTTCGGCGTCGACCAGCGTGCCCTCGGCCTTCTGGATCGCGGCGATGCCCTGTTTGCCGAAATTGCGGGCGAGGGCGGGATCGAGCTTGAAGGCGAGCATCGCTTCGACGCGGTCCTCGCCCTGAAGCTGGTAACGCATGCCGGTGATGCGGCAGCGGGCGATGCCGAGCGCTTCGCACGCAGCGGCGTGGGTTTCCTGGGCGGTGGCGATCTGGGTGGCGGGAAGGCTGAAGGCGTAGCGATAGTTGAAGGCGACGCCGGGGGCGGCGGTGACGCGGACGCCGGCAGGGGCTTCGGCAACGTCCGCTGCCATTTCGGTTGTCGGCTGGCTGGCGCTTTCTTCGCGTGGGGCTTGCGAACAGGCGGCAAGACCAAGGGCCAAGACAAAAATTGCGGAACCCGATCTCCAATGCATGGCTATCTCTCCAACGCGCGGCTCAACTGATCGCCGCCAAAGCACGGTTCGTCGTGCGAGGATAACACATCACATCAGGGGGTATTAAGCAACCGCCGTTTTTTCGCCACAATTGGGCGACGCGATTTCAGTCGCTTAGACTCGTTCGTCGTCCTTTGGCGAAAACCAGCGCTGGATGATGTTGCGATTGGGCGCGTCTTCATCCTCCGGGTTGCGATAGGCTTGCACGTCGCTGCTTGCCGCTTGTGCCGGGGCACCGCCGCCAGTGCCGTGAATCAGGAAGCGCAGCAGCAATGCGCCGGCCACCAGCAACAGCAATACGGGTCCGACTCCGGCCAACACCTGGGCGAGGCCCGCGATCGAGCCCATCAGTTTGTTGCCGGCCTCCTTGAAACTGGCATCGGTGGAGCCGTTGAGACCGGGGGCGGGGGTGCCGGAGATATAGGTCATCAGCACCGGGGCTGTGGCGAAGGTCTGGCCCTGTCCGGCCTCGACCTCCCCGATTACCTCCAGCGCGGTCTCCAGTCGCTGCGCGCGCGCCTGTTGCGCCGGATCGTTCGCGGCGGAGCGGGCGTTGGCGAGTTGCTCGCGCAGCCGGGAGACGAGCAGGTTGGAGCGTGCGGCGGCGGTGGCGTCGGCCCCCGCGATCTCGTTTTCGACCAGCGCCCCGGCCTTGGTGACGACAACGCGCGTCGCTTCCTCGCCGAAGCTGCGCGCGACGCCGGGGTCGATGCGGAAGGTGAGGGTCGCGCTGATGTTGCTGGCGTCATCGACGCGGTAGCGCATCGACAGGATGCGGCAGCGCGCGGGGCCGAGCTTGTCGCAGCCCGCCGCATGCGCCTCGACCACCGCCTTCACATGATTGCCGGGGAGCTTGTAGGCATAGCGATAGTCGAACGCACCACCGGCGGCGGTCAGTGCCGCGACCGCCTCGCCGCTCATCGAATCGCCCGCCTTCGGCCTCTGCGTCGCGGTGTCGCAACTGGCGAGGGCCAGCAGCGCCAGAATTGCAGTTGCGACTCGCATGTTTTTCCCCGCCCCGTTTCGCTGGCGGTACGATAGGGGAAATGGTTAACGCCCGGAAGGGTGCGCATCGGCGCGTGTATCGAAACGGGAAGGTGCGCGCCGTGCGCGTGGCGTGAGCCGGGCCAGGGCGCGCCCTAGCCGGTGGAAAGCGCGGTCGATGCCGTCGCTCAACACCTGATGGTTTTCCGCCCAGAAGCGGTCATCATAGTCGTTGCGCATGGGTTGAACTCCTGATCCGCCATCCGATCGGCGGTGACCTTCAGATGGGCTGCCGCTGCGCGAAGGACCAACAAAAGCATCGACCTCATTCATCATCTGTGATTATGGATAGAGATGCGCCTGATACCGCCACTTTCCGCTGTTCGCGTGTTCGAGGCGGCGGCGCGCCTGGGCAATTATACGCGTGCCGGCGAAGAGCTGGGGATGACCCAGGCGGCGGTGAGCAACCAGGTGAAATTGCTGGAAGAGCGGCTAGGACTGGTGCTTTTCCGCCGCAGCGGGCGGGGCATCGCGCTGACCCCGCTGGGCGAACGGATCGCTCCGCTGGTGACGCGCGCGTTCGACGGGCTGGGCGAAGCCTTTGCGGTCGCGCGTAATGAGAGCGACGCCGTGCTTACCATCAGCACATTCAATACATTCGCTTCGAACTGGCTGGCCGCGCGGATCGGCGGGTTCCAGCTCGCCCGACCCGATATCGCCGTGCGGCTGAAGGTCGAAGATGCCCGGGCCGATCTTGAGCGCGGCGACGCCGATGTCGCCATTCGCGGCAGCGAGCAATCCGGTCCCGGTCTTGCCTGGCATTTGCTGATGGATGTGCCGGTCGCACCCTTTGCCAGTCCGGCTTTGCTCAAGGCCTATCCGCCGGTGCGCGATCCCGGCGATGTGTTTCGCCTGCCGCAACTCTCGCCCGAGGACAGCTGGTGGCGCTGGTGGTTGCGGCAGGCGGGCGGAACGCCGAGCGGCGAGATGGCGGCCCCCGGGGTCCGGCTCGATTCGCAGATACTGGAGGGGAACGCCGCGATCGGGGGGCAGGGGGTGGCAATACTCAACCCAGTGATGTGGCAGGTGCAGATCGACGCCGGCCTGCTGGAACAGGTGCACCCTTATGTCGCGCGCGACCGGATCAGGCTGTGGCTGGTCTATCCCGAATATCGCCGCCACGCGCCGAAGATTCGCGCGTTTCGGGACTGGCTGCGCGGCGAGCTTGCGCTTGCCGCGCGCGACGACCACTGGGGCGCATACCGCGTGCAAGGCGAGTCCGGGGCGCAGTTGTTGTAGCGCTCAGCGCGTCAGCGATGTGCGGCCAGGACCTCTTCCAGGATTTCGGCGGCGCGGACGATGTCGGCATAGCCCAGATATAGCGGGGTCAGGCCGAAGCGGATGATGTCGGGCTCACGAAAGTCGCCGATCACACCGCGTTCGATCAGCGCATCGGTGATGGCGCGGGCGTGGGGGTGGCGGAAGGCGATGTGGCTGCCGCGTTGGGACGGGTCGCGCGGGACGACGCATTCGAGGCCGAGCGCGTCACCGGCGGCGGCGAAGGCATCGAACAGCGCCGCGCTCTTGGCCTCCAGCAGGGCGAGATCGATGTCGGCGAACAGGTCTATGCCAGCCTCCAACGCGTTCATCGCCAGCATCGGCGGGGTGCCCGCGCGCCAGCGTTCCATGCCGGTGCCGGGGCGGTAGCCATCCTCCATTGCGAACGGGGCGGCATGGCCCATCCAGCCGGAGATCGGGTTGGTAAGCGCGGCCTGATGCCGCCGCGCGACGTAAATGTAAGCGGGCGCGCCGGGGCCGCCGTTCAGATATTTATAGCCGCAACCGACCGCACAATCGGCGTTGGCGGCGTTGAGGTCGAGCGCGACTGCGCCGGTGCTGTGGCTGAGGTCCCAACAGATCAGCGCGCCTGAATCGTGCGCACGGCTGGTCCAGTCGGGGAGGTCGAAGCGGTGGCCGGACTTATAATGGACATGGGTGAGCAGGACGAGGGCGGTGCGGTCGTCGAGTGCGTCGGCCAGCGCGTCACGCGGAACCGCGCGCAGTTCGGCACCGAGGATGCAGCTTACCGCCCCCTCGGCGATGTGCAGATCGGTCGGGAAATTGCCGAGTTCGGTGACGATGACGTTGCGGGCAGGGTCACGTTGGAGTGCGGCGACGATCAGCTTGAAGAGGTTGACCGAGGTCGAGTCGGTGACGATCACCTCGTCCGAATCTGCGCCGATCAGCGGGGCGATCTTGCTGCCGATGCGCTGCGGTGCTTCCATCCAGCCTTCGCTCCAGCTGCGGATCAGCCGTTCGCCCCATTGCCGGTCGATCAGGTCGCGGTTCGCGGCGACGGTGGCGCGGGGCAGCGGGCCGAGCGAATTGCCGTCGAGATAGATTACGCCGTCGGGCAGCAGAAACCGGTCGCGCAGGTGGCGCAGCGGATCGGCGGCGTCGCGCGCGCGGGCTTCGGCGAGGTTCATCGGGGTGCGCGCTGGATCAGGCGGACGGTCGCGGCCCAGGCGGCGCTTTCGGGGGCGATCAGCTCGACATGGCCGGTGCGGGGGACGATGTGCTGCGCCACGCGATCGCCCGCCGCCTGTGCCTTTGCGACATAATCGTCGGCAAGGCGCATCGGAATGATGCGATCCTCGCGCCCGTTGACCAGATCCTGTCGCACGCCGAGCGGGAGCAGGCCGGGGACCGAGGTGTCGGCATAGACATCCGGATGGCTCGCGGTCGGCGGGCCGGTGAGCTTGGCGACGACATCGGTGCCACAGCCATTGTCGGGGCTGGCGGCGGTCAATTTCAGGTCGGGCAGCCCGCCAAGGCTGACGACGCGCGCGATACGCAGCGGATCGCCCCCGGCCAGCGGGCTGGTCTTGGGCAGCTTGCGCCGTCCGGCCAGCCACAGCGCCAGATGCCCGCCCGCCGAATGGCCGACCGCGACGAGGTTGCTGGTGTCGAGCTTCAACCGCGCGGCATGGCTGCGCAACAGGTCGGTCGCTGCGGCAGCATCGCGGAAGGTGCCGGGATAACCGCCGCCCGCGACATCGACGCCGCGATAGTCGATATTCCAAACCGCGATGCCGCGTTTGCGCAGATCGTTGGCGATCCAGTTCATGATGCTGCGATCTGCGATCCCGCTGGTCCAGCAGCCGCCATGGACCATCAGCACGGTGGGGATGCGACCGCTCTTGGCCTTGGGCAGCCAGACATCGACCTTTTGATAGGCGTCGGGGCCATAGCTGAACGTTGCATCCGGCGCGGGGCGTTGGCGGCCCAGCAGGTCGGGCCACTTCATCAGCGGCGCGTCTGCGACCGGGCCGGACGGGGTTGGGACGGGCGGTGATTGCTGCGCGGAACAGGCGGTAGCCAGCGCGAGGGAAAGCAGAAGGGCTGTTCGCATGAGTCCGGACCTAGAGCATGATGGCTTCATCTTGAACCAACCACGTCGCCCCGGGCTTGACCCGGGGTCCCGCTAATGGCGACCGCTCGAAGAAGCGGGACCCCGGGTCAAGCCCGGGGTGACGAGAAATCACTGTAATGTCAGCATGCTATAGCCGAGCGGGAGGGCGGATACTATCCAAACGGCTTTCAGCGGTGGGCGAGCGCCCAGGCGACGGCGACGCGGCGCGCGGCGATCGGCTTGACCTTGGTCATCGTGAACTGCGACTCCGCGTCGAAGCCGGGCCGGTCGCTGGCTTCCACGATACGGCCCTGCATGGCGTCGGCCAGCAGGGTTCGCGCACCGGGCAAATGCGGGGTCATATATGACCAGATCGTTCCGAGCTGTTCGGCGGCACCGCTGCGTTCGGGGTCGCCCAAATCGCGACCGCCGGTGGCATTGAACACCCCGACCGCAAAAACTTCGGCCTCGGCATAGCGGCGCTGCGCGAGCAGATTGTCGGCGAGAAGGTCGCGCGAGATGCGCATTTCGTCATAGTCATCGGCCTTGCTGCGTATCGCCAGCGCACGGCGATGCAGCGCTTCGGCCTCCTTGTGTCGTCCCATGGCGTCGAGCGTGACCGCGAGGTTCGACAGATGGCGGGCAAGCGCCGGATGATCGGCACCGAACTTCGTTTCCGCCGTCGCCAGCGTTTCACGGTACAGCGCTTCCGCCTCGACCCTGAAGCCGCTGTGGTTGAGGCTGGTGGCGAGCGAGATTTTGATCGTTTCGATCATGTCCAGCTCGCCTGCGGCGCGGGCGAGCGCCAGCGACTCGCGATAGAGCGGGATCGCGTCCTGCTCCCGCCCCTGTTTGGCGATGGCGACCGCGAGATTGCCGAGCGCGCCGATGATCGCCTTGTCATCGCGCGGGACGATGGCGACGTTCGCGCCATAGGCATCGCGGAACAGCGCCTCGGCTTCGCTGTAGCGCCGCTCGAACAGGCGTAGTTTGCCCTTCAATGACGAGATCATGCCGAACATTTCGGGGTCTTTGCGGACGATCGGGAGCAGATAATCATAGGCGCGCGGCACGCTGCGCGCCGCCTCCGAATCACGACCACCGCCGACTTTCATCGTCAATTCCAGATCGGCGGCTGCCGCGCCCAGGAACAGCAGGAAGCACGCGCCCGTGGCCTTGTTGTCGCGTTCGCAGGCATCGGCGGCGGGGCGAATGATCATGATGACGGCGGTCAGGTCGCCCGCCGCCAACGCCGCTTCATAGCCCGGCGGGTAAAGTACGACATCCTCGGCCCGCCCCTCATCCTCCGTCTGGGCAAGCGCAGGCAGCGGCGCGGCCAGTGCCAGGGTCAGCAGGATGCGGGCGAGCTTCATGGCTTTGTCCTATGCCATGCGGGGGCGAAAATCAGCAGACAATGACGGTCAGGTGCCCATCGCGGCGTTTGGTGTTTGTCATGCGACCTGTCGCGTTGCTATCGCCGCCGCATGGCAACCGATCTGACCGACCCCTTCAACGCTATCGTCGACGCACCGTTCGATAGCGCGCTGTCCGAACGTTATCTGGTCTATGCAATGTCGACGATCACGGCGCGGTCGTTGCCGGATGTGCGCGACGGGCTGAAGCCGGTGCATCGGCGGTTGCTGTGGGCGATGCGGTTGCTGCGGCTGGACCCGTCACAGGGCTACAAGAAATGTGCGCGCGTCGTCGGCGACGTCATCGGCAAATATCATCCGCATGGCGATCAGTCGGTCTATGACGCGATGGTGCGGTTGGCGCAGACCTTTGCGCTGCGCTATCCGCTGGTCGACGGACAGGGCAATTTCGGCAATATCGACGGCGATAATGCCGCCGCATACCGCTATACCGAGGCGCGGCTGACGCAGGTCGCGATCGACCTGATGGAAGGGCTCGACGAGGACTCCGTCGATTTCAAGCCGACTTATAATGGCGAGGAGAATGAGCCGGAGCTGTTTCCCGGGCTGTTCCCGAATTTGCTGGCCAATGGCGCGGCGGGGATTGCGGTCGGCATGGCGACAAGCATTCCGCCGCACAATGCCGCCGAGATCATCGACGCCGCGATCCTGCTGATCGACCGGCCCGAGGCGGATGACGCGGCGGTGCTGGAGCTGGTGCGCGGTCCCGATTTTCCGACCGGCGGCATCGTCGTCGACAGCCCGGCGTCGATCGCCGAATCCTATGCCACCGGGCGCGGCGGGTTTCGCGTGCGGGCGAAATGGGCGCTGGAGGATCAGGGGCGCGGCACCTGGCAGATCGTCGTCAATGAAATCCCGTACGGGGTGCAGAAGGGCAAGCTGATCGAGCAAATCGCGGCTTTGGTGAACGACAAGAAATTGCCGATCCTGGCCGATGTGCGCGACGAATCGGATGCCGAAATCCGCATCGTGCTGGAGCCGCGCGCGCGCACCGTCGACCCGGAGACGCTGATCGAGAGCCTGTTCCGGCTGAGCGATCTGGAAGTCCGGGTGCCGCTCAACCTCAACGTGCTCGACCACACGCGCACGCCGCGCGTGATGAGCCTGCGGCAGGCGATTGTCGCGTGGGTCGATCATCAGTTCATTGTGCTGCGCCGCCGCAGCGAACACCGGCTGTCGAAGATCGCCGACCGGATGGAGCTGCTCGACGGCTATATCATCGCCTTCCTCAACCTCGACCGCGTGATCCAGATCATCCGCACCGAGGATGAACCGAAGCCGATCATGATGGAAGAATTCGGGCTGAGCGACCGGCAGGGCGAGGCGATCCTGAACATGCGGCTGCGGGCGCTCCGCAAGCTGGAGGAAATGGAGCTGCGCAACGAGCGCGATAAGCTGGAAAAGGAAAAAGGCGAGCTGGAGACGTTGCTGTCGAGCGATGCGCGCCAGCGCACGCGGATGAAGCGCGACCTGGGCAAGATCCGCACGCGTTATGGTCCCGAAACCGCGCTGGGCGCGCGCCGGACTTTGGTGGCGGAGGCGGCCCCGGCGCGCGAAATCCCGCTGGAGGCGATGATCGAACGCGAGCCGATCACCGTGATCCTGTCGCAACGCGGCTGGATCCGCGCGATGAAGGGGCATGTCGATCTGGCTTCAGCCGAGACGCTGAAGTTCAAGGAAGGCGACGGCGCGTTCATTTCGTTCCACGCGCAGACCACCGACAAATTGCTGCTGGCGGCGGAAAATGGGCGATTCTACACGCTGGGTGGCGATAAATTGCCGGGCGGGCGCGGGTTTGGCGAGCCGTTGCGGCTGATGATCGACCTCGACGGCGCGACCGGGATCGTCAGCCTGTTGCCCGCACGCACCGCCGCGAAATTGCTGGTCGCGGCGAGCGACGGGCGCGGCTTTCTGGTCAAGAGCGAGGATGTCATTGCCGAGACGCGCAAGGGCAAACAGGTGGTGACGCCGCGCGCTGGGGCCGTGCTGAAGCTGGTGCGTCCGGTTAAGCCCGACGACGATTATGTCGCGGCGATCGGCGACAATCGCAAATTGCTGGTGTTTCCTATCACCGAACTGGCCGAGCTGGCACGCGGGCAGGGGGTGCAGTTGCAGCGCTATCGCGACGGCGGGCTGTCGGATGCTGTCACCTTCCGCTTTGCCGATGGGCTGAGCTGGCAGATGGGCGGTGGACAGGGACGGACGCGGACCGAAACCGATCTGATCCGCTGGCGCGCGGCGCGCGGGGCGGCGGGGCAATTGCCACCCATGGGATTCCCCCGCGACAACCGCTTCTGACGAAAGCATTTTTGTCGTTCGTCTTTAGTCGGCTTTAACCAAGTCGCTGTAGCGCCAGAATTGATGCTGTTGTCCCGCCGAACCAAGGGCAAAACCGAACCTGCCTTGGCGCCGATCGAGGTCGACGATGCACGTATACTCGGCCCGAGTGTCACGGCGCAGATTCTCAACATGCTCCCGATCCCGGCGGCCGTGGTCGAACTGAAAGATGGTGGGCTGGTGTTCGAGACGGTGAACCGACCGTTTCGCCTCGCCGGGCTGGGCACGGTGGCGGATCAGTCGCCGCTGGTGACGCTGCTCGGCACGCGCATTGCCGCCTTCATCCAGTCCGACGATACCGAAGTCGAGATTGACTGGGAGGTCGGCGACGCCGTCGATTGCCGCTATTTCCGGGTCAGAATGGCGCGGCGCGCATCGCAGAAGGCGAGCGGGCGGTGCCTAGTGACGCTGATCGACCAGACCGCCGAATTGCGCACGCAGCGGAGTCTTCGCCGCGAGATGCTGACCGACAGCCTTACCGGGCTGGCCAATCGCGCCGGGTTCGGCGAGCAGCTGGAAAGCGAGATCGAGCGGTCGGGCATCGATCGCTATGCAGTGCTGGTCATCAATCTCAACCGGTTCAGCCGCGTCAATTCCTGCATGGGCGGCCTTGCCGGGGACGAATTGCTGATTTCGGTTGCGCGGCGCGTAAAGGGGGCGCTGCGCGCGCATGACGTGCTGGCGCGGACCGGGGGCGATGAATTCGCCATCCAGCTGGCACTGGACGACGGGCCGACCGAAGCATTGCATGTGGCGAAGCGGATACAGAATGCGCTGACCACCCCGTTCCGGCTTTCGGATTTCGAGATTCGTGTCGATTGCTCGATCGGGATCGCGGTTGGCGATGCGAGCGTCGCCGATGGCGAGGACCTGATCCGGCACGCCCAGTTCGCGATGAAGCGCGCGAAGAAGACCGGGCGGACCGAAGTTTATCAGACGCATGCCTTCGATCTGGCGCGCGTGCAGTTCAGTATCGAGACCGAATTGCGCCGCGCGATCGACAATGGCGGGCTTACGCTCAACTTCCAGCCGATCTGCGACCTGGCGACCGGCAGGATCACGTCGTTCGAGGCGCTGGCACGCTGGACCACCGAGCAGGGTGCCGTCATCTCGCCCTGCGACTTTATTCCGGTTGCCGAAGAATCGGGGCTGATCGTACCGCTGGGTCGCTGGGCGATGCATGAGGCGGCGCGGACCATTGCCGAATGGGATGGACTGGCCGGGGGCGATTGCGGCGTCAATGTCGCGGTCAATCTGTCGGCGATCCAGCTTCAGCGCGACCAGATCGCGCCGATGGTCGAGGCGGCGCTGGCGGCGAACGGGGTGGAGGGGCGGCGCATCGTGCTCGAACTCACCGAAAGCGCGCTGGTCACCGACCCGGACCATATCGCACGCACCATGCACGCGTTGAAAGCGCTCGGTACGACATTGGCGATGGACGATTTCGGCACCGGCTATTCCAACCTCGCCTACCTCCAGAAGCTGCCGATCGATGTGCTCAAGATCGACCGCAGCTTCGTCTCGGGCATGCTTGCCGACCGTGACAAGATTGCGATCGTGCGCGCCGTGCTCAGCCTGGCGCAGGCGCTGGGCATGCGGACGACGGCGGAAGGGATCGAAACCAACGAGTTGGCGCAGACGCTCGCGGCGCTGGGATGCACCTATGGTCAGGGCTTTCTCTATGCCCAGCCGCTGCCATCCGCTGCGGCCTATGCGCTGTTGCCGGTCGCCAGCAATTCGGCGACCACCGCATCGGCGATCTGACCGGCGCGCGCCGCGTTGGGGAAACCTTCGGCAATCCAGCGGTCTTCGATCAGGCGCAGCGCATGTGCGACTTCCGGCCCTTTCGACAGTCCGCGCTCGATCAGCGCGCCGCCGGTGAGCGGCAGGCGCGGCGGGGTCCAGCCGCAGATTGCGGCGGCGTCTGCCTCGCGTCCGGCAAGCAACAGGCGATCGACGGCGAAATCGACGCCGATGCGATAGGCGAGCGGCTGTGCCCCTCCGGCCAGATCGGGCTGGATCGCGCTGGCAAGCGACTGGCGCTCGGCCTTTGACAGCCGCAGGCGCGCGCCGACCGATTCGTTGACGGCGGAATCGGACGGCAGCACGGCGGCGAGACGGCGGATCGCGCTCGTATCGATGCCAGCGTTGCTCTCCAGCGCCGCCAGCCGTTCGACCCGGTCGATTCCGGCATTGTCGATCTCCGGCAGCACGGGCTTTAATATGCCGCGATCGATCATCAGCCGCAGCACGCGCACCGCGTCGCGCGCGATCAGCAGCTTGAGCACTTCGTCGCGGATGCGCTCGCGCGAGAGAGCCATCAGGTCGTTGGCGCGGGCGGTGCAGGCTGCCAGCCCGTCGGGATCGGCCTGATCCCCGAAGCGCGCGAGGAAGCGGAAGAAGCGCAGGATGCGCAAATGATCCTCGGCAATGCGCTGAAGCGGATCGCCGATGAAGCGGATATGCCGCGCCTCCAGATCCGCCAGCCCGCCGAAATAGTCGAATATCTCGCCCGTTACGGGGTCGGCGGAGAGTGCGTTGATGGTGAAGTCGCGGCGTGCGGCGTCCTCGCGCCAGTCATCGGTAAAGGCGACGGTGGCGCGGCGGCCGTCGGTGGTGAGATCGCGGCGCAAGGTCGTCACTTCGACCACGGTCCCGCTGCTGACGGCGGTGATCGTGCCGTGCGCGATGCCGGTCGGAATCGCCTTGATGCCGGCGCGCTCGAGCAGTTCGACAACCCGTTCGGGCGCGTGGACGGTCGCCAAATCGAGGTCCGATACGGGCAGGTCGAGCAGCGTGTCGCGTACCGCCCCGCCGACGTAGCGGGCAGTGCCGGGACCGAGCGCCGCCGTCAGCCGTTCGAGGCCGGGCCAGTGCCTCCAGTCGGCGTCAGGGAGCGTTACGCTGCCCATCGCAGCCGCCGCGACAGATTGACCAGCATTGCGGCGGTCGCACCCCAGATCCGATGACCGTCCCATGCGATCTCGTAATAATGGCGGTTACGACCCTGCCACTCGACGCTCGCCTCGATCTGGTTGGCGGGATCGAGCACGAAGCCGAGCGGCACCTCGAATACGGCGGCGACCTCGCCCGGTTCGGGGGTAAAGACATGGCCGGGGGCGATCACGCCGAGCACCGGCACCACCTCGAACCCGGTCACCGTGCGATAGCGATCGACGGTTCCGATCAGCTCAACCGCATCCGGCGACAGGCCGATCTCCTCATGCGCCTCACGCAGCGCGGCAGCGACCGGGCCGGCGTCGCCGGGATCGATGCGGCCGCCGGGAAAGGCAACTTGTCCGGCATGGCGGCGCAGCGAATCGGTGCGGCGGGTGAGGATCACGCCGGGTTCGGGGCGGTCGGTGATGGCGACCAGCACGGCGGCGGGGGTCGGCGCGGCGTCGTCGGCTATGTCGAGATCGCGCGAATCGCCGCTCAACAGCACCGGCGCGTCGTCATGCGCCGCATCAAGCGCCGTGCGCAACCGATCGGCCAGCGTCACGCCGACACCGTCATGCGGGCTGGATCGGAAAAAACGCGCCCCGGCTCCAGATACCCGGCGGGTTCGATCCATTGTCGAGCGCCAGTGCGGCGATCTCATAATAGATCGCGCGCGAAATCAGCGCCTCCAGCCCGCCACGGACGTGGAGATAGGGGTGGGGACCGTCGTCATGCTCCTCGAAGCGGATCGCATGGTCGGGCCCGGCGGGCACGAGGTCGCCGGTGTTGAGGCGAAAGGCGATTTCCGCCGTTTCGCCGCTGCCCTCGATCTTTATCTCGACCGCGACGAACGGGGCATCCTCGACATCGATGTCGAGCTTTTCCACCGGGGTGACCAACACATGCCGCCCATCGGGTTCGCGGCGTAATATAGTCGAGAACAGCTGCACCATCGCGGCGCGGCCGATCGGCGAATTCTGGTGAAACCAAGTGCCGTCGCGCGCGATGCGCATGTCGCTGTGCCCGCAATGTTCGGGGTTCCAGCTGGCGACCGGGGGCAGTTTCTGTTCGTCCGCCAACCGCGCGATTTCGGCAAGGGACAGGCTGGCAAGGTCGGGGATCGGCGTCATAGGCATTTGCGTGGCGTTAGGCGCTTTTCGCCACGGCGGTAAGGGTTCGCGCACGCGGTCCGACGATTCCGGCGCAATCCGGCGCAGCGCCGCGCGCCAGCAAGCGCCGCGCTTCGAACGGGCCGGGCAGTTGCCACTGGCCGGTCGTCTGCGCGTCGAAGCCGAACTGGTCGTAATATTCGGGATCGCCGATCAGCATGAGGATGTCCGCGCCGGGAATGCCGCTTGCGTCGGCGACCTCGATCGATCGCCACATCAGCGCGCGCCCGATCCCCACATTCTGCCGTGCGGGCGACACCGCAACCGGCCCCACCATCACCATCGGGGTTGCGCCATCATCGCTGTCGAGCGCGACCGGCCAGCATTGAATGCTGCCGACCAGCGCGCCGTCCTCCAGCGCCGCGAAGCTGAGCGCGGGAATCGCCGCCATCCCTTCGCGCACACGATAGGCGGTGCGCCCGTGACGATCCGCGCCAAACGCCGCGTCGAGCAGCGCTTCGACCGCTTCCGGCGGCACATCGGCAAGGGGGACCAGATCGAACAATTCAAAAATCTCCGGCGTCCGGCGGGTGGATGCCGGGGGCGCGCGCCTTTAGCGGTCATCGGTGCTGTCGCAAAGCTGAATCCCCCCGCAACCCCGGCCCGACCGCCATTGCCGTTTCGCGGCCCGGACCCTATTGGCGCGACGATCTTCCAAAAGGCCATATTCGTTGCACGATCTTCTCCAGCTTCAGGTACGCGATTTCGAGGTACAGGTGCTAACCGGCGTCTATTCGGAGGAGACGCATTTGCCACAGCCGCTGCGCATCTCGATGACGGTGGACATGATCCCGCCCGATCATTTCGCGCCGGATACGCCGCTCAGCGCGTCGAAAAGCTATCTCGATTTGAAGCATGCGGCGAGCGGCGCGTTGCCGCCGGGGGTGCATTTCACGCTGATCGAGGGGGTGGCCGACCATATCGCCGACACGCTGTTCACGGGTGATTCGCGCATCCAGAGGGTGCAGGTCGAGATCGTCAAGCTCGCCATCGCGGAGGCGGACGAGAAGATAGGGATTACGCTGGTGCGGTATCGGAAGTAGTTTGTTCGCATCGGCGTGAGCGGATCAAACTACCTCCGGCACGCGCCCAGTTGCTGTATCACGAACTGATAATCCTCACGCGCGATCGCGGCGTTGGCGGGATCGTCGGAGGACAAGCTCGTTCCCGGCAGCGTGCGCGGGAGGCCGCAGGCGAGACGATACCACAGCAGCGTGTCGCGCGGCGGCGGTCCGGCGGCATCATCGACGATCTCACCCAGCGCCACCGCCCAGCGGCGCTGTTCGCCCGGGCGGCGCAGGATCGACAGTGAAATCGGCGCGCCGGTCGCGGTCTGGACGAAAATCTGGGTCTCACCCTCGCCCGGCAAGGTGCCGGGGACATGGAAGGCGTTGCCCAGGCCAGTGACGGCGGGCGGCGCGTCGCTCGCCACCACTTCCCGCACCACGCGGCGCACCATCGCATCGAGATCGGCCGACCAGTCGCGCTGAGCATCGATCGTGGCCAATTGGACCATCGTCGCCTGTCCCGCGACCGGCCGCGCGAACAGCAGCACGCGGCGCTTGTTCAGTTTCGGCACGCGGCCGCGCGCGTCGAGCGGCACATCGACGACATAGCCAACCCGCGTCGGCATCGCACTGGCGGCGCGAATCAGCGCCAGCACATCGGCCTCGACATAGAAACGCGCGCGCCCCGCTGGCACGTTCGCGGCCTCCGCGCCCTTGATTCGCGCGGCGCTGCGAATGCGCGCATCGAGCACAACGGGCGATTCGAGGATTAAATCGGCGACCGCCGGATAGGCAGGCAGCACCATCCCGGACTCGGCAACGATCTGCGCCGCCACAGGCGTCAACAAGTGGGGGGAAGCCGCGACAATGGCGGCAAAAAGCGAGATGAAACGGGTCCGGAACATGCCCGACAGGGTAGGCGAATGTCCCGCCGCCATACAGAAATATTTCTGCAGCATGATAATTATACGTTTATTGCGTCCGACAAAGCGTTTGCGTCACGCAAAGCGCCGCGATAGGACTCGGGCCTCTATCGGGTGAGCATATGCGGCTCACACTGATCGAGCCACGCCGATAAAGATGCCAGAGTGCCGGGCAACGGCGCGGCCGAATGAAGGAGTTAAGTTGCTGAATGGCCTACGCAGATCGTGATGTAGGAGGCAGCCGAGTCGTGGCGATCGTGATCGTCGCGATAATTCTGGCCATTACTGGTTACGTGTTCGTAACCGGCCTCGCTTACAAATATATCAAGGAAAAAGCGGAGAAAATGGACGTCTTCGACATCGAAGAGCCACCGCCCCCGCCGGAGGAGGTTCCACCGCCGCCACCGCCACCAGACAGCCCGGTTCCGCCGCCGCCGACTACGGTGGTCGTGCAGAAGCCGATTGTTCAGGTGCCGGCGCCAGCGCCGAACATCAACCTGAGCAACGTCATCCCGCCGAGCCAGCCGCCCACGCCGCCGGCCCCGCCGAATCCGCCTGCGCCGCCGGCTCCGCCAGCGCCGCCAGCGATCAGCAAGGCCGCAGCTCCAAGGGGTAATCCTTCCTCGTGGGTTACGAATGACGACTATCCTCCGGCCGCGCTTCGTGCTGGCGATCAGGGTTCGGTCGGCATCACGTTCACAATCAACGCGGCGGGCCGCATCGAAGCTTGCTCGGTGAGTTCGTCGTCCGGATCATCGGCACTCGATCAGGCGACATGCCGTCTGGTCGAACGGCGTGGTCGGTATACGCCGGCGCTCGATGCAGCAGGCAACCCCATCTCAGGCGGGCGTAAAACGCTGCGCTTCCGGTGGCAGATCCAAGAGTAACCGAACACATCAAGCTGGCCGCGCCAGCAAATTGAAAATTCTTGTAAGGGAAAGAACCGCACATGCTGACCACCATTCTCGCCGCCGGAGCTGCTGCCGGCGCACCGCCGCCCACCAATTTCGACATCCTGCATGCCATGAACGAAGGCGGCGTGATCGCATGGGGCACCGCCACCATCCTGACCGTCATGATGTTCTTCTCGCTCTACATCCTGTTCACCAAGGTGTTCGAGCAGCAGAAGATCCTCAACCAGTATAAGCGCGTCCGCGCGACGTTCTGGAACTCGAACAGCCTGCGCGAAGGCGCGGCGAAGCTCGAGAAGGACTCGGCCTATCGCCAGATCGTCGACGATGCGCTGCTGGCACAGGACCAGTATAAGGAGCTGACCGATCCCGTCGAAGCGCATGACTGGCTGCACGGTTCGCTGCAGCGTTCGGAAGGCACGATCAACTCGCAGCTGGGCAACGGCCTGTCGTTCCTGGCAACCGTCGGTTCGACCGCACCGTTCATCGGTCTGTTCGGTACCGTGGTCGGCATTTTCCGCGCGCTCATCAAGATCGGTGCAGAGGGCGATGCCTCGATCGGTACCGTCGCGGGTCCGGTCGGTGAAGCTCTCATCATGACCGCGCTCGGCCTCGTCGTCGCGGTTCCGGCGGTGCTTGCCTACAACTGGCTGCAGCGTCGTAACAAGACGATCGCAGAACAGATGAGCGGCTTCTCGAACGACGTGCTGGGTTACCTGGCTTCGGACGGCCGCGTTCGTCCGGTCGCGCGCGGTGGCAAGGCGCCCGCGCCGAAGCCGCCGGTCGCAACCACTGCCAAGGCCTGAATTCAGGCTGACGGCCGCGCGGTGGTGACCCTCACCATCGCGCGGTCAGCTTCCGGGTCCTTGCCCGAAGACAGGATGCGAAAGATAGGATTGCGCCAATGGCGATGAGTGTAGGCGGATCGTCCGCCGAAGAAAAACCGATGTCCGACATCAACACCACGCCCCTCGTGGACGTGATGCTGGTGCTCCTGATCATCTTCCTGATCGCAATTCCCGTGGCGATCCAGTCGGTCGAGCTGGAACTGCCAAAGGTTGCGTTCGAGCCGACCCAGACGAAGCCGGAGAATGTTCTGCTCGCGATTCGCGGCAATCCCGAAGGCAGCAATTGCCAGGTGTTCTGGAACCAGACGCCGATCACCAGCGGTGAATTGCTGAAACGCGGTGCGGACAAGCTGAAGGCCGTGGTCGATCGTCTGGGTACGAACATCACGCCGGACGACATTCCGGAAGTGCATATTCGCGGTGACATCAACACGCCCTATCGCTGCATCGGTGGCGTGATTTACACGATGCAAAATGCCGGGTTCGTGAAGGTGGGCTTCATTTCCCAGCCGAAGCCCGGCACCGCCCCGGCGCAATAAGAACGAAGTTCAGGAGTAGACGTCATGGCAATGAGCGCCGGCAAAGACGATGGCGAGCCGATGATGGAGATGAACACGACGCCGTTGATCGACGTCATGCTCGTGCTTCTCATCATGCTGATCATCACCATCCCCGTGCAGACGCACGCGGTGAAGGTCGATCTGCCGCAAAATACCGAGCCTCAGGCCCCGCCGCCGGTGGAGCCGCAAAAGAACAAGATCACGGTCGATCCGGCTGGCCTGGTCTATTGGAACGGCAACCAGATCGATCTGGTCACGCTGCGCCAGTATCTGGACCAGAGCGTCCAGATCAGCCCTGAGCCGGAGCTGCACTTCCAGCCCGATCCGCAGGCGCGGTACGAGAAGGTCGATGAGGTGCTGGCAGTCATCAAGCGGTCGGCAGTGACCAAGCTGGGCTTTGTCGGCAACGAGCAGTATCGCAACGACTTCTGATCCGGTTTCCGGTTCGCAAATCGATTAGGGGGTGGCTTTGGCCGCCCCTTTTTTTGTGCGCGCCGCCCGCGCGCGCTGCGCGCCATGAATTGCAGCAAACGCACTTGCCTGTGTGAAACATTAGTGACACGTATGTGTCATTGAAATGTAACAAACAGGAGAAGATGTCATGCGTGCCGTTATCGCCTCAATTGTTCTGGCCGCGCCGCTCGCCCTGATGCCCGCGGCGCATGCGCAGGTTCGTGAGGACCCGAACGCCAGCGTTGCGATCCAGAGTGGCGACTATGCGGCGGCGGAGCGCAAGCTGATCGCCGAGCAGAAGATTTTTCCCGCACGCACCGAAGTGCTGCTGAACCTCGCCGCCGTCTATTCAAAGACCGGACGCCATGCCGAGGCGCGCGCGATTTACAACCGCGTGATGACGCAAAAGCCGGTGGCGATGGACGTTGCCGATGGTCAGGTCGCGCCGTCGCATCTGGTGGCGGGACGCGGGCTGCGCCAGCTCGACGCGGCGCGTCAGGCTTCGCGCTGATTGGCTACGGGCGGACGTCGGTCCGCCCGGATGCGCTAAAACGTATGACATCACAGTGATTTTTTGTCGCCCCGGGCTTGACCCGGGGTCCTGCTATCAGCGAGCCGTTCGAAGAAGCGGGCCCCGGGTCAAGCCGGGGGCGACGGTTGGGTCTAGCGGAGGTGATCATGCTCTAAAGTCGCGGCAACGTGACGCCGCGTTGGCCCATATATTTGCCCGCGCGGTCGGCATAGCTGGTCTCGCACGGTTCGTTCCCCTTCAGGAACAGGAACTGGCACGCGCCCTCATTCGCGTAGATTTTCGCGGGCAGCGGCGTGGTGTTCGAGAACTCCAGCGTGACATGCCCCTCCCATTCCGGCTCGAGCGGGGTAACGTTCACGATGATGCCGCAACGCGCATAGGTCGATTTGCCGAGGCAGATCACCAGCACGTCGCGCGGCACCCGAAAATACTCCACCGTGCGGGCCAGCGCGAAGCTGTTGGGCGGGATGACGCAGACATCGGTCTTGCGATCGACGAAGCTGTTCGAATCGAAATTCTTGGGATCGACGATCGAACTGTCGATGTTGGTGAAGATCTTGAATTCGTCGGCGACGCGCGCGTCATAGCCGTAGGAGGACAAGCCATAGGAGATGCACCCCTCGCGCCGCTGCGCCTCGACGAACGGTTCGATCATGGCGTGCTGCTGTGCCTGTTCACGAATCCAGCGGTCGGAAAGAATGCTCATCGGTGCCCCTTATCTGCTCAAGGCATCGCCGGATTGGGGGGCGAGGGCAAGCCCGTTCACTGCGGCCAGCGCGCCTTGGCGTCGCAATCGCTGTTGCCGACGCCGAACCCACGGTCGAGTGGTTGAGCGAGGGCGGGATCATTGCATGGGTCGTCCAACTCATCGGCACGCCGAACGTGCCAATCGCTGGATCGCGGCGTGAAACCCGACGGGCCATAAGCGAGCAGAATGCGAAGCAAATCGCCACGCAATGCAGCGGCCGGATTGCCGCTATCTTCCGGCGGAGAAGCGTTGCTGGACATTGATTTCACGCGGCCATTGCGAACGCGTTCGATATCGACGCTTGTGCCGTCGGTTCCTCCCCAGTTGGGGCCTGTCCACCGGGACAGGTCGGTATCCAGCTCCTCGAACAGCGCATCACTCTCTTCCACCGGCAGAAAGAACGCGGCGGTTGCTACACTCTGGTCGAACTGATCCGTCCGGCGAACCCCCACCTGCGTCGTCCCACAGGCGCGCCTGTCGTCGGAACCGTCGCCTTTCCGCCGATCGCGCGGAAGACATCCGGACGGCAGTCGTCGAAGCGACATATAATAGGCGTAGCGGCCGAACGTGGGAGCGATCAGCACACGCAAACCTTCAGTTCCCAGATTTGAGAGCTTGTCACCACCAGCAAGTGTGGGTTTGATCGCAAAATCGCTGGCTAGAGGGCCGTCGCTGACCCCACATCCCGAACCTCTCCTGCATTCGTCGGAACACGCCGTGAGGAAAAGCGCGAGCAGGAGCGGCGCAAGTCGCATCACGTTACCCGATCCCCAGATCGCCCGGCCCAAACGCATGCGGCAACAGCTCTGACAGAAGATGCGTCTCGACCGCATCCCCCTGCGCCCCGGCGCAGTACACCGCCAGATCGCGACGACCCATCTGTGCCGCTTCGTTCAGCACCTGGCGGCAGCGGCCGCACGGGCGGATCGGGTCGAACCCATGCGCAACCCCGTCGGTCATCATGCCGCCGACGATGCCGACCGCGACGATTTCCCGCAGTTTCCCTTCCGCGTTGGCGCGCGCGACCGCGACCGTCTCGGCGCAGAGCGACAGGCCATAGCTGGCATTCTCGAAATTGGTGCCGGTGACGATGCTGCCATCGGTCATCAGCAGCGCCGCGCCGACCGCGAAGTTGGAATAGGGCGCATGGGCGTTTCGCGCCGCATCCCGTGCCGCCACGATCAGCATTGTTGCCTGTTCGTCGCTCATGGTGCCACCACATTCCAGTTCACGGGCCGATCGACCCCCTCGATCCGTCGCAGCGTGCTGCTCTGCCACATCCGCCACGGCCGCGCGAAATAATAGGGCGGGAAGAAATTGCCGGTGCTCCACAGCGGGCGGGGGATCGCGCCGCTGATCTGGTACTGCGTCTCGAAATCCGGGCTGATGCGCAGGATAACCGGCTTGCCGCTATGCGTTTCGATTACCGCCGCAAGCGTGCGGATCTCGCCCAGCACCACGTCGCGCACGGGTCGGGCGGGGCAATCGCCGTGAAAATCAAGGTCGATCGCTACCGGCAGCGCCCCGGGATCGCGCGACACCGTCGCCACGAAATTATCGGCCTGATCGCTCGCCAGTCGACACAGCGAGAAGACGTGGATCGCGCCACGCCGCACCCCGGCCTCGTACATCCCCGCCCAGTAATCGTGGAACAGCGCGTCGCGGGCATCGACGCCGATCGTCGCGCGGGCATAGGCAAAATCGACATCCATCGCCTTGACGGTAAACCAGTCGATTGCGCCATCCTCGTCCGATACGTCGATGCCCTGCACGCCATAATCCGCGCGCCCCGGCGCCCATGCCACGACGAACAGCCACGCGCACACGCCAACCAGCGCCAGTGCGAGCGCGATGCCTGCCCAGATCCGAAAGCGTCTCATGCCTTGATATGTAGCACGCAAATGAGCGTGAACAGCCGCCGCGCGGTGGCGAAGTCGATGGCGATCTTGCCCTCCAGCCGCTCCATCAACAGCCGTGCGGCCTCGTCATGGATGCCGCGCCGCGCCATGTCGATCGTCTCGATCTGCGCCGGGGTGGCGGCGCGAATCGCCTGAAAATAGCTGTCGCAGATTGCGAAATAGTCCCTGATCGGCCGCCGGAAGCGGGCGAGGCCAAGGATCAGGGTTTCGAGCAGGCTCTCGTCCTCGCGCTTGATATCGAGGCCCAGCCGCCCTTCCTGCACCGACAATGCAATGCGGTACGGTCCGGCATAGCCGTCTGGATAGGTGCGTTCGGGCGCGAAGCTGTTCTCCTCGATCAGGTCGAAGATAGCGATCCGCCGCTCCTGCTCGATATCCGCCGAGCGCCAGATGATGGTGCCTTCGTCCAGCGTGACGTCGATGATCCGGGGATCGGCCATGATCCGCCACTACCGGTCACAGCGGTCGTTCGTCCACAGGTTAAACAGGCAAGTGCGGCTTGAGCCGAACCGCCGGGGATGGGACAAGGGGGCATGGCCACTGTTTCATCGATTCCTTCCGCCCCGGCGGATGCCGCCCCGCGCCTACCCCAGAATGTCGAGGCGGAGGCCGCGCTGCTGGGGGCGATGATGATCGACAACCGGCTGGCCGACGATCTGGTCGAAGTGTTGCAGGATTTGCACTTCTTCGAGCCGGTGCATGGCCGCATCTTCAAGGCGATCAAGACGCTGCGCAAGAACGACATGCTGGCGACGCCGGTGACGCTGCGCCCGTTGTTCGAGAAGGACGAGGGGATGGCTCAGCTGGGCGGTCCGGCATATCTCGCGCAGCTGACCGGATCGGGCGCGGGACTGATCGGATCGCGGCAATTTGCGCGGCAGATTTACGATCTGGCGTTGCTGCGCGAGCTGGTGACGGTTGGCCGCACGATGGTCGACAAGGCGCTGGACACCAGCGAGGACGTCAACCCGCGCGAACAGATCGAACGTGCCGAGGAGGCGCTGTTCAAGGTCGCGGCCGACGGCGGCACCGCCAACACGGTCAAGTCGTTCAACGAAGCGACCAAGATCGCGCTGGAAATGGCGAAGCGGGCGCAGAGCTCGGGCGCGGGTCTGGCTGGGATCACCACCGGGTTCGAATCGATCAACACCCGCATCGGCGGCCTGCACCACTCCGATCTCATCATCCTCGCCGGACGTCCCGGCATGGGCAAGACATCGCTGGCGACCAACATCGCGTTCAACGCCGCGCGGCGGTTCATGGATGATATCAGCTTGGGGATTGAGCCGAAGAAGTCGGTCGGCGCGAAAGTCGCGTTCTTCAGCCTGGAAATGTCGGCAGATCAGCTGGCGCTGCGCGTGTTGTCCGAGCAGTCGAAGATTTCGTCTGAGTCGCTGCGCATGGGCAAGATCAGTCAGGCGGAATTTTCGCAGCTGGCGCGCGCGGCCGCCGAGCTGGAGACACTGCCGCTGTATATCGACGATACGGCGGGCCTGACGATTGGCGCGCTGCACAGCCGTGTGCGGCGGCTGCAGTCGAAGCATAATGGCGAGTTGGGGTTGGTCGTGGTCGATTACCTTCAGCTGTTGCAGGGCAGCGGGAATAGCCGCGACGGCAATCGCGTGCAGGAAATCTCCGAGATCAGCCGTGGGCTGAAGACGCTGGCCAAGGATGTCGGTGTGCCGGTGATCGCGCTGTCACAGCTGAGCCGAGCGGTCGAATCGCGCGAGGACAAGCGCCCGATGCTGTCGGATCTGCGCGAATCGGGGTCGATCGAGCAGGACGCCGACATGGTGTGGTTCGTGTTCCGCGAGGATTATTACGTCGCATCGCGCGAGCCGAAGATTCCGCGCGAAGGCGATGACGCGAAATTGTTCGAGGATCACGCCAAGTGGCAGAACGAGATGGCTGGGATTTTCGGGCTGGCCGAACTGATCATCGCCAAGCAGCGTCACGGTGCGACCGGCAAGGTGACGCTGAAGTTCGAGGCGAATATCACGCGGTTTAGTGACTACGCGGGCGATATCAGCGGGCCGTACGGGGACTGACCCGCACGGCCCGCCCATGACTCAAAAACGCCGGTGATCACGCCCGTCGATCGTGTCGCACGATCCGCGGAAGGCGTAGCTGGCGAAACCCTGAATGTTGATCCGCCCGCTGCGGCGATCGATCGAAACGCGAGGTTTGTTCATGCCGTTGAGGCGGTAGGTCGCGCGGATCTGACCCCGGTCGGTGGACACGTCGTTGAGATCCCACCAGCCGTCGCGGTTGGTGCCGCCCGAATGGATCGGCGGGATCAGCGATCTGGGCAGGCGGATGCGCCCGCCGCTATCCCATAGCTGGATCGTCACCGATGCATCGAACTGTTCGCGGGTGAGTTCGGTGCGGTTGCCGAAGTCATAGCGATCGGTGCGATAATTCCATTGCCAGCCATAGCGGGTGGCGACGCCGGGCTTCTGGCCCTCGCCGAAGCAGATCAGGCCCATCGAGATCGGTCGTCCGCCGGGCCAGCCGCCGCCATCGCCGGGGCGGTCGGGCCGGTCGCCACCGCCCGGACGATCGGGACGGACGGGGCGGTCGTCGTCCCAGCCGGGGCGATCGGGGCGTCCGGGAGCGGGGCCAGGGCGATTGCCAGCCTGTTGACGACAATCGGGTTCGGGCGAAGTCGTGATCGCCTCATAGCGGCCATCGACGGTGGCAATCGTCACGCACTGGCGGCGTTGCGCGTTCCACCAGGTCGTCCATTTGCGATCGTCGCCGGTCTGGGTGCGAACCGCGACGTAGCCGCGCCGCTGAATCTCCCCCTCGGCCTGTCCGGCGCGTGCGCCGGCCATGTCGCGCAGGTCATAGGGTGTGTCCTGCGCCAGCGCGGCAGGGGCGAAAGCGCCAATCCCGGTGACGAGGGCGGCGGTCGGCAAGATGCGATGGTCCATGTAAATTCTCCCACAAAAAGAGAAACCTGTGTCTGAACCTTGTCGAGTCGCATCGGCACGGCCCATAACCATCCTACAAACACCACAGCCGGGTTAAAGGTTCACGACGATGCATTTCATGGGGCTGCTGAAATCGCTCGACGAATTGCTGTACGAGGTGATGTCGTGGCTAGTGTTCTACCCGCTCACCTTGTGGCGGGTGTTGCAACGGCCGCTGGAGATGATGGACTATTCCGATCGCGAGCTGCACCAGAGCGCGGCGGAGCAATATACCGATACGCTGACGCCGCCGCTGTTTCTGCTTGTGTCCCTGCTGCTGTCGCATGCGCTCGAGCTGGCGTTCGTGGGGGATAGCACGCTGGTGCGAAGCAATCACGGGCTTGCCGCGCTGGTCAAGGACGACACCAGTCTGGTGCTGCTGCGGCTGGTGACCTTCAGCCTGTTCCCGCTGATGTTTGCGGTGCGGCTGGTGCGCGCGCAGCACAAGCGCCTGACCCGTGAATCGTTGCGCCCCGCATTTTATGCGCAATGCTATGCGGCGGCGCCCTTTGCGCTGCTGATTGGCATCGGCACGCTGCTGACGACGGCGCATCGTTTTTGGTGGGCGGGTCCGACAGGGCTGACGATCATTGGCCTAACCCTTCTCGTTTACGGAATCGTGCAGTCGCGGTGGTTTGCCGCGCATCTGAAACGGTCAACGTTGGTTGGTTTTGGCCATGCGAGCTTTGCGATGGTCGTGAGCTTGATGATGATCCTGCTGGTCGCACCGCTGTTCGCGTGATTCAGCCGCCCAGCGTTTGATCCTGCAGCGCAAACCAGGCGAGCGCAGCGTCGAACTGGGCGATTTCGAAGTCGGGCCATAGCTCGTCGCAGACGTAGAAGTCGGCATACACCGACTGGACCGGAAGAAACCCGCTGAGCCGCCGTCCGCCGCCCCAGCGCACGATCAGGTCCAGCCGCGAAATCTGGGCGGAGCGCAGGCCGTCGTCGCGCAGCCCGGCGAGGTCCCATTCCCAGCCATAGTTGATCAGCAAGTTGACCTTGATGTCGCCGCTGGTGCGTTCACGGAAGGATGTGAGTTCGGGCGGGAACATTGCCGAGTTCGCATCACCCATGACCAGCACCGCCGCGCCCTGATCCGCGATCGTTCGGGCGAAAGCGACTGAGGCGGAAGTGAAGCGTTGGGTTTGCGCCGCCGGACGTTTGGTATTGTCCTTGGTGAAGCAATAGATCGAGACTTCCTCGACGCCGCGGTTTTTGCACGCTTCGAACAGTTGCAATCCAGGCTCGATCCCGTGGGCATAACCGTCTTGTTTCGCGAGGCCGTGATCCGCAGCCCAACGTCGATTGCCGTCGGGGATGAAGCCGATATGGCGGGGAAGACGTCCCTTGGGCATGCAGTGGCTCCGGCGGGTTTTGCCTGACCGATGGCGAACCGTTTCGCAGACAACGCCGGGGACGGCGGAAGGTCCCCGATCGCAGCCGTGTAGCGCGAGCGTTCAGAAAACGGGGAGGTTCGGGTCGCCGTCTGTCACAGGGGTGTGGATGCCGCATTCGGTCTTGTCCCAGCCGACCCAACGACCCGAGCGCGGGTCTTCGCCGGGTTTCACGCGGCTGGTGCAGGGGGCGCAGCCGATCGAGAGATAGCCATCGGCGACCAGCGGGTGGCGCGGTAGATCGTGCGCCACGAAATACGCCTCGATATCGGCCTGGGTCCAGTCGGCGAGCGGATTGACCTTCAGTCGGCCCGCCGCATCGACCTCGAAGCGGGGGAGGGCGTTGCGGGTGCTGGCCTGAAACGCTTTGCGCCCGGTGATGCTGGCGTCGAACCCGGCCATCGCCTTTTCCAGCGGGATCACCTTGCGGATTTCGCAGCAGCCATCGGGATCGTAGGACCAGCGCAGGCCGGTTTCGTCGCGTTTTGCGATGGTTTCGGCATCGGGGGACAGGATGCGCAGGTCGCGCAAGCCGAGCCGTGCGGCAAGTTGGTCGCGATAGGCGAGCGTCTCGGCGAAATGCTTGCCCGTATCGAGGAACAGGACCGGCACCGAGGGATCGATCGACGCGACAAGGTGCAGCAACGCCGCCGACTCCGCGCCGAACGACGAAACGATGGCGCCGTCGCCGACCATCTGCTCGGCCAACACGGTGCGCAGCATCTCGACCGTTGGGATGCCGCGGAACATGTTGTTCAGCCGGATTGCATCACGCTCACCGAAGCGGGGTGACGTGTCGATCCGGTCGATCTTGCGGGCAGACACTTTAGCCATGCCGCCGTTTCCACACGGGAACCTGGCCGTCCGCCGCGATCTGATAGACCGCGTCATAGCGGGCGAGCGAGGCCGCCAGCACGGCTTCGTCCACCGGTGCTTCGGGCGCGAAACTGTCGAAGCCGCAGCGCCGCATCAGCGGAATCTGATCGACCAGCACATCGCCCTGCGCGCGCAGTTCCCCGGTGTATCCGGCTTCACGCAGGATGCGCCCGGCGGAATAGCCGCGACCGTCGCGGAATTTGGGGAAGCTCACCTCGATCAGCGACAGTCGGTCGAGATGCGGCAGCAACTCGCGGGCGTCGTCGCTGGATTCGAGGCGGACGGCGGTGGCGTTGGTCTGGCCCAGAAACGCGTCGAGCGTGACGGCGGGTTCGTCATGCGTCTCGTCGTCGCGATAGCGCAGACCGTTGTTGGTGCTGGCCTCAACCATAAATCGCCTCCTTGAACGGCTCCATGCCGATACGGCGATAGGTGTCGAGGAAGCGTTCGCCCTCGGCGCGCTGCGCCAGATAGACGTCGGTGGCTTTCTCGACCGCATCGACGATGCCGTCCTCGCTGAAGCCCGGGCCGGTGATCTTGGCGAGGCTGACATCCTCGGCACCCGATCCGCCGAGCGACAACTGGTAGTTTTCGACGCCCTTTTTATCGACGCCAAGAATGCCGATGTGTCCGGCGTGATGATGGCCACAGGCGTTGATGCAGCCGCTGATCTTGAGCTTCAACTCGCCCAGTTCGCGCTGGCGACCGAGATCGGAAAAGCGCGTCGCGATCTTTTGCGCGACGGGGATCGAGCGGGCGTTGGCGAGGCTGCAATAATCGAGCCCGGGGCAGGCGATGATATCGCTGATAAGGTCGATATTGGCTTCGGCCAGACCGGCATCGGCCAGTTGCTGCCAGATCGCGTAGAGATCGGCCTTCTTCACATGCGGCAGGACGATGTTCTGCGAATGCGTCACGCGCAGTTCGTCGAAGCTGTGCCGCTCGGCGAGATCGGCCATCAGGTCGATCTGTGCCGACGTGGCGTCACCGGGGATGCCGCCGACGGGCTTCAGGCTGATGTTGACGATGGCGTAGCCGGGGGTCTTGTGCGCGGCGGTGTTCTGGTCGAGCCAGACGGCGAAGTCCGGATCGCTGCGGTCGAGATCGTCGGACATGCCGGTCTCGAACGCCGGATCGGCGAAATGCGCGGCGATGCGGTCGAACTCGGCCCTGGGCGGGTCGAGGCCGAGCTTCTTGACCTCGAGGAATTCGGTTTCGACCTGTGAACGATAGCTGTCGGCGCCGATTTCGTGAACGAGGATCTTGATCCGCGCCTTGTACATATTGTCGCGGCGGCCATAGCGATTGTACACGCGCAGGCAGGCTTCGAGATAGCTCAGCAGGTCTTCGATCGGAACGAAGCCCTTGATCTCCGGCGCGATCATCGGGGTGCGGCCCATGCCACCCCCGACGAACACTTTCGCGCCCAGCACACCGTCCTGCTCGACGATCTGGATGCCGATATCGTGCAGCCGCATTGCCGCGCGATCCTCATCCGCCGCGATCACCGCGATCTTGAACTTGCGGGGTAGGTAGCTGAATTCGGGGTGGAAGGTGCTCCACTGGCGCAGCAATTCGGCCCAGGGGCGCGGATCGGTGATTTCGTCCGCCGCAGCGCCGGCAAACTGGTCGCTGCTGATATTGCGGATGCAATTGCCCGAGGTCTGGATCGCGTGCATCTCGACCGTCGCCAGATCGGCGAGGATGTCGGGCGCGTCCTCCAGCTTGATCCAATTATACTGGATGTTCTGGCGGGTGGTGAAATGGCCGTAATCGCGGTCGTATTTGCGCGCGATGTGGGCGAGCATGCGCATCTGGCGGCTGTCGAGCGTGCCATAGGGGACGGCGACGCGCAGCATATAGGCGTGGAGCTGAAGATAGAGACCGTTCATCAGCCGCAGCGGCTTGAACTGGTCCTCGGTGATCTGGCCGGCGAGGCGGCGGGTCACCTGATCGCGGAATTCCTCGACGCGGGAAGCGACGATCGAATGGTCGTATTCGTCATATTTGTACATGTCAGATCACCCAGCTGCCGGCGGTGGGGTCGGCGGGTTTTAGCGTGAGGTCGAGGCGCACGGTGGGGCCGAGCGCGCGAACGCGGTCCTTGATATGCGCGGGGCGCGGGCCTTCGGGGGTCGCGGTCGCGTCGATCACATAGGGGGCATTGACGCGGCGTGCGCCTTCCTCGGCATGGGCGATGCCCTCACCCGTTTCGGCGACATCGACCGCGTCCTCGACATGGCGCGACCAGCCGGAACCGGTCCACCAGGTCACGTCGCCCCTGGCGAGGTCGTTTCCGGTCAGGATTTTCACAGGTCGAATCCGTGCATCGCTTCCGCCTTCTTCGCCCAGTTGGCGAGCTTGTCCTCGGCATCCGACAGCGCGACGACTTCCCCGACGACGATGATCGCCGGGCTCTTCACCTTTTCGCGCTCGACCATCGGGCCGAGGTCGGCGAGCAGGGTGCGCATCGCACGGCTGCCGTCCAGCGTGGCGCGTTCGAGAACCGCCACCGGCATGTCCGGGGCGACGCCATCGCGCATCAGCTTTTCGGCGATATCGGGACAGGTGCTCACGCCCATGTAGATGACGAGCGTGCGGCCCTTGCCCGCAAGGCCGGACCAGTCCTGTTCGCTCAACCCCTTGCACTGGCCCGCGACGAAGCTGACCGCGCTCGACCAATCGCGGTGCGTGAGCGGGAGCATGGCTTCGGCCGCGCCGCCCAGCGCCGCGCTGACGCCCGGGATCACCTCGACCTTCAGGCCAGCGGCACGCACCGCCTCGACCTCTTCACCGCCGCGCCCGAAGATGAACGGGTCGCCGCCCTTCAGCCGCACGACGATCGCGCCGGTGCGGACATGCGCGACGATCAACGCATTGATGCCATCCTGTGACAGCGTATGCCGCGACCGTTGCTTGGCGACCGAGATGCGATGCGCTTGCGGTGCCATATCGAGCACGCGCGGATCGACCAGCCCGTCATGCACCAGCACATCGGCGATTTTCAGCGCTTCGACGGCGCGCACGGTCAACAGGCCGGGATCGCCCGGACCCGCACCGACCAGAATGACGCGCCCACGCGCCGAGGGATCGAGAAGGGAAGCCATGAATGCCAGATGGTCCGCAGGCGCGTCCGCAGCAACCGATGGTTGCTTGGGGGGGCGGAAGTGGAACTTGTCGCGCCGTAACAGCCATGGATAAAGCACTGTTCATCAACGGCATTGCGGTTAAACCTTCCCTGATGCCAGCGGAACAGACGATCAGCGTACAACGGTTTTCGACGCGCGATATCGAGGCGCGCGAACGCTATGACGCGTGGCATTCACGCCCCTCGACATTCGGCAGCCTGTTCGACACGCGCCCGCACGAGCCGTTTGCTGCGCAGGCGGCCGGTTTTGCGATGGGGCCGCTGCAGATCGGCTTTTCGTCGATCTGTTCGCAGAGCTGGAGCCGGACGGCGGCGATGGCGCGGGCGGACGGGGTCGACTGGCTGGCGGTCAGCGTCCGCTTTGCCGGACGCGCGGACGGCGATGCCAGTGACGATGGCTTCTCGGCGCACGGCAGCGGCAGCCTGTTTCTCGACCTCGCCCAACCATCGGCGCATTTTTCCGAAGCATCGGAGACATCGCTCCTGTTGATGCCGCGCCATGTGGCGGAAGCGGCGCTGGGACCGGTTCGTGCGCTCCACGGTGCGGTCCTGTCGCCCGCCGGATCGGCGATGCTGCGCGCGCAGATGCGACAGCTTCAATTGCTGGCACCCCATATTCCCGTCGATCAGGGCGGTCGCATGGCGGGCGTGCTGCTCGACCTGCTCGCCATCGGGCTGGCGATGGAGGGGCGGTCGATCGAGGTGCCGGGCAGCGCGATCGACCGGACGCTGAAACAGCGTGCGCTGGCGATGATCGACGCGCGGCTGGGTTCGGCGACCCTGACCGCCGCGAACATCGCGCGTGCGCTCGGTGTCTCGCGGTCGACCCTCTATCGTCTGTTTGTGGAAGAAGGCGGGATCGCCGCCTGTATCCGCACGCGGCGGCTGGATCGCGTTCATGCCTTGCTGGGCGACGCGGGGACCATTGAACCGGTGGTGGCGCTGGCCGAGCGCTGGGGTTTTTGCGACGCTGCGCATTTCGGTCGGCTGTTCCGCGAACGCTATGGCATGACGCCGGGCGAGTACCGCGCGATGCGCCGCGCGCAACGGACCCCTTGAATCCCCCATCCGTCACGTGCGGCGCCAGAGCCGCGACGCGGCCCTGATCCCAGATTGCTCCGGTGGCATAACGGGGCCGATGTCGTGCTGAATAGAGGTCGGACTATTGAGCATGTGTCAGCCGCTGGTCCGCGCGCGTCAGGTTGCCAGTTCGCGTGCCCGCTTGGCCAGCCGCAGCGCTTCGTCGATCAGGTCGGCAGCAAAGGCGCGGTCGGTTTGCCGAACCGCGATGGCCAGGCAGTTGCTGGCCTCCTCGTGCAGACGGAGGGCTCGGCGCGGTATCGGTTTGGCGGAAGGCTTGTCGGTCACGGGTCACATAATCACGCACGCCCGATTCGAGTTCCTGCGTTTCGTCGCAAATGGTTACGCGGCGTTCCTCAGCCGTCGCGCAGCCCGATCCCGATCGACACGCGCGCCTGTTCGGCTTCGGACGATACGACGGGGTAGGCGCAATAATCGGCGGCATAGAACGCGCTGGGGCGGTGGTTGCCCGACCAGCCGATGCCGCCGAACGGGGCCGACGAACTCGCGCCGTTGGTGGGGCGGTTCCAGTTGACGATGCCGGCGCGGATGTTCGCCCAGAACTGGTCGTAGAGCTTGGGATCCTGGCTCACCAGCGAGGCGGACAGACCGTAACGGGTGTTGTTGGCCTCCGCGATCGCCTCTTCGAACGTCTTGGCACGGATTACCTGAAGCATCGGGCCGAACAGTTCGACATCGGGCTTTTCCTTGGCATCGGTCATGTCGATCATCGCGGGGGTGACGAACGGGCGCCCCTCGATCGGACGCTCCATATGCTTGAGCGGACGGCCGCCCATGAAGGAGAGTTCGAGGAAGCTTTCGGTCAGCAGATCGGCGGTGTCGTTGTCGATCACCGGCCCCATGAACGGCGCGGGATCGGCATGGGGTTCGCCGATGATGAGGCGACCGATCAGCTTGTTCACTTCCTCGATCAGCGGATCGTACAGCTTTTGATCGACGATCAGGCGGCGCGCGGCGGTGCAGCGCTGGCCCGCGCTGGTGAAGGCCGATTGCACGACCAGCACGGCGGCGGAATAGATGTCGGGCGTGTCCCATACGAGGATCGGGTTGTTGCCGCCCATCTCCAGCGCGAGGATCTTCTCTGGCTTCGACGCGAAGGCGCGGTTGAGCGCGATGCCGGTGCGCGCCGAACCGGTGAACAACAGGCCGTCGATCCCGTCATGCGCGGCGAGTGCCTTGCCCGCGTCCGGCCCGCCGATGAGCAGGCGGATACAGCCTTCGGGGACGCCGGCGGCGTGGAAGCACTCGACCAGGAAGGCACCTGAGGCGGGGGTCTTTTCGGACGGTTTGAACACCACTGCATTGCCCGCGAGCAAGGCGGGGACGATGTGGCCGTTGGGCAGATGCGCCGGGAAATTATACGGGCCGAGGACGGCAAGCACGCCGTGCGGCTTGTGCCGCAACGCGAGGCGCGTGTTCATCGGCGCATCGACGCGACGCTGGCCGGTGCGTTCGGAAAAGGCGGTGACCGAGATATCGACCTTGGCGATCACCGTTTCGACCTCGGTCCGCGCTTCCCAGATCGGTTTGCCGGTCTCGCGCGCGATCAGGTCGGTAAAGGCGTCGGATTTCTGCCGCACGACGTTCGCAAAGCGCCGCAGCGCCTCAATCCGATAGGCGAGCGGACGCGCGGCCCAGTCGGCCCAGCTGGCGCGTGCCTTCGCAACTTCGATGTCGACATCGCCCGATTGCTGGCGCCAGAGGACGGCACCGGTGGCAGGTTCGGTTGAGATAATTTCGGGTCCGGGCATTCGTTCTTTCTTTTGGCTGAGCCCTTGAGAATAGCGTCGCTCTAGCACCAAGACGGCAGACGATTCTAGTTCACCAATATCTGCCGCCCGCGTCGAGTGCCTCGCCCAGTCGGCGGATCGCCGCGACCTTGGCATGGAGCGGTGCCCAATCGTCGCGTTCGGCGATGGCGGACCAGATCGTCTCGACCTCGTCGATCAGCATCGAACAGGGTTCGCCATCGCTGAAATAGGGATGACCGCGGCCTTCGGGGATGGGATCGTATTCAGCCAGCAGGTTGCGAACATCGTGCCATTCCGGGCCGTAGCTCTCGGGTAATTTACCGCCATAGGCATCATAGTAGAAGCGGTCGATGGACGCCTGTGTCGCGATCAACGCGCGATCGATCGCTTCCTTCAACCGCCAGCCCAGGTCCGGATCGGATTTACGGTCCCTAGTCAGGATGCCGAGGCGGCGCTGGAGCGGGAATTGCTGGAACAGGCGGTAATTGTCCTCGAACTTTTCCAGTTTTTCGATCAGCGGCGGTGCTTCGCTGATCGTGCGCAGCGCCACCGCGAGCTGAGCAACGTTCCACAGGATCGCGTCGGGCTGGCGGCCATAGGCGTAGAGCCCGGCATGGTCGAAATAGGCGGCGGTGAAGCCGGGGTCGAGCGTCGGGGCGAAGCGCCACGGGCCGTAATCGAAACTCTCGCCCATCACGTTGATGTTGTCGGTGTTGAGCACGCCATGGACGAAGCCCGCGACCATGTAGCTGGCAGCGAGGTTAGCGGTGCGGGCAACGACCAGTTCGAGCAGTTGCGCGACTGGATCAGCGTCCTTTTCGACCAGCACCATCTCGTCGAGGCAGTAATCGACCAGCCGCCGCATCGCTTCCTCCTGACGGAAGTAAGCGAGCCGCTGGAAGGTGCCGATGCGGATATGGCCAAGGCTCATGCGCACCAGCACCGCCGAGCGCGTGGGGGAGGGTTCGTCGCCGCGCTCCAGCGCCTCGCCGGTTTCGATGAGCGAGAAGCTGCGTGAGGTGGGGACGTCGAGCGCCTCCAGCATCTCGCTCGCCAGTATTTCGCGCACCCCGCCCTTCAGCGTCAGCCGACCGTCGCCGGCGCGGCTCCACGGCGTCTGGCCGGAGCCTTTGGTGCCGAGCTCGAACAGGTCGCCGTCGAAATTGCGCATCTGGGCAAAGGTAAAGCCGCGACCGTCGCCCAGATCGGGGTTGTAGGTACGGAACTGATGCCCGTGATAACGCATCGCCAGCGGTTGTGGCAGATTGTCCGGTAACGGATCGAACCGGCCGAAGTGGCGGAGCCATGCGGCGTCATCCAGCACTTCGAGGCCGACTTGAGCAGCCGCGCGATCGTTGCGGAAGCGCAGCACGGTCTGCGGAAAGTCCGCCGCCGCCACCGGATCGTAGAAATCGCCGCCAAGTTTCAGGACCGCGGGATCGGGTCGGTAGGACGGCGCTTGCGGGAAGTCGGGCATGCGGCGATATGGGGGGCGATGGCAACAGCGCGCAACCTGCCCGAATTTTCCGACGGCTATTGGTGGTCGGGCGACGGGCTGCGGCTCCATTATCGCGATTATCCGGGCGACGCGGCGCAAGTCCCGCTGCTGTGCATTCCCGGCCTGACGCGCAATGCGCGTGACTATGAGGCGCTGGCGGCGCGCTTCGCGGGCGAGCGGCGCGTGATTGCGGTCGACCTGCGCGGGCGCGGCGAAAGCGGCTATACCAAGGACCCGATGACCTATGTGCCGCTGACCTATCTTCAGGATCTGGAGGCGCTGATCGGTGAGTTGAAGCTGAACCGGTTCGTGGCGATCGGCACTTCGCTGGGCGGCATATTGACGATGCTGATGGCGTCGACCAACCCGGACCGGATCGCGGGCGCGGTGCTCAACGATGTCGGGCCGGAGATCGAAAGCGCGGGGTTGGGGCGCATCCGTGGCTATGTCGGCAAGGCCAATTGGCACCCCACCTGGATGCATGCCGCGCGCGCCGTGGCCGAGAGCAACGCCGACGTCTATCCCGGTTACGATATCGAGGACTGGCTGGCGATGGCGAAGCGGCTGTACCGGCTTAACAGCGCGGGTCGCATCGTCCTCGACTATGACATGAAGATCGCCGAGCCGTTCCGCGTGCCGGGGAACGAGGCGGGGCCGGATATGTGGCGCGCCTTCGACGGCCTGAAGGGCAAGCCGCTGCTGGTGGTGCGCGGCGAGCGGTCTGACATATTGTCCGGCGCGACGGCGGCTGCGATGCGCGAACGGGTAACGGGGTGCGAGCTTTTGACGATTGCCGAAACCGGGCACGCGCCCACCCTGAACGAACCGGAAGCGGTCATGGCGATCGGGCGGCTGTTGGAACGAGTGTAAGCAAGAGGGGGGAATCATGAAGATCTGGGGAATCGCGGCGTCGGCCGCAGCGTTGATCGTGGCAACCGGGGCGGCGGCGCAGGTTCGCACGCATATCTGGTCGAAGGGCGCGGTGCGCAATCACTCGACCGATGTGTGCCGGGAACGCGCAAAGTCGGTCGCCCTGACGCTGGGGATGGCCAGCGGCGGCGACACCCTGAGCAGCTGGCTGGTGACGCCGGGCAGCGAGACCACCACCGTCATCCGCTGCGACCTCCCGCAATGGGTGCTGATCATCACCGCCGGGCCCAATGCGGCGACAGTCAAGGCGCAGAACGAACAGATCGTGGTTCTTTACAACAAGATCGGCGGGAATTGATCGGGGCGATGTAAAGGGGTTATGCGGCAGTGATGGCCGCTCCCCTCAACATCCTACACCTTCATTCCAGCTTCGATTTGGGCGGCAAGGAGGCGCGTGCCGTCCGGTTGATGAATGCGTTCGGCGACCGGGCGAAGCATGTGGTCGTGTCCGGCGTGCCGGACGCCGTCAGCGCGCGCGAGGCCATCGCGCCGGGCATCCGCTACGAGATCGCGCAGAACCCGCCGCCGCTGACCGGCAAACCATCGGTCGCGCGCTACGAGGCGATCGCCAAATATATGGCGCGGTTCGATCTGGTCCTCAGCTATAATTGGGGGGCGATCGACGGGGTGATGGCGCGGCGGGTATTCCCGAAGAACATGCCGCCGGTGATCCATCATGAGGATGGTTTCAACGCCGACGAAGCGGTGCGGCTGAACCCCGTGCGCAACGTCTATCGTCGGCTTGCGCTGCCCGCCGCGCATGCGCTGGTGGTGCCGTCGCATCGGCTGGAGCAGGTGGCGGTGAAGGCGTGGAAGCAGCCTGCTGAGCGCATCCACCGCATCTCCAATGGCATCGACGTCGCGGCCTATGCCAAGAAGCCGGACCCCCGCGCGCTTCCCGGTTTCAAGCGACTGCCGGGGCATGTCGTCGTGGGTACGCTGGCGGGGCTGCGGACGGTGAAGGACTTGCCCATGCTGGTCCGCGCGATGGGCGGCATGAAAACGCGGGCGCAGCTCGTCATCGTTGGCGAGGGGCCGGAACGCGAGGCGATTGCTGACGCGATCGAGAATATGGGGCTGGAAAAGACGGTGCTGCTCGCCGGGTTCGTACCCGATGCGCACCGCTATATCGGCCTCTTCGATATCTATGCATTGTCGTCGAAGAGCGAGCAGCAGCCGATTTCGGTGATGGAGGCGATGGCGGCGGGGCTGCCGATCGCATCGACGCCGGTGGGCGACGTCGCGCGGATGATCGCGCCCGAAAATGAGAGCTTTATCGCGCCCGACTGGAATCCGGTTCATTTGCGCGACCAGATCGAACGGCTGGCGGGGTATCCCGATGCGCGGCGCTATGTGGGCCAGGCGAATCAGGCGCGTGCGCGCGAATTGTTCGATGAAAAGGCGATGATTGCCGCCTATGCCGCGCTCTATGCCGCAGCTATTAACCGGCCCGGCGTATTGGGCTGAGGGCGGATTATCCTCGCTTGACGCGCGGAACGTAGCTAAATGACGCGCAATTTCGTCCGGAGGAAGTCTTGTTCAAGGGTTTGAAGCCGATCGTCTATAACGGCCACGAAGTGTGGCCGCTGGTGGAGGGCGGCAAGGGTGTGGCGGCAACCAACCATGCGTCGGCAGGGGCGTGGGCCGCCGCCGGGGGCATCGGCACGGTCAGCGCGGTCAATGCCGACAGCTATGACGCCGAGGGCAAGATCATCCCGCAAATCTACAGCGCGCTGACGCGGCGTGAGCGGCACGAAGAGCTGATTGCCTATGCCATCGACGGCGCGGTCGAGCAGGTGAAGCGCGCGTTCGAGATCGCCGGGGGCAAGGGCGCGATCAACATCAACGTGCTGTGGGAAATGGGCGGTGCCCAGCGCATCCTGCACGGCGTGCTTGAGCGGACGCGCGGCATGGTCGCTGGCGTCACGTGCGGTGCGGGCATGCCGTACAAGCTGTCCGAGATCACAGCGTCCTATGGCGTCAGCTATCTGCCGATCGTCAGTTCGGGCCGCGCATTTCGCGCGCTGTGGAAGCGGGCCTATTCCAAGGCGGCGGAATGGCTGGCGGCGGTCGTTTACGAAGACCCGTGGCTGGCGGGTGGGCATAACGGCCTGTCCAACGCCGAGGACCCGCGCGCGCCGCAGGACCCCTATCCCCGCGTCAAGGAATTGCGTGACGTGATGCGCGAGGGTGGCATTTCCGACGACGTGCCGATCGTGATGGCCGGTGGCGTGTGGTATCTGCGCGACTGGAGCGACTGGATCGATAATCCCGAGCTGGGGACGATCGCGTTCCAGTTCGGCACGCGCCCGCTGCTGACTCAGGAATCGCCGATTCCCGAGGGCTGGAAGACCAAGCTGATGGAAATCGAGGAGGGCGACGTGCTGCTCCATCGGTTTTCGCCGACTGGTTTCTATTCGTCGGCGGTGCTCAACCCGTTCCTGCGCAGCCTGGAGGGACGTTCGGCGCGTCAGATCGCCTATTCGCGCGAAGAGGCCGGGGATCACAGCTTCCAGCTCGACGTAGGCGTGAAGGGCAAGAATTTCTGGGTGACGCGCAACGACCTGCTGCATGCCCGCGAATGGGTGGGTCTTGGCTTTACCGATGCGCTTAAGACACCCGACAACACGCTGATTTTCGTCGGGGCCGAAGAGAAGCAGATGATCCGTAAGGATCAGACCGACTGCATGGGGTGTCTGAGCCAGTGCAGCTTTTCGAGCTGGGCGGACAGCGAGACCAATTCGACCGGTCGCCTTGCCGATCCGCGCAGCTTCTGTATCCAGAAGACGCTGCAGGACATAGCGCACGGCGGCGATACCGACCAGAATCTGATGTTCGCCGGGCATGCCGCGTATAATTTCAAGCGCGACCCGTTCTATTCCAACGGGTTCGTGCCGACGGTGAAGCAGTTGGTCGATCGCATCCTGACCGGCGACTGATGCGCGCGGCGGCGATGGCATGCGGGGTCGTGGCGCTTGCCATCCCAAGCGCGGCCGACGCCCGCAGCGAATTGATCCCGCCCGCCTTTATCGACTTTCCGGCTGGGTCGCCGGTGATGACCCGGCAAGCGCGCGCGCAAGTGCTGGCCGCGCTCCGCACGATGGAACGCTATCGTCGCGATACGAGCGCCTATTTGTGCGCGCTCGGACCGGAAGCTGCTCCGGATTTGCGGACACGGCGGGTGGACACGGTGCGGCGCATGCTGCGGCGCTATCGGGTCGCGCGCACCCACGACGAGCCGACGAAGTGTCTGGCGATACCGCAGGGCGAACGAAACGGCGTTCTCATTACCTGGTGGCCGCAATGGCGGTGATTGCGGCTTGACCCGACGCAACCAACGCTTGTTCGCATCTGCGAGAGGCGGCGCTAGGTTGGCGATATGAAGACCGGCCTGATTATCCGCCACACCCCCTATGAAGGCATTGCCGGTTTCCGCGAGCCGGTGGAGGCGGCGGGCTATGCGCTAGACCGGATCGACGTGACCGATCCGGATTTCCACCGCGTCAATTTCAACACGCCGGACCTGTTGATCCTGATGGGGGGTCCGATGGGCGTGTATGAACGGCGGGAGCATCCGTGGATCGATTGCGAGATCGACCGGTTGGCCAGTCGCATTTCGCTGGGCCTGCCGACGCTGGGTGTCTGCCTGGGGGCGCAGATGATTGCGCAGGCGATGGGGGCGAAGGTCTATCCCGGGCCGGTGAAAGAGGTTGGCTTCTCGCCGATTGAACTGAATGCAGCGGGGGCCGATTCGCCATTGCGGCATGTCGCGGAGGTGCCCGTGCTGCACTGGCATGGCGACACGTTTCCGCTGCCCGAGGGGGTCGAGTTGCTGGCGTCGAGCGGCAAGTACGACCATCAGGCGTTTCGCCGGGGGCCGGAGCTGCTCGCACTGCAATTCCATGCTGAGATGGGCGAGGATGCACGGTTCGAGGAGTGGCTGGACGGTGCCGACGACTATGTCGAGCAGGGCGGGCTGACGGTTGCGGAACTGCGCGCGGAGCATGACCGTCACGGCGCGGCGGCGGTTGCGGCGGGACGGGCGATGGTTGCGGAGTGGCTGACTGGGCTTTAGCCGAGCTGGCGTTTGACCGCCGCGTCGGTCTTGGGGCCGTAGGGCGGCATCAGCCCGCCGAGTTTGGCGACGTTGAGCTTCGACTGTTTGAACACGCTTTTCGCATGGCTGAAGGTACGGAAGCCGGGTTCGCCGTGATAGGCGCCCATGCCCGATGGACCGACGCCGCCGAACGGTAATTCCTCCATGCTGACGTGAAAGATCGTGTCGTTCAGGCTGACGCCGCCGGAGATGGTGGTGTCGAGCACGCGGCGGCGTTCGGCGTCGTCCTCACCGAAATAATAGAGCGCGAGCGGGCGGTCGCGGCGGTTCACTTCGGCGATCGCGCCGTCGATGCTGTCATATTTGCGCACCGGCAGGACGGGGCCGAAGATTTCCTCCTGCATCACGATCATGTCGTCGGTCGGGTTGCGGATGATGTGGAGCGGGAGTTTGCGGGCGTTGGATGCGCCGAAATCCTCGTTCGCCGGGTTGACCGAAATCACCTCCGCACCCTTGGCGCGGGCATCGTCGATCGCGGCGGTGAGGCGCTCGAAATGGCGGTCGTTGATGATCGCGGTGTAATCCGGGTTGGCGAGCAGCGAGGGGTACATCGCGGTCGCGGCGCGGACGATGCCATCGACGGCGGCGGCTTCCTGTTCGGCGGCGACCATCAGATAATCCGGGGCGATGCAGATCTGGCCGGCGTTGAGCATCTTGCCCATCGCCACCCGCTCGGTCGCCTGAGCGAGATTGGCGGAGCGGCCGACGATCGCGGGCGATTTGCCGCCCAGTTCCAACGTGACCGGCGTGAGGTTATCGGCGGCGGCGTGCAGGATGTGACGGCCGATGGCGGTGGCACCTGTGAAGAGGAGGTGGTCGAAGGGCAAGGACGCGAACGCCTTGCCGACATCCGGCCCGCCGCTGATGAAAGCGAGCTCGGTGGGGTCGAAGTATTTGGGGGCCAGTTCCTCGAACAACGCCGCGGTGGCGGGGGTGAATTCGCTGGTCTTGACCATCGCGCGGTTGCCCGCCGCGAACACGCCCGCCAGCGGGGACATCACGAGGTTCACCGGGAAATTCCATGGCGAGATGATGCCGACCACGCCCTTTGGCTGATATTCCACCCACGCCTTTGCGCCGAGCAGGCCGAGCGGGAACATCACCGGCTTTTTCTCGCGCTTTGCCCAGCCATCGACTTTCGCGATGGCATGTTTGAGCGGGGAGACCGAGGCGGCGATGTCGGTGATCATCGACTGTTGCGGGCTGCGATGGCCGAAATCCTCGGACAGCGCGTCGCAGAAGCGCGTGGCGTTGTCCTTGACCAGCGCGACGGCGCGGGTGAGGCGGTCCTTGCGCACCGCGATCGACACCGGCAGTTCCGCCATGAATGCCGCCCGCTGACGGTCGAGAATGTCGCGCATGTCGGTCATAATCCCGCCTGATACAGCCACGTCGGAAATGCCGCGACGGCGAGCAACGTGCCGAGTGGCAGGCGGCTTGTCATCTTCATTTCGCGTCCGGAGAATCGCAGCGCCAGTGCGACCGCCAGCCCGGTCACGCTGGCGACCAGCAGGACGGGGGCGAGCATCGATGCGCCCAGCCACAGCCCGATCCCGCCGAACATCTTGGGGTCGCCGCCGCCCAGCCCGTCGCGGCCCCGCACATGCCGGTAGGTGAAGGCGACGAGGTAGAGCAGTCCGAACCCGATGACCCCGCCAGCGATGCGGTCGAGCCAGCCGGGTTCGAAGAACAGCCCATCGACGATGCCAGTCGCGGCCAGTGCGGCGGTGAGGATGTTCGGCAACCAGAACGCCATCAGGTCGAGCGCGGCGAGCGTCAGCAGCAGCCAGCCGAAGATTGCGCCCGCCACGCTTTCCCAGCCGGGGGCGACCATACCTGCTGCCAGTCCGACCAATGCACCGATGATTTCGACCGCTGGATGCCCGGAATGGATTTTGTCGCCGCAGCCCCGGCAGCGCCCGCGCTGTAACGCATAGCTGAGCAAGGGCACGAGTTCGTGTGCGCCGAGCGTCTTGTCGCAGGCGTCGCAGGCGGATCGTCCCTTGAGCGCGCTGCGGCCCTGCGGCCAGCGCACTGCGACCGTGGCGATGAAGCTGCCGAAGATCAGGCCGAGAACGGCGAGGCAAAGGGGCCAGAGGAGGTCAGGCATGGTGTGCATTCATTCCTCCCCGGCACGGGGAGGTGGCATCGCGAAGCGATGACGGAGGAGTAGTTTCGTCAAGCGGCGTCGCCTGGTGGAGAGCTACCCCTCCACCAGCTTCGCTGGTCCCCCTCTCCCTCCGGGGGAGGAATTGAACGGGGTCACGCATCGACCTTCTTTCGGATGAGGTAGCGATAGACGCCGAAGATGTTGATGCCGAACAGCACCAGATTCTGGGACAGAAGTGCCGTTTCGTCGTCCAGCAGTGCGCCGGTGATCCAGGCGATGCTGGAGGCGACGAACAGGGCGAAGCCCCAGCCGGTGGTCTTTCGCCCGTGGTCGAGTGCGACCATGAAGGCGGCGATGATGCCGCTGATCGAGGCGAACCATTTCAGGATGTCGAGCAATTCCATCGGATGCCTCTTTTGCATTTACACTGACCCGCGCCTAGATCGCGCCCAAGCGTAACTCCCGGAGAGGCCATCATGTCCACTGACCCCGTCGTCATCGTTTCCTATGCGCGCACGCCAATGGGCAGCATGCAGGGTGTGCTGTCCGATGCGACCGCGACCGACCTGGGCGCGGCGGCGGTGGGCGGCGCGGTCGAGCGTGCGGGGCTGAAGGGTGAGGCGATCGACCGCATCTATATGGGCTGTGTCCTGCCCGCCGGGCTGGGCCAGGCGCCAGCGCGGCAGGCGGCGCGCAAGGCCGGGCTGCCCGACCATGTCGAGGCGACGACGGTCAACAAGATGTGCGGATCGGGCATGATGGCCGCGATCATGGCGGCGGAGGCGCTGGCCGCCGGGTCGGCCGACATGATCGTCGCGGGCGGGCTGGAGAGCATGACCAATGCGCCGTACCTGTCGCTGCGCCACCGCAGCGGGGCGCGGATCGGGCATGACCGGCTGTTCGACCATATGTTCCTCGACGGGCTGGAGGATGCTTACGAACCGGGCCGCGCGATGGGGACGTTTGCCGAGGAAACGGCGCGCGAATATCAGTTCACGCGGGAGGCGCAGGACGACTTCGCGATCGCCAGCCTGATTCGGGCGCAGAAGGCGCAGGCATCGGGCGGGTTCGACCGTGAAATCGTGCCGGTCGAGGTCAAGACGCGCAAGGGTGTGGTCACGGTGTCGATCGACGAGCAGCCGTCCAAGGCCGATCCGGCAAAGATCCCGACGCTGAAGCCCGCCTTTGCCAAGGACGGGACGATCACCGCCGCCAATGCATCGTCGATTTCGGATGGTGCGGCGGCCCTGGTGCTGACGCGGCTGTCGGTGGCGGAGAAATTGGGCCTGACGCCGATTGCGAAGATCGTGTCGCATGCCGGTCACGCGCATCTGCCCGCGCATTTCACCACGGCACCGGTGTTCGCGATGCGCAAGGCGCTGGACCGCGCGGGGTGGAGCCTGGGCGATGTCGACCTGTTCGAGGTGAACGAAGCGTTCGCGGCGGTGGCGATGATCGCGATGCGTGATTTGTCGATCTCGCATGACGTGCTGAACGTGAATGGCGGGGCGTGCGCGCTGGGCCATCCGATCGGCGCGAGCGGCGCGCGGATCGTGGCGACGTTGCTGGCGGCGCTGCAGAACAGCGGGCAAAAGCGCGGGCTGGCGTCGTTGTGCATTGGCGGGGGTGAGGCGACGGCTATGGCGGTGGAGCTGCTGAACTAGGGCATATCGACATTCAGCCCATGCGGGTCTGCAAAGCGCGATTTGCCTGATTGGTTTTTGGGCTCCGGTGCTCACGTGCCGAAAGCACGCGCTCCGGTGCTCGAAAATCACCCTTTTCGACTCCACCTGAACTGAATGTCGATACGCCCTAGGGGCGATTCGCAAGGCGGTTGCCCAGACGCACTTGACGAAAAAGCGGGTTTTGCGGGCGGAAACGCCCGCGACGCGACGGGTTCGCGCCGGGTTCGCGACACCGAGGCGACAGTCGCGCGACATGCGGGCGACACGCGCGCGATGGTCATGCGTCACTGGTGCGACCGCGAGGCGACACAAGCGCGACAGCCGTGCGCCGATGGCGCGATGGAGGGTGTGGGGTAGTGGGTGCGCCGGGATTGCATCGACGAGTTTAAAGCAGGCGAAATCCAACATTGGAAGACGCTAGCAGCTATTTTTCGAGCATAAGCAAACAGGGCGGGCCGAAGCCCACCCTGCAGTTACGACATAAGGTAACTGATAAATGCAGCTAATACCCCTAGGCATTTCGCAACATCTATCTGCACCGTGATCGCAAACGTGGTCTTGGTTCTCATGACGATTACCCAAGGCCGCGACGCGCCGCGAGCCCGTTAGGGTTAGCGGATTACGTCCTACACAACGGATTGATCCCCGTTAGCAGGTTGGGGACCCACATTTGGCGTTCTAGACCGCCTCCAGTGGCATCGTGTGACCTCCCACTCTATAGTCCTCAGGCACCGCCTGTGACACGGCATCCACCGCTGAGCTAGGCACGATGTTTCACGCTAGTCCGGTCGAGTCAGTAGCGGTCAGCCAAAGCTTTTCCGGGGCGCTTTTTCCAAATGGGAACGCACAAGCCAATTGTCCAGTATGCTACCATCGCACCATCACCCCTACGGCAATTCCTCGCCCGGCTCGGTGCCCCAGATGCGGTTCTGCTCCACATAGCCGCCGCGGCCGCGGACGTCGAAATGGCACCAGCCGCGCTGGCATTTGCTGACGCGGCCGACCACGCCGGGGGCGGCGCGCCAGTTGATGCGGCCGTTGAAGCGCGGGGTGTCGCGCAGTTCGACGATCGTGCCGACGACCAAAGCGGTGCGCGCGCTGGAGAGCAGGGCGACCTGCATCCAGCCCTGTGTGCCGTCCGGATCCTCGACCTTGCGCCAGTCATTGTAGATTTCGACGACTTTGACCGGCAGGTCGGCGCGCTGGTACAGCCAGCTGGACGGGTAGTTGCGGCCCGGGCCGGTGCGCATCCGCGCCTTGGTCGCGGCGATCGACGCGAAATAGGGCGGCTTGCGCTGTGCCCATGCCTCGCTCAGTCCCGTCGTCAACAGGCCCAGCGCCACCACGCCACACACGGCCCAAACCCGCACTCGCATTCCTGACCCCTTTTCGTATCCGGCCCGTTTACCTTGAGGCAGGGCATCGCATCAACCGTTGACTGGCGACGGCGGCGGGGCCAATCGGGCCATCATGGCACAAACGCGCACAACCGGCCGGCCTCGCGTCGTCGTGACCCGCGATCTTCCCGCTGACGTGGAAGCGCGGATGGGCGAGTTGTTCGACGCGAGCTTCAACCCGGGCGATGCGCCGATGGACCGCGCCGCGCTGGCCGCCGCGCTGGCCGACTGCGACGTGCTGGTGCCGACGGTGACCGACGTGATCGACGCCGAGCTGATCGCGGGCGCGGGCGAGCGGTTGAAGCTGATCGCCAATTTCGGGGCGGGCGTGAACCATATCGATTTGAAGGCGGCGCGGGCGCGGCGGATTGTCGTCACCAACACCCCCGGCGTGCTGACCGAGGATACCGCCGACCTGACGATGGCGCTGATCGTGTCGGTCCCCCGCCGGCTGGCCGAGGGCGAGAAGCTGGTGCGATCGGGCGAGTGGAAGGGCTGGTCGCCCGGCGGGATGCTGGGGCGTCGCATCGGCGGCAAGGCGCTGGGCATCGTCGGCATGGGGCGGATCGGTCAGGCGGTGGCGCGGCGAGCGCGGGCGTTCGGGCTGTCGATCCATTACCATAACCGCCAGCGGTTGCCGAAAGTGGTGGAGGCAGAGTTCGGGGCGGAGTGGCATCCGAACCTGGACGCGATGCTGACGAACATCGACATTTTGACGATCCACACGCCGCTGAACGACGATAGCCGCGACTTGATTGATGCGCGGCGGATCGGGTTGATGCGGCCGCATGTCTATCTGATCAACGCGTCGCGTGGCGGGATTGTCGATGAGGTCGCGATGGTCGAGGCGCTGGAGGCCGGGCGGCTGGCGGGCGCGGGGCTGGACGTGTGGCGGTTCGAGCCGGAGATCGACCCGCGGCTGCTGGCGCTGCCCAATGTCGTGATGACGCCGCATATGGGATCGGCGACGCTGGAGGGGCGACAGGCGACGGGCGAGAAAGTGATCGCGAACATCCGGTTCTGGGCGGACGGGCATCGGCCGCCGGATCAGGTGTTGGAGGGTTGGGCATGACGCCGTTATTTCATCTGGCGATTCCGGTCGACGATCTGGAGGCGGGGCGCGCTTTTTATGGCGACCTGCTTGGTTGTCCGCAGGGTCGCGAGGATCCGGGGCATTGGATCGACTTCGATTTTCGCGGGCATCAGCTGGTGCTGCATAAGGGTGAAGGCGCGGGGGTCAGGCTGCGCAATGCGGTGGATGGCGACGCGGTGCCGGTGCCACATTTCGGGCTGGTGCTGGGCTGGGACGAATGGCACGCGCTGGCCGATCGGGTGCGGGACGCCGGGACCGAGTTCGTGATCGAACCGCATATCCGGTTTGAGGGGAAGCCGGGGGAGCAGGCGACGATGTTCTTTTACGATCCGGCGGGCAATGCGCTGGAGTTCAAGGCGTTTCGGGATATCGGGCAGTTGTTCGCTACCTAATCTTCTTTCTCCGCGCGGCGTTTCTGAAGCGCGCGAGCGATCAGGATGCCGCCCAGGATAAAACCGCCGGGCGCGAGCAGCACCGTTGCGGCGATGGCGGCGTTGCGGGCGGTGTTCGACTTGGGGGGTTCGTCAGACAGTGAAGCTCTCGCCACAGCCGCACGCGCCCTTGGCGTTGGGATTGTTGAACACGAAACCGGCGGTGAAATCGTCCTCGACCCAGTCCATCGTCGATCCGATCAGGTACAGTACGGAGCTGCCATCGACGAAAAACGTGCCGCCGGGGGTCTCGATCCGTTCGTCCATCGCCACCGCTTCGCTGACGTAATCGACCGAGTAGGCGAGGCCGGAGCAACCGCGACGCGGGGTGGAGAGCTTGACGCCGATCGCGTCGGCGGGCGCGCGTGACATCAGGTCGGCGATGCGTGCTTCGGCAGTGGCGGTCAGGATGATCGCGGCGGGGCGGATGCGGGTCTTGACGTCGCTCATCACAGCATCCCCAGTTCGAGGCGGGCTTCGTCGCTCATCTTCATCGGATCCCACGGTGGATCCCAGACCAGATTAACCTCGGCATGGCCGACGCCGGGGACCGCGCCGACGCGCAGTTCGACTTCGGCGGGCATGGATTCGGCGACCGGGCAGTGCGGGGTGGTGAGGGTCATGGTGACGACGGCGTGGCCGTCCGGCGTGACCTCGACATTGTAGATCAGGCCAAGGTCGTAGATGTTGACCGGGATTTCGGGGTCGAAGATTTCCTTCAGGGCATCGACGATCGCTTCCTGTGTGGCGCCGCCTGCGCCACCGACAGGCGCTTCGGCGGGTTTTTGTGACAGGAAGCCGTCGAGATAGTCGCGTTTACGCTCGAAGGTCTCCCTTACGTCTTCGACCCGCGCTTTCGGCGGCGCTGCGACCGCGTCCACGGTTTCAACTTCGATCTTGCTTTGCTCGTTCACCCGAAGATCCTCGTCACTCTCTCGATACCCTTGACCAACGCGTCGATGTCCGCCGCGCCGTTATAGACGCCGAAGCTGGCGCGTGCGGTGGCCGCGACGCCCAGCGAGTCCATCAAGGGTTGCGCGCAATGATGGCCCGCGCGAATCGCGACATTGCCTTCATCCAATATGGTGGCGACGTCGTGCGGATGCACCCCCTCCACCGCGAAGCTGACGATCCCGGCGCTGTCGGCGGGACCGAAGACGCTGACGCTGTTGAGTTTTGCCAGCGCGTCGCGGGTCTGTGTCACCAGCGCGGTTTCATGGGCGTGAATGCGGTCGAGGCCGATGCCGTCGACATAGTCGATGGCCGCGTGGAGGCCGAGGACGCCGACGATGTGCGGCGTGCCCGCTTCGAACCGGCCCGGCGGGGGGGCGTAAGTGGTTTTGGCAAAGGTCACGCGGTCGATCATCGATCCGCCGCCCTGCCATGGTGGCATCGCGTCGAGCAGGTCGTAGCGACCCCACAGCACGCCGATGCCGGTCGGGCCGTAGAGCTTGTGGCCCGAAAAGACGTAAAAGTCGCAGTCGAGATCGACGACGTTAACGGGCAGGCGCGGGACCGCCTGACAGCCGTCGATCAGGATCTTTGCGCCGACCGCGTGCGCCAGCTTCGCCGCGCGTTTGGCGTCGAGGACCGAGCCGAGGACGTTGGAGACATGCGCGAGCGCGACGAGCTTGTGTTGCGGCGTCAGCATCGCCGCCATCGCGTCGAGATCGATGCGGTGGTCATGCGTGAGCGGGATGACGTCGATATGCGCGCCGACGCGTTCAGCCACCATCTGCCACGGCACGATGTTGCTGTGATGCTCAAGCTGGCTGAGCAGGATGCGGTCGCCGGGTTTGAGGTTCGTCGCCGCCCAACAATCGGCGACGAGGTTGATCCCCTCGGTCGCGCCGCGCACAAAGACGATCTCGTTTTCTTGGCCGCCGATGAACTGCGCGACGCGGCGGCGGGCGGCCTCATAGGCCAGCGTCATGTCGGCGGAGCGCTGATAGACGCCGCGATGGACGGTGGCGTAGCTCGTGTCATAGCCACGCGTGATCGCGTCGATCACCGGCTGTGGTTTCTGCGACGTGGCGGCGGTGTCGAGATAGGCCCAGCCCGCCGGGATTGCGGGGAAGTCTGCGAGGACATCGAGGGGGCGGGTGTCGAGCGTGGTGGTCACAGTGCTGTCCCCAGCCACGTGTCCGCATCCGCCATGAACGCGTCGCGCACGGCCTCGTCACCGATCCGGCCAATCGCGTCGGCGACGAAGGCGTGGGTCAGCAGCGCCTTGGCCTGCGGCTCGGGGATGCCGCGTGACTGCATGTAGAACAGCGCCTTGGCATCGAGCTCGCCGACCGTCGCGCCGTGCGCGCACTTCACGTCGTCGGCGAAGATTTCGAGCTCGGGCTTCAGGTTGATCGTCGCGGTGCGCTTCATCAGCAGGCCGCGCAGTGACTGTTCGCCGTCGGTCTTTTGCGCGTGGCGGGCGACTTCGGCGCGGGCGGCGAGGCTGACGGTGGAGGCGTCGGCGGCGACGGCGCGCCAGATCTGGCGGCTGCTGCCATTCGGCGCGGCATGGTGGACGGCGACGGCGCATTCCTGACGCTGATCGCCGCGCGTAAGCAGCGCCCCGCCCATTTCAGCGAAGGCACCGGGGCCGTCGAGGCTGAGAAAGCCGTCGATGCGGCTGCCCATGTTGCCGGAGCCGAGGATGGTGGCGACGTAGCTGGCGGCTTCGCCGATGCTGGCTTCGTCGCGGATCGAGACGAAGCCGGTGTCCTGAAGCAGGCGGACGGCGCGCATCAGGCGGGCACCCTTGCCGAGGTAGGCGTGGAGCAAACGGTTGCTCCAGCCATGACCGGCATAGGTTTCGATGACGGTGGCGACGGCGTCTGCGGCCAGGTCGATGCGGGCGGGGACGTGGCTCTCACCGCCAGTGCTGATATGGACGATCTGGACCGGATCGGTGGCGGCGCGGTCGTCGAGGTTGAGGACCCAGCCTTCGCCTTGCGCGAGTGCTCCGAGCGGGTGGGTGCCGGTCATTTCGAGGCGGGTGAGCTGGACCGGGCCGGGCCGGCTGTGTGCTGGCTCGAACGCACCGTCAATGAAGGTCAGGCGCGGACCGGGGAGGTCGAGGAACAGGCTCGTCGGGTCGATACCGGTCGCGGCAGGCGCGGTGTCGGCAGCGGTGCGCAGCGTGGCCATGTCGGACCAGCGCCATGCTTCTTCGCGAGTGGTGGGGAGGGTGAGGGTGGTCATGCGGTTATGCCGCCACCTGCGTATAGCCTTGCGCTTCGAGCTCAAGCGCCAGTTCCGGGCCGCCGGTGCGAGTGATGCGGCCGTCGGCGAGGACGTGGACGAAGTCGGGCTTCACGTAATCGAGCAGGCGCTGGTAGTGGGTGATCAGCAGCACGGCTTTGTCGGGGGCGCGCATGATGCGGTTGATGCCGTCGCCGACGATGCGCAGGGCGTCGATGTCGAGGCCGGAATCGGTTTCGTCCAGCACCGCGAATTTGGGGTGGAGGATGCCCATCTGGACCATCTCGTTGCGCTTCTTCTCACCGCCGGAAAAGCCGACATTGACCGGGCGCTTGAGCATTTCGGCGTCCATTTCGAGGGCGGCGGCCTGAGCGCGGGCGAGCTTCAGGAACTCACCCCCGGAGAGCGGATTCTCGCCACGCGCGCGGCGCTGGCTGTTGAGACTTTCGCGCAGAAACTGGACGTTGGAGACGCCGGGGATTTCGACCGGATACTGGAAGCCGAGGAACAGGCCGGCGGCGGCGCGTTCGTGCGGGGGGAGGTCGAGCAGGTCTCGCCCGTCGAAGCTGACGGAGCCTTGGGTGACTTCATAGCCGGGGCGGCCGCCGAGGACGTAGCCGAGGGTCGATTTGCCTGCGCCATTGGGGCCCATGATCGCATGGACCTCGCCCGCGTTCACGGTGAGGGTCAGGCCCTTGAGGATGGTCTTGCCGTCGATTTCGGCGTGGAGGTTATTGATATGGAGCATTTTATTCCGTTCTGGCCGCAGCGCGGCGGTCGGCGAGACGTTCGAGTTCGCTGTCATGAACTTGCTTCATGCAGCCGCTCATTTCTCGGTTGATCGGTTCGAACAGGACAGTGCGCTGTTCGCGTGATGGATTGGTCGCGAGCATAGCCGAAACCTTTGGCTGGACCTGCGTCATGCAGCGCTCCATTGCCATGCAGCCAATCGCATCGATTTGCTTGTCGCCACTCGATTGGCGAATGCGGCAGGTATAGCGACCGTCTTTCATGCGAGCCGAACCGCGCCAGCCGGCAAGCTTCCGTCCGAGGATAACAACCTCTTCGGCGCGATCGTCCGGCACAATCTGCACGGGAATGGCCGTAGCCGCTAAGAGGGCAACAATCACCACCGTGGCTCCTCCGCTTTCACTCCGTCGCCCAGGCGGATCGCGGGGGTGCCGCTTTCGTCCTTGGGTGGGGGCGGGAGTTTGCCTAGGCGGTCGGGGGCGTCTTCCTTGGGCGTCAGGACGAGCGGGCCGATGGCGGGGGTCTTGGGTGGTTCGGGCGTCAGCAGCTTGCCGAGGCCGAATGTCGGGGGGGTGTCCGATTTGACCTTGGGGTCGATCGTCAGCAGCGATGCGCCGGCGCTGCCGTCGCCGCAATATTGCTCGCCAGTGCTGGCGGTGATGCAGTCGGGGAGAGCGGCGCACGCCTTGGCATCGACGGTTTTTACGCCGCTGGAGACGAACACGCGGCAATTGCGCAGCCGCCCGTCGCGGCCCTTGTCGAAGATCAGCGCGACCCGGCCCGCGGTCGCGGTGACGACGACTTCCTCATATTCCGGCTCAGCGGCGGCGGCTGATTGCGGGGAGGCGAGTAGGAGACCAAGGAAAAGGCTCAACGCAACGCTCCTTCGTCACCCCGACCTTGAGCCGGGGTCCCGCTGCCTTGCGCCGCGTGAGAAGAAGCGGGACCCCGGCTCAAGGCCGGGGTGACGGGGGGGAACTGAACGGTCATCCCACGCTGCCCTCAAGGCTGATCCCCAGCAGCTTCTGTGCTTCGACCGCGAATTCCATTGGAAGCTGTTGCAGCACCTCTTTTGCGAAACCGTTGACGATCAGCGCGACGGCGGCCTCTTGATCCAACCCGCGCTGCATCGCGTAAAACATCTGGTCTTCGCTGATCTTTGACGTGGTCGCTTCATGCTCGATCTGCGCGCTGGGATTGCGCACCTCGATATAGGGGACGGTGTGGGCGCCGCACTGGTCGCCGAGCAGCAGGCTGTCGCACTGGGTGAAGTTGCGGACGTTTTCGGCCGTGGGGCCGACGCGGACGAGGCCGCGATAGGTGTTGTCGCTGTGGCCCGCGCTGATCCCCTTGGAGATGATCGTTGATCGGCTGTTTTTGCCAAGATGGATCATCTTGGTGCCGGTGTCGGCCTGCTGGCGGTTGTTGGTCACGGCGACGGAATAGAATTCGCCGACGCTGTTTTCGCCCGCGAGGACGCAACTTGGGTATTTCCAGGTGATCGCGCTACCGGTTTCGACCTGGGTCCAGCTGACCTTGCTGTTCTTGCCCTGGCACAAGGCGCGCTTGGTCACGAAGTTGTAGATGCCGCCCAGGCCGTTTTCGTCGCCGGGATACCAGTTCTGGACCGTGCTGTACTTGATCTCGGCGTCGTCCATCGCGACCAGTTCGACCACGGCGGCGTGGAGCTGGTTCTCGTCGCGCATCGGGGCGGTGCAGCCTTCGAGATAGCTGACATAGCTGCCCTTGTCGGCGACGATCAGCGTGCGCTCGAACTGGCCGGTGTTTTCGGCATTGATGCGGAAATAGGTGCTGAGTTCCATCGGGCAGCGGACGCCCTCTGGAATGTAGACGAACGTGCCGTCGCTGAAGACCGCGCAGTTGAGCGCGGCGAAGTAGTTGTCGTGCATCGGCACGATCTTGCCCAGCCATTTGCGGACGAGGTCGGGATATTCGCGGATCGCTTCGCTGATCGAGCGGAAGATGACGCCGGCGGATTCGAGTTCGGCGCGGAATGTGGTGGCGACGCTGACGCTGTCGAACACGGCGTCCACCGCGACGCGGCGTGCGCCCTCGACCCCGGCGAGCATCTTCTGCTCCTCGATCGGGATGCCGAGTTTTTCATAGACGCGCAGGATTTCGGGATCGACTTCGTCGAGGCTGCCGAGTTTCGGCTTCGCCTTGGGCTCGGCGTAATAATAGGCGTCCTGATAGTCGATCGGCGGTATGTTCAGCTTGGCCCAGTCGGGCGGGGTCATCGTCAGCCAGTGGCGATATGCCTTGAGCCGCGATTCGAGCATCCATTCAGGCTCGTTCTTCTTGGCCGAGATGAAGCGGACGGTGTCTTCGGACAGGCCCTTTGGCGCGAAGTCCTGCTCGATATCCGAGCTGAAACCCCATTCGTATTTCTTGTTTGCGGCGGCGAGCGCCTCGGCATTTTTGGTGGCCATCAGGCGGGTTCCGGCTGTGTCGAGAGGGTGGCGAGCGTGACGCCTGCGAGCGCACCGCGAACGGATGCGTTGACGGTGTTCCAGTGCGGCTTCACGCGGCAGCTTTGTTCGATGCAGCAATCGTGACGGCCGGGGATGCTGGCGGTATCGACGCAGGCGGTGAGCGCGATCGGCCCCTCGATCGCCTCGACGATGTCAGCCAGCGTGATCGTCGCGGGCGGGCGGGCGAGGCGGAAGCCGCCGCCGGTGCCGCGGGCGGACTCGATCAGGCCAGCGGATGACAGGCGGCTGACGAGTTTCTGCACGGTCGGCAATGGCAGGCCGGTCTTGTCCGCCAGCAGCGTCGCGTTCAGCCGCCCGCTGACCCCGCAATGGCGGGCAGCGGCGGCGAGCATGACGACGGCGTAATCTGTCTGAGCCGAAAGGCGCATGTTGCGAATTGATCTCAAATCGGAACGATTCGTTCCGATTGGGCAGATGGAGGTTGGGTCGAGCCTAGTCAAGCGTAGCAAACTTGCTCGTCACGCCGGGCTTGAGCCGGGGTCCCACTGCCTCGGCCAGTCGAAGAAGCGGGACCCCGGGTCAAGCCCGGGGTGACGAAGGGGGGGGATTGATCCTATGGAAGTTCGCATGTTTTACGACCTTCTTAAGCCCGCCTTGTTCTCGATCGATGCGGAGCGTGCCCATCGACTGACGATCCATGCGCTGGCGCTGAGCGCTGGCGGCACGGCGCCGCTGGCGCAGCTGCGAGCGATTCCGCGCGTGCGTCCTGTCACGATTGCCGGGATCGATTTTCCCAACCCGGTCGGGCTGGCGGCGGGGCTGGACAAGGATGGCGAGGCGATTGACGGGCTGTTCGGGCTGGGGTTCGGCAGCGTCGAGATCGGGTCGCTGACGCCGTTGCCGCAGGGCGGTAATCCGAAGCCGCGGCTGTTTCGGCTGGTCGAGGATCGCGCGGTGGTGAACCGGATGGGGTTCAACAATGGCGGCATCGACGCGGCGCTGCTGCGAGTGGCGAAGGCGAAGCGACCGGGCGTGCTTGGCATCAATGTCGGGGCGAACAAGGACAGCGACGATCGCGTGGCGGACTATGCGATCGGGGTTAGCAAAGCGGCGCGGCATGCGGATTATGTGACGATCAACGTCAGTTCGCCCAACACGCCGGGCCTGCGCGACCTGCAATCGCGGCCTGCGCTGGACGAGTTGCTGGCGGCGAGCGATGCGGCGCGGGCGGTGGATGGCAAGCGCGTGCCGTTGTTTTTAAAGGTCGCGCCGGACCTGGACAGCGCCGGGCTGGACGGGGCGGTGCGGGCGGCGATCGACAATCGCGTAGACGCGCTGATCGTCGGCAACACGACGATTTCGCGGCCTCCGTTGCGGTCGGCTCATGCTGGCGAGGCTGGCGGGCTGTCGGGTGCGCCGCTGGCGGTGCTGGCGCGCGCCAAGCTGGCCGAGGCGCTGGCTTCATGCGGCGGGCAGTTGCCGGTGATCGCGGTGGGTGGAATCGATTCGCCTGAGGAGGCGCTGGCGCGGCTGGAGGCCGGGGCGGCGATGGTCCAGCTTTACTCGGCTTTGGTTTATGAAGGGCCGGGGCTCGTCCGGCGCATTCTGAAACAGCTGTGACGTGGCGGCATTGCGCTTGTCTGCCATGGCGTTAGGCTTGCCTCATAACGATGCGGGCGTGAACTCGCGCCGCAGGAGTAGGGACGGAAATGCGCAAGCTCGAACGATTCGACAATCTGGTGCAGATGTTTTTCATCCGCGCCCGGGAAAAGGGCGATGCGCCGTTTCTGTGGGCGAAATCGGGCGGGGCGTGGCATCCGACGAGCTGGGCGGAGGCGGCGAAACAGGTCGCGGGATTGGCGGCCGGGCTGAAAAAGCTGGGGCTGCAACCGGGCGACCGGGTGATGCTGGTGAGCGAGAACCGGCCGGAATGGTGCATCAGCGATTTGGCGATCATGGCGGCGGGCGGGGTAACCGTGCCGACCTACACCACCAATACCGAACGCGATCACCAGCACATCATAGACAATTCGGGCGCGACGATGACGATCGTGTCGAACGCGAAACTGGCGAAGACGCTGCTCCCGGCGATCCTGCGCACCGCGGGCAGCCATGGCCATTCGGTGATCGGGATCGAGGAGATGCGGATCGGCCAGCCGGGCGCGATCGATTTCCACGACTGGCGCGCGCTGATCGCGGAGAACGTCGCGGACGTGAGCGTTGCGACGGCGGCGGCGGACAAGGTTTCGCGCGATGCGCTGGCCTGCATCATCTACACCAGCGGCACCGGTGGAAGCCCGCGCGGGGTGATGCAGCATCACGGCGCGATCCTGATGAACGTGGAAGGGTGCTGCGAGATCATCAGCGAGGATTTCGGGTGGGAGGACGAAATCTTCCTGTCGTTCCTGCCGCTAAGCCATGCCTATGAACATAGCGGCGGGCAGCATTTCCCGATCGCACTGGGCGGGCAGATTTACTATTCCGAAGGGCTCGACAAGCTGGCGTCGAATATCGAGGAAGTGCGCCCGACGCTGATGGTCGTGGTGCCGCGCCTGTTCGAGGTGCTGCGCACGCGGATCACCAAACAGGTCGAGAAACAGGGCAAGTTCGCCAATTACCTGCTCGACCGCGCGGTTTCGATCGGCGGCAAGAAGGCGGCGGGGAAGTCGACGGTGCTGGACCTGCCGATGAGCCTGTTGCTCAGCCGCACGCTCCGACCGAAATTGTCGAAGAAGTTCGGCGGGCGGATCAAGGCGATGGTGTCGGGCGGCGCGCCGCTGAACCCCGAAGTCGGCATCTTTTTCGAGAGCCTGGGTATCACCTTCCTGCAGGGCTATGGGCAGACCGAGGCTGCACCTGTCATTTCATGCAACCGGCCCAAGGCCGGGTTGAAGCATGATACGGTCGGCCCGCCTTTGCCCGGCGTCGAGGTACGGATCGCCGAGGATGGCGAGATTCTGGTGAGCGGCGAACTGGTGATGCACGGCTATTGGCGCAATGAGGCGGAAACCGCACGCGTGCTGAAAGACGGATGGCTGCACACCGGCGATATCGGGATGATCGACGACAAGGGCCGGATCAAGATCACCGACCGCAAGAAGGACATCATCGTCAACGACAAGGGCGACAATGTCGCGCCGCAAAAGGTGGAGGGGATGCTGACGCTGCAACCCGAGATCATGCAGGCGATGATCGCGGGCGACCGCAAACCCTATATGACCGCAGTCATCGTGCCCGACCCCGAATGGACTCAGGAATGGTGCGCGAAGAATGGCGAGAAATGCGATCTGGCCAAGCTGCGCCAGGACCATGATTATCGCGCCGCCGTGGGCGTCGCGGTCGAGCGGGTGAACAAGGATTTGTCGGTGACCGAACGCATCCGCCGCTTCATTCTGGCAGACGAGCCGTTCAGCATCGAGAACGAGCAGCTGACGCCGAGCCTGAAGATCCGCCGGCATGTGCTGAAGCAGGTGTACGGCGAGCGGCTAGACGCGTTGTACAAGGGCTAGGGCGTATCGACATTCAGCCCATGCGGAGCTGCAAAGCGCGATTTTCTGCGCTCCGGTGCTCACGTGCCATAAGCACGCTGCGCTCCGGTGCTCGAAAATCACCCTTTTCGCCTCCACCTGGACTGAATGTCGATACGCCCTAGGGGATCGCAGCTGACCGGCCGTCGGGGTTGGCGATAAAGTTCAGTGCGGAAAGCAACCTTCGCTTCCGCTACTTCTTCCCCTCCGGCACCACGACCATGCTCCAGTCCAGTTTCGGGGCCAGGTACTTCGCGGCGAGCGCCTGAAGCTCCTGTGGCGTGATGCCTTGATAATCGCGCGCGATCGATGCGGCGGCGGCAAAGCGGCGCGGATCGCCGGTGCCGCCTTCGGTCTGCTGCATCCAGAACGGATTGCCGGTCGCACGGCGCGAAACGGTTTGCGTCGTCGGGACCCAGGCGCGGCGAAGTTCGTCGATATCGATCGGCTTTGCGATCAGGTCGGCCGCAATCTCCCTGGCGATACGAAAGAACAGGTCGGTCTTGTCCGGTGGCAACATGGTGATCGCCATGACCCGGCCGCCGCCCGGCTGGCCGATCGGCCACTGACTGATGACGGTGGGCGAATAGCTGACGCCCTCGCCCGAGCGGATGCGGTCGAGAAGGCGGTCGCGCATCACCGCCGCCAGGACCTCAAGCTTGCGGCTCTCCGCGATATCGGCCGAACCGCCGCCTGCTTGCCAGGCGAGGACGGCGGCTGCCTGATCCGGCTGACCCGAGTGGCGCAACATCACCGGCGTGGCGACATGCCGGGGGAAGCGCACGGTCGGCGAAACGATTTTTGCGGCGGGACGCGGTTTCATCGAACCAAAGGTCTTGCGCGCCATTTCGATCGCGGCATCGACATCGATATCGCCAAAAATCTGCACTTCGATCGGGCCGCTGGCGAGCAACGGTTCCCAGAATGCGCGGAAGCTCTTTGGGTTGAGCGCCTCGATCCCCTTGAGATCGGGCGTGCCCCAGCGCTGGTCGCCGCCGCGCAACAGCTTTTCAAGGTCGCGGCCCAGCACGGCATCCGGGGATGACGCGTTCGCCGCATAACCGGCGATCGCAATCGCGCGCGCGCGCGTAACCGGCTTGGGATCCCAGCCGGGCGACTGGAGCTTCGCCACGATCAGTTTGAGCTGGTCCTCAAGATCCTGCTTTCGCGTCTGACCGGCGAAGAGAAAGGCGTCGTCGCCGATCCCGAAGCTCAGCCCGATCTGACGGTTTCCGGTCAGCCGGTCGATTTCCTCCTGACCGAGCGTGCCGATCCCGCCGGCAACCAGCGCCAGATCGGCCGCCCAGGCGGGCGTTTGTCGGCCCGAGGGAATCGCCTGCATCCCGCGCCCGAACCGAACGCTGACATAAGCGCGGCCCACTTCGCCGGGGTTCAGATGGACGAGCAGATTGACGCCATTGGCGAAGCGAACCTGTTCGATCAGCGGGTTGCCGACGACGGTCTTGCGTTCGATGACGGCACCGGGAATGCCGAGCGGGGGAAGCGAGTCGAAGGTTACCGCGCGACCCTCGCTGCGGCTGCTGGCAAGCCCTGAGACATCCGCTTCCAGCGCGGCCGCGAGCTTGGTCTGAATATTGGTATCGGGCGTGCGGGTGTTGATGATCGCTCGGGTCGTTACGCCCTGCAAAATCCGTTTGGTCGACGCGAGCACGCGTTCGGGCGTGAACATCTTCTTTTCGATCGCACCGGTCAGGATCGCGTGGCTGGCCTCTTCGCTGGTCGTCACTTCGTTGATGTCGATGGCCTCGACCAGAATATCGGCGCGGCGCGATCCGGCCATCACCGGCGCGGTCGAGACCGCGTTGCTGCTATCCGATAGGATCTCGGCAAGTTCGCGGTCGATTTCGGCCTGGGTCGGCATGGTGGTGAGCGCATCCGCAACGACGGCGCGAACTTCCTTCAACGCAGTTTCCCAATCCTCGCCGATCGGCAGCACCTGGATCGAGGTGATGTTGGCCGAGCGGATCGCATCGGACAGGTCGGCCTGTGCGCCGATATAGCTGGAGCCGGCGCGCGCGCGCGTCTCCAGCCGGCGGTTGATGATGCGCAGCGCGACGATATCGACCATCCGCTCCTGATTGAAGATCACCGTGTCCTCGAACACCGTCCACGGGCGCAGGACGGACATCGACACGGTTGGCGGCAATGTCGGTTCGACGATCGCTGCGCTGGTCGGCTTGTCATCGGTCGGTTTGCCGAAATCGGGCGTGGCGGGATTGGGACCGACGCCCTTCCACCCGGCGAAATGCTTGGCGATCTGTTGCTCGAACAGCGCAGGGTCCATATCGCCGACGATGATGATCGTCGCGCGCTCGGGGCGATACCAGCGTTGATGGAACGCCTTCACCGTTTCCGCGGTGGCACCGTTCAGCGTCTCTGTCGTGCCGATCACGGGGCGTTCGGCGAACAGCTGTCCGGCAAAGAGCAGTTCGCGCCGACGGTCCTCGACCCGCGCCTGCGGACGCAGCGCCTCACGCTGTTCGGACAATACAACAGGCCGTTCGAGCGTGAGCATTTCCGTGTTGATGTTGGGGGCCGCCATCATGTCGGCGAGGATCATCATCGACTGGTCGAGGCTGGCCGCGTTCGCATCAGGCAAATCGAGTTTGTAGGTGGTCGATACCGGGGTGGTGCTGGCGTTGCTGTCCGAGCCGAAGGTGACGCCGAGTCGTTGCCACACGCGCTTCGACTCGCCGTCCGGAACTTTGGACGAGCCACGGAAGCTGAGATGTTCGAGCAGATGCGCGAAACCCTTTTCGGAATCGCGTTCGTGCAGTGCGCCGACGTCCATGCGCAGCCGCACCGCAACCTGACCCGGCGGGACGCCGTTCCTGCGCACGGCATAGCGCAGGCCGTTGGGGAGCGTGCCGAAGCGCCATTCCGGATCCTGCGGAATGTCGCTGCCCTTATAGAGCCATGGAGTCTTGTCGACCGCGACCGGTGCGGTGACGGGCGTTGCGGGTGTGTCCTGACCGAGCGCGGGCAGGGCGACCAGTGCGATGAGGAGGGGAAGGGCGAGCTGCGCTACGCGGGGGAACGATACCATCGCCCTTAGTCTAGCGCGCTTCGCGCTGCGCCGCCAGCGCGAGCAATTATGCCACAATTGCATATATTTGGCGCGGGTTCGGCCATGATCCGGACCCAGATTGCGCCTAGCCCGATGCGCGCACCACAGCGGCGAAGTGTCGCGCGGTGTTGACAGTGCAAGAGGGGTGTCGTGGCGGAACGGGCGATCAAGCGGGAGGCGGCGGTGCCTGCACCGGTCGCGCTGAAATTGCTCGCTGGCGGCGCGACGGCGGCGAAACGCCCGTTGCTGATCCGGGTGGGCAAGCGGCTGCGCGGATCGTTCGACCGGGTCATCGGTGCGTCATCGCTGGTATCGAATGCCCCTGTGCTCGACGTGCGCGATTTTGCCTGGACCGCGATGTTGCGCGAGCATTGGCAGGCGATCCGCGACGAGGCGCGCGCGACCGCGCTGGCGCACGAAAACGCCGCGCCGTCGCTGGCGAGCATATCGCCCGATCATCGTTCGATCGCGCCGCTCAACAAATGGCGGTCGTTTTTCCTGTGGGGCTATGGCTATAGCATCGACGAGAATCTGGCGCGCTGTCCGGTGACGGCGTCGGTTGTCGCGCGCATTCCCGATCTCAACAGCGCGTTCTTTTCGATTCTGGCCCCCGGCACGCATATTCCGGCGCATCGCGGGGTGACGAAGGGGTTGCTGACGTGTCACCTGGGCCTGATCGTGCCGCGCGACGGTGATGTGCGGATGCGGGTGGGGGACCGGGTGGTGCGCTGGGCGGAGGGCGAGACGTTGTTGTTCGACGACACCTATGACCATGAGGTGTGGAACGACACCCACGGCACCCGCGTGGTGCTGTTGATTCAGGTGCGCAGGCCGCTTCGTCAGCCGGGGAAAGGGGTGGCGGACGCTTTCCTGAACATCATTCGGCGATCGCCGTTCGTGCAGGAAGCGCGCGTCAACGTCGCGCGCTGGAATGCGGCGATGCGGGCGCTGGATCGTTAGTTTGCTCCGCTCGCGCGGAGGCGGCACCGGCCCGGTGCTGGCGCGGATCACGAGCGTATAGTCCAGCGTCACCCGCCCCGCGCCGCGTTCGGGTGCGAGCAGCAAATCGGCGGCGGTGTGGGCGAGGTCGCGCACCGGTTGCCGCACCGTGGTGAGCGGGGGCCAGACGGCGGCGGCGAGGGTGGAATCGTCGAACCCCGCGATCGACAGTTCGTCCGGCACCGCGATGTCGAGTTCATGCGCGACGGCGAGTGCGCCCGCCGCCATGTCGTCGTTACCGGCAAAGATCGCGGTCGGGCGCGGCGAGCGGGCGAGGATGCGGCGTGCCGCCTCCCGCCCCGACTCGAAGCTGTAATCGCCGGTTGCGACAAGATCGGGGTCGAACGCGATTCCCGCCGCCTCCAGCGCGGCGCGATAGCCCGCCAACCGCTCGACCGACGAGATGTGGCTTTCCGGACCGGTGATGAAGGCGATGGCGTGGTGGCCGTGGCCGGTGAGGTGCGCGGTCAGTTCGCGCGCGGCGGCGATGTCGTCGATCGTCACCGAATGTCCGTCTTCGCGCCGGATGCCGGGTTCGACGCGAACATAGGGCAGGCCGCGCCGGTCGAGTTCGTCGAGCAACGCCGCGCATTCGGTGACGGGGGGCGAGAGGATCAGCCCGTCGAGATGCGTTTCGTCGATCATCGCCGCGATGTCCTGCACTAGGCCGGGCGCGTTGCTGTCGACCGGCTGGATCAGCAGGCGATAGCCGAGCTCGGCGCAGCGTTCCTGCGCGCCCGCCAGCAGGTGATAGACATAATAGGGGCTGGGGTTGTCGTAGAGCAGGGCGGCCTGAAACGACTTGCGGCCGGCCAGCGTGCGCGCGGCGAGGCTGGGGCGGAAATTGAGTTCGGCGACGACGACCTCAACACGGCGGCGGGTTTCGTCGCTGACGTTCTTTTCGTTGTTCAGCACGCGCGAGACGGTCTTGAACGACACGCCCGCCAGCTTCGAGACTTCCTTGATCGTCGGCCGACGCGCCATTTGCCTCCCCTTATGCGATACAGGCATAGGTGACAGCGTTGGCATTGTGCAAGTCGCGTTATGGAGACGAGGTGATGGATCGGCGGGCGGCGGTGATCGGAATTGCGCTGCTGGCGACCCCTGCGGTGGCTGCTACGCCGGATGAGTTGCGGGTGATGAGCTTCAACGTGCGGCTGCCGCTGGCGTCGGACGGCGCGAACCGATGGGAGGCGCGGCAGGCGCTGATGGTTCGGACGATCCGGCGCGCCGATCCCGATATCATCGGCACGCAGGAATTGTGGAAGGTGCAGGGCGACTGGATCGTTGCGAAGCTGCCGCAGTATAATTGGTTCGGGATTGATCGACGCGGCGGCCATGCCGACGAGCATATGGGTGTGTTCTATCGCCGGGACCGGTTGCGGGTGGTGAGACACGGCAATTTCTGGCTGTCGGATACGCCGGACGTGGCGGGCAGCATCAGCTGGGGCAATCTCTATCCCCGGATGGTGACATGGGGGTTGTTCGAGACACGGGCTGGACAGCGCTTCTGGTTCTACAACACGCATTTTCCGTATCGGGCCGAGGATGAAGCGGCGCGGGTCCGGGCAGCGGGGATGCTGGCCGGACGGATCGCAGGGGACGCGCCGGTGGTGCTGACCGGGGATTTCAACACCGGGCCGGGGTCGGCGGCGCATGGCTTATTGTCGAAGGGGCTGGCCGATGGCTGGCTGGCGTCACCGGTTCGGCGAGGGCCAACGGGGACGTTTCACGGTTTCTCGGGGCAGCCGAAGGAGCGGATCGACTGGGTGATGGCGCGCGGGCTGACGGCGGTGCGGGCAGAGACGGTGGATGCGGGGCGCGCCGGGCGCTGGCCGTCCGATCATTTCCCGGTGGTGGTAGACTATCGCTGGCCGTGAGTTATCGCAGATTATGCGGGATCATTATCGTGGTAAGTGGCGTCGCGCGCGACCTGATCCGCGTGCGCCAACTTCCACCAGACAGTGTAACGCAGAGATGCCATCCATTCGGCGGGCGCAGATCAAATGTCGCGATGATCGGCCCTGCATCGTCTTTCGGGATTTCGGCCGGAACCGGACCCGCAATATGGGTCTTGGTGCGGCAGTCGCTGAGTGACAGATAAACCGGGGTACCGTCGGTGGTCAGTATCGCCCGGTATTTTCGGTCCATCCTTACGCCTACCCGATAGCGAACCCTGTCGATCGCAATGTTCGAGCGGTCGCCCCCGATGGATTCGATCGTCGCGATGATCGGCGGCGTATAGGTGTCGCAGGCACCGAGCATCGCTGTGCAGAAAAGCGCGGCGGTGATGAAAAAGCCCCGCCCGGACGTGCCGGACGGGGCCATGAGGATCGTGGTCAAGCGACCGGTCAGCCCGCCGCAAGCGCCGCGAGCAGCAACAGCGCCACGATATTGGTGATCTTGATCATCGGATTGACCGCCGGGCCCGCCGTATCTTTGTACGGATCGCCAACGGTGTCGCCTGTCACCGCCGCCTGGTGCGCCGGACTGCCCTTGCCGCCATAGGCGCCGAGTTCGATCACCTTCTTGGCATTGTCCCACGCACCGCCGCCGCTGGTCATCGAGATGGCGACGAACAGGCCGGACACGATCACGCCGATCAGCAATGCGCCGAGTGCTGCGAAGCCATTGGCCTGACCCGCCACTGCGGTGATGGCGAAATAGACCGCGATCGGGGCAAGCACGGGAAGCAGCGAAGGGACGATCATTTCGCGGATCGCGCCGGACGTCACCAGACCCACGGTGCGCGCGTAGTTCGGACGCACGCTGCGATCGGCGATGCCGGGATTTTCCTTGAACTGAGCGCGAATGTCCTGCGCCACGGCCTGTGCCGTGCGGCCCACGGCGGTCATCGCCATGCCGCCGAACATGTACGGCAGCAACGCGCCGAGCAGCAGCCCGACGATGACGTAAGGGTTGGACAGCGAGAAATCGACCGGCACGTTGGCGAAGAACTCGCCCAGATCGACCGTGAAGGTGGCGAACAGCACCAGTGCGGCAAGGCCCGCCGAACCGATCGCATACCCCTTGGTCACCGCCTTCGTCGTGTTACCGACCGCATCCAGCGCGTCGGTGCGTTCGCGCACTTCCTTGTCCAGTCCTGCCATCTCCGCAATGCCACCGGCATTGTCGGTAACCGGGCCATAAGCGTCGAGCGCCACCACCATGCCGGCCAGCGCCAGCATCGACGTGGCGGCAAAGGCGATGCCCATCAGGCCCGCAATCTGGAAGCTGGCGATGATGCCAACGACGATCACCAGCGTCGGCAGTGCGGTCGATTCCATCGAAATCGCCAGACCCTGAATGACGTTGGTGCCGTGCCCGGAATCCGATGCCTTGGCGATCGACTGGACCGGGCGATAGTTGGTGCCGGTATAATACTCCGTGATCCACACCAGCAGTCCGGTGACGCCGAGGCCGACCATCATCGACCAGAACAGGTCCATGCCGGTGAAGTTGAGGCCGCCGCCAACCTGCGTATCCATGCCGCCGAGCGTTTGCGACGTGACATACCAGATCGCCGGAATCGAAAGGACGGCGGTGGCGATGAAGCCCTTGTACAGCGCACCCATGATGTTGGTGCCGGAGCCGAGCCGGACGAAATAAGTGCCGATGATCGAGGTGATGATGCAGATGCCCCCGACTGCGAGCGGCAGGCTCATCAGTGCGAGCAACGCCGCATTGTCGATGCCGGTAACGAGCAATGCCGTCAGCACCATCGTCGCGCCGATCGTGACGACATAGGTCTCGAACAGATCGGCGGCCATGCCGGCGCAGTCGCCGACATTGTCGCCGACATTGTCCGCGATGACGCCGGGGTTGCGGTCGTCATCCTCGTCAAAGCCAAGCTCGTTCTTGCCGACCATGTCCGCGCCGACGTCTGCCGCCTTGGTGAAAATGCCACCGCCGAGGCGCGCGAAGATCGAGATCAAAGATGCGCCAAACGCCAGCGCGACGAGCGCGTCGATGACATGGCGATCCTGTGGCGCGTAACCGGCGGGACCGGTGAGATACCAGAAGAAGATCGAGATCGCGAGCAAGGCAAGGCCCGCCACCAGCATGCCGGTGATCGCGCCGGCGCGGAATGCGACGGTGAGGCCCGATTGCAGCGAGGTGCGTGCCGCCTCTGCCGTGCGGACGTTGGCGCGGACCGAGATGTTCATGCCGATGAAACCGGTGATGCCCGACAGCACTGCGCCGAGCAGGAAGCCGATCGCGGAGGTCGTGCCGAGGAAATAGGCGACCAGTGCCGCGACGATCACGCCGACGACGGCGATGGCGGTATATTGCTTGGCGAGGTAGGCCTGTGCGCCCTCCTGAATGGCCGCGGCGATTTCCTGCATCCGGGCATTGCCGGCTGAGTAGGCGAGCACCTGATAGCTCGTGAAAATGCCATAGATGACGGCAAGCAGGCCGCATCCGATGGCAATGGTAACTACCGTCATCTGGTATCCTTCCCCTGTGTCTTCCGCCTTGCGCCCCATTCTGTTGCCGGGTGCGGTCGTCGGATCGGGGCGGAACGTATCGACGGGGTGGGGGCTGTCAAGCGTGGTGGCGGGACGGTTGACACACTTGACGCAAATGCGGGTGTTTGGGGCGGAAGCGACCGCGACGCGACGGGTTTGCGACGGGGACGCGGCAGTTGGGCGGCACCGACGCGGCATTCGCGTGCCACTGATGCGGCGGAGAGGCGGCGCTGACAGGTCGGCAGGAGGCGCGTGAGTTCCATCGACCAGAATAGATCAGACGAAATCCAACATTAGAAGTGGGTTGCTGGTGGCGGGTGACCTTGGCGCGCGACGCGCGCACCCACCCCCAACCCCTCCCTTGCAGGGAGGGGAGCTAAGTGCCGTGACGGTAGCCCAGCCGGTCGGGAAGCGGAACGGGCGTGCCGTTTCTGTGGAGTGTCAGCCCACTGCCATTCGCGGCGGTTCCGATGCAGGTCGCGGCGACTGGCGGCGTGGTCCCGGCGGGCAGGGTGAAGAGGAGTTCGTAATCGTCGCCTGCCGTCGCAGCCTCGATAAGGTCCATGTGGGGAATGGCGAGCGGGATGGCGTCGAGGTCGAGGTCGATGGCGACGTTGCTCGCTTTGGCGATGCGTTCGGCGTCGATCAGCAGGCCATCGGACACATCCATCATCGCGGTGGCGAGGGGGGCGATGGCCTGTCCATCGGCAAGGCGCGGGGTGGGGCGGAGATAGCGGGCGAGGTCGCGTGGCTCACCGTCCGCGCCAAAGCCCGCGCCGCCGATGCTGCCAGTGACCCACAGCGTGTCGCCGGGTTTCGCGCCGGTGCGAAGCGGCGTGCGGTCCTGTGCGGTGCCGATGGCGGTGAGGGTGAAACTGCGTGCTGATCCTGGCGGCATCGCCACCGTGTCGCCGCCGAGCAGCGGCATGGCGTAGCGGGTGAGGGCGTCGTTAAGGCCGGACAGAAAGGCTGCGTCCCAGTCGGCATCGCCGGACAGGGCATAGTTAAGCAGACAGCCGAGCGGCGTCGCACCCTTTGCCGCGAGGTCCGACAGATTCACCGCCGCCAGCTTCCAGCCGATCGAGTCGGCCGGGTCGTGGGGACGGTAATGGACGCCCGCGACCAGCGTATCGGTGGTGAGGATCAGGCGGCCCGCTGTGACATCGAGCTGCGCGGTGTCGTCGGCCAGCCCCGCCGCGGCGGGATGCGTGGCGATGGCGCGGAGCGCGGTGAGGAAGGCGAATTCGTCGGGCATGGGGCCAGATTGATAGAGAGGTTGATCGACACGCATGATTGTCGCGCTTGCCGATACGAAAGGGTTAGCGAAGAAGCTCACTCACCAGCGAAGGTTTTTTTGCGATCATCGCGAGCAGCACTTGTGCAGGGCCGGTCGGTCTGCGGCGGCCATGCTCCCAGTTCAGCAATGTCCCCTTGGCCACGCCGATACTGTTGGCGAAGGCACTTTGGGACAATCCGGTGCTGGCACGAATCGCGGCGACATCGACTTCGGGCACTTCAACAGCGTGGACGCGCGCGCCGGTCTCTTTGCCGCGTGCATAGTCCAGCGCCTCGTTCAGGCCCTTGGCGATGCTGTCATAGGCAGTCATTCCCGGTCTCCATAAGCTGCAATCAGCGACTTGCTCCAGCGCAACTGCCGTGGCTTGTTCGGTCTTGCTCAGATTATCCTTCTCGTTCTTCGCAAAAACGGTGACCAGGAAGATTGGCATATGCGTATCGCCGAACACGTAGATCGTGCGATAGCCGCCGCTTTTCCCACCGCCTATGCGAGGAATGCGTATTTTTCTCAGCCCGCCGCCAAGCGAAACGCCGGATTCCGGATTGCCCGCGACATGATTCACAATCGCGATGCGCTCGTCATCCGTCATGATCGCCTTCGCCCGTCGAATGAACTCGGGGAGTTCAACGACGGTTTGAAGTCGGGTCATCTAATCCGGCTAACTTGGATCGGGCTATGTGTCAATGACCCACACGGCGGTAATAGGGTGTGATCCTTACACCGCCTTCAACGCCTCCTCAAAGTCTGCGATCAGGTCGTCGGCGTCCTCGACGCCGACCGAGATGCGGACGAGGTTGTCGGTGATGCCGAGTGCCTTTTTGCGGGCGTCTGGGACGGAGAGGTGGGTCATGGCGGCGGGGGCGGAGGCGAGGGTTTCAGTGCCGCCGAGGCTGACGGCGAGTTTCGCAATCTTGAGGCTGTCGAGGAAGGCGAAGGCTTCTTTCTCGCCGCCCTTGAGGTAAAGCGAGAAGGTCGAGCCTGCACCGGTGCAGTGGCGGTTGTAGATGTCGCGCTGACGGCTGCCTTCCTCCAGAAAGCCGAGATAGCCGACGCTTTCGACCTTGGGGTGCGTGCGCAGATATTCGCAGACCTTCACCGCGTTTTCGCCCGCGCGGCTCATGCGCAGTTCGAGGGTTTCGAGGGAGCGCAACAGCATCCAGGCGGTGTTGGGGTCGCAGATCGTGCCGATGGTGTTGCGCATCAGGCGGATGGTGTTGATGTGCGCCTTGGTCCCCAGCACGCCGCCCGCGACGAGATCGGAGTGGCCGCCGGCATATTTGGTCAGGCTGTAGACGACGAGGTCGGCGCCCTGCTTGAGCGGCTGTGCCCACAAGGGGCCGAGGAAGGTGTTGTCGATCGCGATCGGCGGCTTGTTCGCACCGGTGAAGATCGCGTCGCGGCTGGCGGCAACGGCTTCGACATCGACAAGGACGTTGGTCGGGTTGGCCGGGCTTTCGAGGTAGATCAGTGCGACGTTGCCGGACGACGCCTTTTGCAGAACCGTATCGATTTCCTCACGCGTGGCACCGGCGGGGAAGTCGAGCCAGTGGACGCCGAATTTGCCGAGGATTCGCGCAATCAGCGTTTCGGTCGCGGCATAGAGCGGGCCGCTATGGACGATGGTGTCGCCGGGCTTGACCATCGCCAAGAACAGCGTGGCGATGGCGGACATGCCGCTGGAGAAGGCGAGCGCGTCCTCCGCTTCCTCCCACACGCCGAGGCGATCTTCCAGAATTTCCTGATTGGGGCCGTTGAAGCGGGAATAGACGAGACCTTCGGAACCGCCGGGACGCTTCCCGGTGACGCCTTCGAAATGGCGTTTGCCCGCTGCGGCGTTGGGGAAAACGAAGGTCGAGGTGGCGAAGATCGGGGGTTTCAGCGACCCTTCCGAGAGCATCGGGTCGTAACCGTGGCCCATCATCAGCGTGGAGGGCTTGAGCTTGCGGCCGCCGAGCTTTTCGACTTCGGGCTTGGGGTGGCGGCGGGCCGCGCCGGTGAGGTCGGCTTCGTCAGGCTGCTGCGGCTTGTCGGTCATGGAGCGTGCCTCTCGCGGATCGTATCAATTGAAACGGCTTTGATCCTGCCTTGCACCAACGCTTCAGTCCGTCAATCCGATCAAAGCGATTTGGCGGCCATAGTCCGGTTCGCCGCGATGGGTGGCGCGGCGAAAGCTGTAGAAGCGGTCGGGCTGGGCGTAGGTGTCTTCGCCGAGCATCTCGACGGTGCGCAGGCCGGCGGCGGCTAGGCGGTGGGCGACATAGGCTTCGAGGTCGAACTGGTGGTGCTCGGGCTTGCCGGGAACGAAGAAGCGTTCGTTCAGCGGGTCGGCGGCGGTGAAGCGGGTGAGGAAGGCCTGGTCGACTTCGTAGCTGGCACGGGCGATGCACGGGCCGATGGCGGCGACGATGTTGTCGCGGGTTGCGCCGAGGGTCTCCATCGCGGCGATGGTGGAGTCGGTGACACCGCCGATCGCGCCTTTCCAGCCGGCATGGGCGGCAGCGATGACGCCTGCCTTGCGGTCGGCGAACAGGACGGGCGCGCAGTCGGCAGTGAGGATGCCAAGGGTCAGGCCGGGACGGTTGGTGACGAGCGCGTCGGCGTGCGGGCGCAGTTCGTCGTCCCACGGTTCGTGGACGGTGACGGCATCCGGCGAGTGGATTTGATAGACGGTAAGCAGCTGTGTGCCCGGTGCGATCGCGACGATGGCGCGGCGCTGGTTTTCGATGAGTTCGGGTGTGGGCGGCTGGCCGCGGCGGCCCATGTCGAGGCTGGCGGTGTCACCGGTCGAGACGCCACCGGTGCGGCCGAGGAAGCCGTGGGCGATGCCGGTCAGGGCGCGGGCGCGGGTGATGTCGAGGGTCGCCATGTCGGTCATTAAAGTGCCAGCCGCATGACGAGATCGCGGTCGATCTGCTTGCCGACGGGGAAAGCGTAATCGCCGACATGGACGAAGCCGTAGCGCTGATAGAAGCGGATGGCGCGCGCGTTTTCCTCGAACACGGTGAGGAGAATGGCGGGGGCACGCTCGGCGCGTGCGGTGGCGATGGCGTGGTCCATCAGGGCTTGTGCGATGCCTTTGCCGTGCCAGTCGGTGGCGACGTAGAGCTGGCCGACCTGAACGTCGGCGGGGGTGGCCTGTTCGAGATTGGGGGGGACGAGTTTGAGGAAGCCAACGATTGCGCCGTCGGCACGGGCGACCTGCCAGCGGACGGCGGGGTTGGCGAGGTCGCGGCGAAGCCAGCCGTCTGGACCGAACGATTGGGCGAGGAACGCGGCGAGATCGTCGGGCTGGTAGAAATGCGCGAAGGTGTCGCGCCAGCTGGCGAGTGCCATGGCATCGAGTTCCTCGGCGTCGGCGAGGATAGGGGTGTCGTAGCTGATCATTCGAACCCCGCCGGGGTTGGCCAGCCGGGGGCGGTGAGGGCGATGACCTTGAACAGCTCGCCCATCGCTTCGTCCTGCACGAGGCGGTCGCGGGCGGTGGTGATGTCGGTGGCGCGGTCGGGGGAGGCTTTGACGAGCGAAGCGGCGCGGGCGTCGATGCCGAGCGCGGTGAGGAACGCGCCTTGTGTCACCGGGCCGTGGACGGTCAGGCCCTCGACCATCGCCGCCTCCGCCAGCGTGCCGAAATCGACATGGGCCGTCAGGTCGGCGTCGCCGGGTTGCTCGAACGGGTTGGCATATTCGTGGCCGCGCACGGCCTGCAGCGTGTCGCCGATTGCGGGGCCGCTATAGCCATAGTCTATGATGATCGCGGCGCCGCCCTGCGCCACCAGTTTCGCGGCGAGCGCGCGCAGGATTGCGACGGTGGCGGGGGAGGTCTCCAGGATCGAGCCGTCGGGCGCTGTCCGAAATTCGGGCGGGATGATCGGATCGAACACGGTGTTGCCGGTGACGGGGAGGAACAATGTGTCCTGACAGGCGACGAGGCGCTCGCGCCAGCCCTCGTTCGTCTTGATGAGCTGGCGGATCGGCAGCGCGTCGAAGAATTCATTGGCGACGACCAGCAAGGGCGCGTCGTCGGGCAGGCCGACCATGTCGAGCGCCCATTCGGCGTGCGGCACTGCCTTTGCCTGTTCGGCGCGGAGAGCCGGGCTGTTCTCGACGAAATGGACTGGCGGGGTCAGGCCGGTGCCGGCCATCGCGCGCAGTGCGTCGGCGGCGAGGGTGCCGCGACCGGGGCCGAGTTCGACATAATGCGCGGTCGGGCGTCCGGCGCGGTCCCACAGATCGGCGAGCGCGAGGCCGATCAACTCGCCGAACATCTGGCTGATTTCGGGCGCGGTCGTGAAGTCGCCGCGCGTGCCCAGCGGATCGCGGGTCGCGTAATAATGGGTGTTGGCCGCCCCCATATATTGCGACAGCGGGATCGGTCCCGCCAGCGTGATCGCGCGGGCGAGCCGGTCGGCCAGCGAGCCGTCTTCACTCACCGGCAGATCAAGCGACGCTGGGGCCGCCGGCGAACGGCTCGACCCGCTCGCGGCGCTTTTTGGCGGTGGCGATGAGGTAGAGACCGCCGAGAATCATCGGGATCGTCAGCAGCTGACCCATGTGCAGGCCCGGCGTGCCGAAGATCGCGTGATCGATATATTGCGCGTCGGCTTCGCGGAAGAATTCGACGAAATAGCGGGCCGCACCATAGCCGAGGATGAAGGTGCCGACGAGCTTGCCCGGTTGGTACCGCGCGTCGGTCTTCCAGAACATGAACCAGAGCACTGCGCCGAGCAGCAGCCCTTCGAGACCGGCTTCGTAGAGCTGGCTGGGATGGCGCGGGACATTCGGGCCGGTGCGGTCGAAGATTACTGCCCAGGGGACGGTGGTCGGGTGACCCCACAATTCGCCATTCACAAAATTGGCGATGCGGCCGAAGAACAGCCCGAAGGGGACGCTGCACGCAACATAGTCATGCACGCGCAGCCAGTTGAGCTTTTCCTTGCGCGACAGCCACAGGATGGCGAGCGTGACGCCGAGCACGCCGCCATGGAACGACATGCCGCCCTCCCACAGTTTGAGCAGTGACAGCGGATCGAGGAAGAGGGCGGGCTGATAGAAAATCGCATAGCCCAGCCGTCCGCCAAGGATGATGCCGATCGTGGCATAGAATACCATGTCGTCGGCGTGGCGGCGGGCCATCGGCGCGCCGGGCTGACCCAGCAGCTTGAGCAGATACCACCAGCCGAGCAGGATGCCCGCGATATAGGCGAGCGAATACCATTTGAGCTCGAAAAAGCCGATCTTGAACACGACCGGGTCGAGTCCGAGACTCTTGAAGCTGATGAAATTGTCGGCGGCGACCGCAGCGACGGTGGACAGGATCAAGTTTGGCCTCCCTGGCGTTCGGCGCTGTCCTATCCGCATATCATGGCAAACTGAAGGGGGCTTTGCGCGAGCGCACGCAGCCGGGTAGAGCGGGCGCGATGGCGAGTACGGGCAAGCGCAAGGGGATTGATCGGCGGACGCTGCTAATCGGCGGCGGGGCGGGGATCGGACTGGTCGTCGCCTGGGCGGTGTGGCCGCGGACGTATCTGCCGAACCTGAGCGTGCGCGAGAATGAAACCGCGTTTGGCGGGTGGCTGAAGATCGCCGCCAACGGGCAGGTGACGGTGGCGATTCCGCAATGTGAGACGGGGCAGGGCGTGTTCACCACGCTGCCGCAGGTGCTGGCCGACGAATTGGGCGCGGATTGGCGGATGGTGGGGGTGGAGCAGGCACCACTCAACCCGCTTTACGTCAATGCGCTGGCGTCGGCGGAGCTGTTTCCGGGCGTCTTGCCGGAACGGCTGCGGGCGACGCACGCGACGCGCAGCGCGCTGGTGCTGACTGGCGGATCGACATCGATGCGCAGTTTCGAGGGACCGTTGCGACAGGCGGGTGCGGCGGCACGCGCGATGTTGTGCAAGGCGGCGGCGCGGCGCTGGGGTGTCGACTGGACGGCGTGCGAGACGGCGGGCGGCTTTGTCGTGCACGGGCAGCAGCGGCTGCGCTTCGGCGAGCTGGCGGTGGCAGCGGCGGACGAGGATGTGCCGGATGACCTCGCGCTGCGTGAGGGTGACGCCGGACGGCTGACGGGCGAGAATCTGCCCCGGCTGGATTCACCGGGCAAGGTCGATGGCAGCGCCAATTTTGCTGGCGACATCCGGCTGCCGGGCATGGTGTTCGCGGCATTGCGGCAGGGACCGATCGGCACGGTGAAACTGGTGTCGATCGATGCGAAGGCGACCGAGCAGGTGCCGGGCATGCTGCATATCGTGAAGAACGAGCTGTGGGTCGCGGCGGTGGCGAGCAACTGGTGGGCGGCATCGCAGGCGCTGGACGCGTTGAAGCCGAAGTTCGAGGTGGCGACGAAAGTCGAGAGCGAGACGATCCAGCTGGCGCTCGATGCGGCGCTGGACGGCGAGGGCGTGCGGATCGAGTCGGTCGGTGCGTTGTCGCCGGTGTTCAAGGGCGCGCGGGTGGTGACGGCGGAATATCGCGCGGGCGTGGCGCTGCATGCCGCGATCGAGCCGATGACGGCGACGGCGGCGTGGGAGGACGGGCGGCTGCGGCTGTGGGTGCCGACCCAAGCACCGGGGCTGGCGCGCGATGCGGTGGCGGCGCTGCTGGACCTGAGCGCGGGCGATGTCGTGGTGCATCCGGTCTTCGCCGGGGGATCGTTCGGGCAGAATCTGGAGCATCAGGTGGCGGCGCAGGCCGCGCTGATCGCGCGTGAGGTCAAAAAGCCGGTGCAACTGACCTGGTCGCGCGGCGAGACGTGTCTGCACGACCGGTTTCGGCCCCCGGCGGCGGCGCGGATGACGGCGCGGCTGGGCGCGAATGGCAGCATTTCGGGGTGGCTGGCGAAGATCGCGGCACCATCGACCGGGCATGAACTGGCGCGGCGGTTGATGAGCGGAGATAGCGCGGTGAGTGCTGGATTGAAGCTGGCCGGGGCGGGCGATGCGTCGGCGGTGGCGGGCGCACGACCGATCTATCGCATTCCCAATCTGGCGGTGGATCATCATGCGGCGGACATCGGCGTGCCGACGGGTTACTGGCGGTCGGGCGCGCACAGCTATACCGCGTTTTTTAGCGAGAGTTTTATCGACGAACTGGCGCATGTCGCCGATATCGAGGCGTTCAGTTTCCGGATTGCGATGCTGAGCGGCGAGCCGCGACTGGCGCGCTGTCTGTCAACCGTCGCGTCGCTGGGCGGCTGGCAGGGCGGGCTGGCGGGGAGCGGGCAGGGGCTGGCGTGCCATGCGTTTCGGGGCAGCTATATCGCGGTGATGGCGGAGGCATCGGTCGGCGGCGACCAGCGTGTGAAGGTCGATCGGCTGATCGCGGCGGTGGATTGCGGGCGGATCGTGAATCCCGATGTGGTCGAGCAGCAGATCGAGGGCGGGCTGATTTTCGGCATGGCGGCGGCGTTGGGCGCGACGACGGGCTTTACCGGCAACATGGCGGAGGCGCGCGGGTTCGCCGATCTCGACCTGCCGACATTGGCCGATTGTCCGCAGATCATGGTCGAGCTGATCGCCAGCGATTCCGAGCCCGGCGGGGTGAGCGAAATTGCGGTGCCGCCTGTCGCCCCCGCAATCGCCAATGCGTTACATGCAGCGACAGGCGTCCGCCTGCGCCAGCTCCCCCTGATTCCCGGAGGCGAATGAACGTGCGACCAGCGGGGCATCCTCCAATTCCGGCGCCGCGCATCGGCGTGTTGCTGACCAACCTCGGCACGCCGGATGCACCCGATGCCCCGGCGGTACGGCGCTATCTGGGCGAGTTTCTGTCCGACCGGCGGGTGGTCGAGATTCCGCAGATCATATGGCAGCCGATTTTGCGCGGCATCATTCTGCGCACGCGGCCGAAAAAGTCGGCGCATGCCTATGGGCTGGTGTGGACCGATGACGGATCGCCGCTGGCCGCGATTACCAAACGACAGTCCGCAGCATTGCGCGATGCTTTCGGACCGGACGTGCTGGTCGATTGGGCGATGCGTTATGGCAATCCGGCGATCGGCGACAGGCTGCAGGCGATGAAGGATGCCGGGTGCGAACGCATCCTGATCGCGCCGCTCTATCCGCAATATTGCGCAGCGACGACTGCGACGGCGAACGATGCGGCGTTTGCGGCGCTGGCAAAGATGCGCTGGCAACCAGCAGTGCGGACGCTGCCGCCATATCATGACGACCCGGCCTATATCGCGGCGTTGAAGGAGTCGGTGGAGGCCGAACTGGCCACGCTGGATTTCGAGCCTGACGCGATTGTCGCCAGCTTTCACGGGATGCCGCAGCGGACGCTGGAGCTGGGCGATCCCTATCATTGCCATTGCCGCAAGACGGCGCGGTTGTTGTCGGAGGCACTTGGGAAAGAGCTGATCGTCGCATTCCAGTCCCGCTTTGGCCGGGCGAAATGGCTGGAACCGGCGACCGATACCACGCTGGCCGCGCTGCCGGGGCGGGGCGTGAAGAAGGTGGCGTTGATCGCACCGGGCTTCTCCGCCGATTGTCTGGAGACGCTGGAGGAACTGGCGATCCGGGGGCGGGAGACGTTCATGGCGGCGGGGGGCGAGCGCTTTGCCTATCTCCCCTGCCTGAACGATAGCGCGGCGGGCGTGAAAATGTTGCGCAACATTCTCGCAACCGAACTTGCGGGTTGGGTCGCGCTTCCCTAGCCTTGTCGAAAATCGGCACAGGAGAGGTTTATGGCACGGGTAGCGATCGTAACGGGCGGCACGCGCGGCATTGGCGAAGCGATCAGCGTGGCGCTGAAGGACATGGGCATGACTGTCGCCGCAAACTATGCGGGCAACGACCAGCGCGCCGCCGAGTTTACCGAGCGCACTGGCATCAAGGCGTATAAATGGGACGTGTCGGATTATGACGCGGTGCAGGCCGGCGTGGCGGCGGTCGCCGAAGAACTCGGGCCGATCGACGTGGTGGTCAACAATGCCGGCATCACGCGCGACGGCACGATCCTGAAAATGACCTATCAGATGTGGAAAGAGGTGATGGACACCAATCTGGGCGGTTGCTTCAACATGGCCAAAGCGGTGTTCCCCGGCATGCGTGAGCGTAAATGGGGCCGGATCGTCAATATCGGGTCGATCAACGGACAGGCGGGCCAGTACGGTCAGGTGAACTATGCGGCGGCGAAGAGCGGTATCCACGGCTTTACCAAGGCGCTGGCACAGGAAGGTGCGCGTGCGGGCGTGACGGTGAATGCGATCGCACCGGGCTATATCGACACGGATATGGTCGCAGCGGTCCCGGCGGACGTGCTGGAAAAGATCGTGGCGAAGATTCCGGTCGGGCGACTGGGCCAGGCGAGCGAGATCGCGCGCGGCGTGGCGTTCCTGGTGTCCGAAGAAGGTGGGTTCGTGACGGGATCGACGCTGAGCCTGAATGGCGGGCAGCATATGTATTGAGGGGTGGGGGCTTACTTGTGAGCCAGCTTGCTATCGCCGCAGTTGAGATGGACGGTGAAGGCCGTTTGTTCGTTCGTCCGGCTAGCGGTGACTTCGAGCACATCTATCGAGCCGCGATGGAGGTTTATTGGGACCGGTCTTCGAAGCGCCTCTTTCACCCGCATGCTCCGCGAGATTGGACGTCTGCTGATTGGTTTCGGCAGATCGTCGCAGCGGTGGCGAGTGAGTATGGTGTGCAACTTCAGCTCATGAGCAATACCATCTGGGTAGATGTCCCTGCCGGAGCGAGGTCTGAAATTGAGGCCGATCAGCCAATAGAGAGTAGCTGACTGCCATACCCGTCACCCCGGCCTTGTGCCGGGGCCCACATTGCCCGCGCGATGTGATCGAGCCTCTGGTCCATCGCGTGCCGCGCGGTGGCCCCCGGCACGAGGCCGGGGTGACGGGGAGGGGATTCATGAAGGGCCGATTTCCTTGCGGAAGCTGGCCCTTTCTGGTTAAGGTCTAGCAGCAGATCAGAACCGCACGCCCAGCCCGAGCACGCCCTGGTGGCGCTCGACTCCTGCTTCGTAGTTCGAATAGCGGTACTCCGCCTTGCCAAAGATGCTGTCCGTCAGCTTGACCTCGGCGCCGACGCCGGCGCGGATGCCGTCGGCGTCGGCGGTGCCGAACGGGCTGCGGATGCGGGCGTTGGTGTAGCCGGCCTTGGCGTAGAGCAGCGTCTGACCGGTAACGACGCCGATGCGTCCGCCGATATAGAGGTCGCGTCCTGTTTCGGCGACGGTGGCGGCACCGGCCTTGAGCTTGGCCAAGGAGTCGGCGACTTCGGCTTCGATGCCGAACACGGTTCTGCCCTTTTGGATGTCATAGCCAAGGCCAATGCCATAGATCACGCCGTCCGGGTTCTTGACGCCGGGGGTGTTGAGATCGACCACGTCATAACCGGTGATGACGGTGGCCGAAGGGCCGCTGAAATCGGCGGTTTCCTGCGCCAGCACGGGGGTGGCGGACAAGGTGAGGGCAGTCAGGGCGGCCAGAGCGAGCTTCTTCATCGTCAATCCTTGCAGATACTGAAACATGCGCAGCGTCGTGCTGCGGTGCCCCTGATCTGCCGCGACGGTGCCGTGCAAACCACTGACGGAACCTGACGTTATAGCCGTAACGAAAAAGGCCGGCCTCCTTGTCGGAGACCGGCCTTTCCTGTTTCAATCCGTCAGCGGATTAGCGGCGACGGTTGCAATAGCCGGGCTGCCCCGAACGATCGATTTCACGACCCGCGAACGCGCCTGCGACACCGCCCAATATGGTGCCGATGCCCCGGTCACCGCGTCCTGCGACGGTGTTGCCGAGCAGGCCACCGGCGATCGCGCCGACAACGGTACCGGCGGTCGAGTCACAGCGCTGGTTGCCGCGGTTGCTGTAGCGACGGTCCTGGCCGCGATAGCGGCGGTCCTGACGATAGCCGCGGTCATAGCCGCGATTGTCATAGCCGCGATTGTCACGATATTCGTAGCGGCCCTGCGCCGCGGCGGGGGCTGCGGGGATCAGCGCGGTACCGGTCATCGCCAGTGCGGCGCCGATCAGGGAAAGCTTCTTGAACATGACAGTCTCCTTGTTCTTGCCGTTTCAGTGCGATGCCGACCATTCGTCGCCACCGTTGAACAAGGTTTTAGACCCGCCGCATTGAGCGTTGCCTGAATGCACTCGTTATCCGCCGTTCAGCGAAATCTGATTGTCGGGGAGGGAAGTACCGGTGCGCTGCGGAGGCCCTATAGGGGGATGCCCAGCTCCCGATACGCAACCGGGGAAGATGGGCAGGGCGTCCGACACGCGCACCGGCATATCGAGCGGGCTGACGCCGAAGCGGTCACCCGTTGCCTGTCGTTTAGATGAACGGGGTTGAGCCGCAGGTGAACAGGGCTGTTATCTTAGGTTCAGCTTGGGGTTGTCGCCGCGCACGCTATGACAGGCGCGATGCGCGTGTTTCTGTCCGTCCTGATGTGCCTGTTCCTGTTGCCCAGCTGGTCGGGCGACGAGCGGCTGGCGCTGTTGCCGCGCGAGGCGGTGATCGAAGCGCATCCGGTGGCACTGGACTGGCGCGATCCGGCGCAGGTGAAACTGGGCGGGCTGACCTTTCTGGGCGGTGTTTATCTGACCAGTCCGGCGCGGGCGTTTGGCGGCTTCTCGGCGATGCTGGTGGAGGGGGAGCGGTTTACGCTGTTGAGCGATGGCGGGGGGATCGTGCGGTTTCGGCTCGATTCGCAGTGGCGGCTGAGCGAGCCGAGCTTTGCCGAATTGCCCGACGGCCCGGGGCGCGGCTGGAACAAGGAGGAGCGGGACAGCGAATCGCTGACGCGCGATCCGGCCGGGCGGCTGTGGGTCGGGTTCGAGCGCGCCAACCAGATCTGGCGTTACGCCCCCGGTCTCGCGCGCGCAGAGGCGCACGCCGCGCCGCCGGCGATGGCGAAATGGCCGGTCAATGGCGGGGCGGAATCGCTGGTACGGCTGCGCGATGGCAGCTTCATCGTGCTGGCCGAGGATGTGCGCGGCAGCCGCGCGGGGACAAAGCGCGGATTATGGTTCGCGGGCGACCCGGTGTTGCAGCCACGGCGCGGCTTTCGTTTCAGCTATCGCCCGCCGGAGGGCTACAAGCCGACCGATATGGCGGAATTACCCGACGGGCGGCTGGTCGTGCTGAACCGGCGCGCATCGCTGGCCGCGGCGTTTACGGCGGTGGTAACGATCGTCGATCGCGGCGCGGTGCGGCCGGGACGGGTCGCGGCGGGGCGTGAGATCGCCCGATTCGCCGCACCCGTGCTGCACGACAATTTCGAGGCGGTGGCGGTGGTACAGGAGGGCGACGCGACGATCCTGTGGATTGCGTCCGACGATAACCAGTTGCGGCTGCAACGCTCGTTGCTGCTGAAGTTTCGGTTGGACGTTTGAGAGTCGGCCCCAGCCCGCGCCCCCACCCGGCCAATCAGCGCCAGCATCCTATGGGTGGCCGGGTGGGGGCGCGGGCTGGGGCCGACTAACCCAGCAAAAACGCCGAACGGCCCGCGTCCCTTGCGGGAGCGGGCCGATTCGTACCGTCAAACCCGATCGGGTTCAGGCGGCGGCGGGGACTGCCTTTTTGGCGATCTCGCGCTTCAGGCGGCGGGCGCGCAGTGACAGCTTGTCGTCGCCGGTCTTGAGCAGCCAGTTGTCGAGGCCGCCATTATGCTCGACCGAACGCAGGCCGTGGGTCGACACGCGCAGGCGAATCGAGCGCTCCAGCGCCTCCGACATCAGCGTCACATTCTGCAGATTGGGCAGAAAGGTCCGCTTGGTCTTGTTGTTGGCGTGGGAAACATTGTGTCCCACCTGCCGGCCCTTGCCGGTCAGCTCGCAAATGCGCGACATCGCTATATTCCTAGTGTTTCTGCCTGTTCCGGTAGGTCCGGAAAGAGGGGGCCGATAACGGGACAGCGGCTTTTCGTCAACCTTGTTCCCTGTCTCGGATGCAACCCCTATGGTCAACGACGCGTTATTACGCAAACGATTCGATAGGGAGACGAACGATGCGTGCAATTCTGGCCATATTGGGCCTCGCGGCGGTGGTGATCGTCGTTCTCATGTCGCTTGGCATGATGAGCGTGAACATGAAACCCGGCTCGCTGCCGGAAATCAAGCTGGAGGGCGGCAAGGCGCCGGCGGTCGAGGCCGATGTCGGCGAAGTCGGCATGGGAACGACCAACAAGACGATTCAGGTGCCGACGATCACGATGGAGAACAAGGTGATCCAGGTGCCGACCGTCGAAGTCGAGAAGGCGCAGCCGACGCCTGCACCGGCGCAATAAGGACGACCCGATGACCGAAACGCGTTTTGCCGAGTATCTGGCAGCGTTGCTGGTACCACCGCTCGCGGTGTTCTGGGTAAAGGGGGCGGGCCGGGAGTTCTGGCTCGCCTGCCTGCTCACCTTGCTCGGCTATCTGCCGGGGGTGGGATTCGCGCTCATCACGCTGCTTAAGCCCGAGCCGAAGCCCGCCACTGCATAGCCATTACCGGCGGCGTGCGGCATAGCGGCCCCATGTTTCCGCTTCCCGAACCGATGCGTATTGCACTGGATGCCGCGCGTGCCGCTACCGAGGCGGGCGAGGTGCCGGTGGGAGCGGTCGTGATGTGCGGCGAGGCCGTCGTCGCGGTGGCAGCGAACGCGCCCCGCACGCTGAACGATCCGACTGCGCATGCCGAGATACTGGCGATTCGTGCGGCGGCGGCGACGCTGGGCCGCGATCGGCTGGCGGATTGCGATCTGTGGGTGACGCTGGAGCCATGCGCGATGTGCGCGGGAGCGATTGCGCACGCCAGGATCACGCGGGTCTATTATGGCGCGAGCGATCCCAAGGGCGGCGCGGTGGAGCATGGGCCACGGTTTTTCGGGCAGCCGACCTGCCATCACCGGCCGGAGGTTTATTCGGGGATCGGTGAGGGCGAGGCGGGGGCGTTGTTGCGGGATTTCTTCGCGGCGCGGCGTTGAGGGTTTTCCACCGGCTTTGTCAGTATCGTTGCGAGCGCAGTGTGATAGGCTGGCGACAATGCGAATTTTCCGCCTGCTAGCCGGCGTTTCAGCCGTGCTTGCCGCCACAAGCGCGCAGCCTGCAATGGCGGGGAAGCGATGGCATTATGGTAGCGCAAGTGAGGCGGCGTACAGGCAGGGCGATTATGCTCGTGCGTTCGCCGCCGCCGAAGTGGAACTGGCGAAATGCGAGGCGGTGCGGCCAGAAACGGACAAATGCCTGGATGTGATGATATGGTTGTCCAACGTCGCGCGAATGAGAGACGATTCGCGTTCCGGTGAAATATATGGGCGTCGCGCGCAAGCGCTGGCCGAACGCACCTTGCCGGCCGGTCATCCCGATATCGCCGAAAGCATGGATACGCGTGCGGCCAACCTAAACGTGCTGGGCCGTCGTTCCGAGGCGGAGCGGCTGAATTTCACGGCTTTGGCGATCTATGAAAAGGCGCTGCCGCTTGGAGATCGTCGCACTGCGGCCAGCATTTCGAGCCTGTTATTCAAGCTGAATGAGCAGGGTCGTTACGCGGATGCGGAACCTCTCCAGCGAAAAGAACTCGCCATACGTGAACGGACGCTTCCGCCGGGAGATTCCGAAGTGACGGCCAGCACAGTCAACCTGGCATTCAATCTGCTTTACCAAGACCGTCATGCCGATGCCGAACCGTTTTTTCGGAGGGCGCTGACATTGTATGAGCGCAACCCGCCAGCCGTATCCCATTTTATTGCCACGACAATTGGCGGTCTCGCGTCCAGCCTGGATGCGCAAGGTCGGTATGCCGAGGCCGAACCGCTGCATCGCAAGGCGTTGTCGATGCACGAACGCCAGTTGCCGACAACCCATCCCGATCGCGCGACCACTATGATCAATTTGGCGGTCAATCTGAAAGCCCAGAATCGTCGCGCCGAGGTCGAGTCCCTGTATCGCAGGGCGCTGGCAATCTACGAGCAATCCTTGGCTATCGACGATCCCTATATCGGCACCGCCTATAACAATCTCGCTATTTATCTTGATGAGCAGGGCCGGTACGCGGAGGCCGAGCCGCTTTACCGCAAGGCACTTGTCAGCCGCTCCAGTCTGGTGCTTTCCCACCCCGACAGGATTGCCGGAATGTGGTCGTTTGCAACTTATCTTCACCGGCGGGGTAGCGCACCCGCAGAGGTGCGATCATTCTATCGCAAGGCCGAGAGCGGTGCTCTTGAACGTATCCGCTCTTTTGTAGGCTTCACGCCCGCATCTCAAGCGGAGGTCCGAAAATACCGCCCGATCTTCACGGGTGCGGTCCGCGCCGCGTGGGATTTGGCGGCGGAACGACGATAAACCGTCCCGCCGCAATACTCTCGTTACCGCATATCGCCCTCACGCACCGGCACGATCTTGATCTCGACCCGGCGGTTCTGGGCGCGGCCTTCGACCGTGTCGTTGGAGGCGATCGGCTGGGTTTCGCCATAGCCGAGGGTTTCGAGGCGAGCTTCCTCGACGCCGCGCGTGACCAGATAATCGGCGACCGCGTCTGCGCGGCGTTCGGACAGGGTCTGGTTATACGCGTCGGCCCCGGTCGAATCGGTGTGGCCGTACACATCGACATAGGTCTGGTTGTAGCGGTCGAGCACGTCCGCAACCTTGTCCAGCGTCGGGCGGAACTGCGACTGCACGGTCGAGCTGTCGGTGGCGAAGGTGATACCCGATGGCATCGACAGGATCAGGTCGTCGCCACGGCGGATGACCTCGACGTCCGTCCCGGCAGTGCGTTCACGAATCTCGCGCTCCTGCTTGTCCATATAGCTGCCGATCGCGGCGCCGGCGACCGCACCGATGCCCGCGCCGACGATCTTTTCGGTGCGGTCACGCCGTCCGCCGACGATGTCGCCGAGCAGATAGCCGCCGAGCGCGCCGCCGATCGCGCCAATGCCCGCCTTCGACATGCGCTGTTCGCCGGTCACCGGATCGGTGACGCACGCGCCGACCAGCGCCATCGCGGCGATGGCGGGGATGAGGGGCCAGTTACGCATGATATTCTCCTTTGAACCTGTGGCCCGATAACCGCCTGCCCCGCTTCTTGTTCCGCCTGCGGATCGACCGGGACTCATTCGATCATTGTGCAGGTGCGGCGATTCCGACTAAGGGGCGGACAGGCCAATGGACCCTCTCCCTTCATTTCCGTGGATCGACGTGGCGATCATCCTGGCGCTGGTCGCGCTGAACGGTGTGTTCGCGATGTCCGAACTCGCCATCGTCTCGGCACGCAAGGCGCGGCTTGAGGGGCTGGCACGCGCGGGCAAGCGCGGCGCGCGAACGGCGATGGATCTGGCCGAGAATCCCGGCAAATTCCTGTCCACGGTGCAGATCGGCATCACCCTGATCGGCGTCATCAATGGCGCTTATTCCGGTGCCAGCCTGGGCATGCCGATGGCGGCGCGAATCGAGATGCTGGGGATTGAGAAGGAGCTGGCGGAAACGCTGGGCTTTGCGATCGTGATCGCGTTTACTACCTATGCGTCGTTGATCGTCGGCGAACTGGTGCCGAAGCAGTTCGCATTGCGCTCGCCCGAGCCGATCGCGGTGCTCGTCGCCACGCCGATGTTGTGGCTGTCGCGTATCACCGCGCCGATCGTGTGGGTGCTCGACCAGAGCAGTGCGCTGATCTTTCGCTTGCTGGGTATGAAGCGCGAATCGGAGAATCACGTCACCGCCGAGGAGCTGCACATGCTGGTGGCGCAGGCGACGCATTCGGGCGTGATCGAGGAGCATGAGCGGTCGATCATATCGGGCGTCGTGCGGCTGGCCGATCGCCCGGTGCGCGAGGTGATGACGCCGCGTACCGAGGTCGACTGGATCGACGTCAATCTGGACGAGGCGGGCATCCGCAAGGCGCTGGCGGAAACGCCGCACACGCGCCTGCCGGTGACGGACGGATCGGTCGACGATGTGATCGGCGTGGTGCAGGCGCGCGACGTGGTGACGGCGCTGATCCGGGGCGAAACGCTGGATCTGCGTCGTTTGATGCATACCGCGCCGGTGCTGCCCGATCAGGTCGATGCGATGGACGCGCTGAGCGCGCTGCGCCGCGCGGCCGTGCCGATGGGTTTCGTGCATGACGAATATGGCCATTTCGAGGGGATCGTGACCCCTGCCGATCTGCTGGCGGCGATTGCGGGCGAGTTCGCGTCGGATGCCGATGCCGGCGATAACCCGTCGATCGTGGTGCGAGACGACGGGTCGCTGCTGGTATCGGGGCAACTGGCAGCCGATTCATTGGCGGAGCGGATCGGGATCGATTTGCCCGAGGACCGGGATTTCGCCACCGTCGCGGGGCTGGCGCTGGCGGTGCTGAAGCGGTTGCCGAACGAGGGCGAAAGTTTCGTCGAGCAGGGCTGGCGGTTCGAGGTGGTCGATATGGACGGGCACAAGATCGACAAGCTGTTGGTGAGTGAGGTCGGCTGAACCGTCACCCCAGCGAAAGCTGGGGTCTCCCGCCAAGAGCGCAACGCTTGTGGCACGAGGCCCCAGCTTTCGCTGGGGCGACGGTTCGCTCAATCCTTCGACGCCGTCCGCACCTCCTGCACCGCCGCCAGCTGCGCCAGTTTCAGGAATTCGTTGCGCCAATAGCCCTGCGGATTGCCCGCCAGTCCGCGGATATCGGCGAAGCCGTAGCGGCCGATATATTTGTCGCCGCGCAGTTTCTGGCCGAAGGCGGCGACGGCGGTGGCGAAGGCCATGTCGCCGGTGGGCGCTGCGGCTGAGCGGATCAGTGACGCCGGGATCGCGCGTTCGATCAGCTTCGAGCTGTCCTCGCCCGGAAGTTTGTAGCGCAGGCGGACATAGGCAAGTTCGCTGCCCTTGCCCGGAGCAGCCGCCGGGCGATTGCCGTCATAGCGGCGGTCGGGCAGCCAGCCTTTTGCGCCGGTGGGGACGACTTCGTAGATCGCCGTCACCTGATGCCCCGCGCCGATATCGCCGGCATCGACCGCATCATTGTCGAAATCTTCCTCGGCCAGCGCGCGGTTTTCGTAACCGATCAGGCGGTACTGGCTGACCTGTGCCGGGTTGAACTCGACCTGCACCTTCACGTCCTTGGCGATGGTGAAGAGCGAGGCGGACAGTTCGTCGTCCAGCACCTTCTGTGCCTCCATCGCGCTGTCGATATAGGCGTAGTTGCCATTGCCGAGGTCGGCGATGCGCTCCATCAATGCCTCGTTGTAATTGCCCTCGCCAAAGCCGAGCGTGGTGAGGGTGATGCCGCTGTCGCGGTTCTTCTTGACCAGCGCCTCCAGCTGCTTGTTGTCGCTGACGCCGACGTTGAAATCGCCGTCGGTGGCGACGAAGATGCGGTTGATCCCGCCCCGCACGAAGTTCGCGGCGGCGATGTTGTAGGCCATCTGGATGCCCTGTGCGCCGGCGGTCGATCCGCCGGCCTCCAGACAATCGAGCGCCGCCTTGATATGCTTCGCGCTGGAAGTGGGTTCGAGCACCACGCCCGCCGCGCCCGCATAAACGACGATGGAAACCTTGTCCTTTTTGGACAGCTTGTCGGCGAGCATCGTCAGCGCGGTCTTGACCAAAGGCAGCTTGTCGGGGCTGCTCATCGATCCGGACACATCGACCAGAAAGACGAGATTGGCGGCGGGACGGCCCTGTGCGGTCACGTCATAGCCGCGCAGGCCGATGCGGACGAGCCGGGTGTCGGGGTTCCACGGCGTGGTTGCGACATCGGTGGTGACGCTGAACGGGGCCGCGCGGCTGGCGGGCAACGGGTAATCGTAGCGGAAATAGTTGATCATCTCCTCGGTCCGCACCGCCTCGGCGGCCACGGCGGCGCCCTTTTGAAGGAAGCGGCGAACGTTGGAATAGGCGCCGGTATCGACATCGACCGAGAAGGTGGAGACGGGCGCGGTGGCGACCGACTGGATCGCGGCGACGTCCTTGCCCTCGTAACGCTCGCGGTTGCCGGGTGCGCCGTAAGGGGGAGCGGGCGGGGCATAGCCGGGGGCGGGGCGCACCATCTGCGCGCGCTGTTCGGCCTGTTTGCCGCGTGTGGCGTCGGCGGCGGAGCCGGGGACGGGCGGGGGTGCATAGGCTGGCGGCGGCGAAGGCGGTGGAGGCGGGGGCGGGGCCATCATTGCGGGTGGCGGGGACACGCTGCGCCCGCCGCCGAACTGGCGCACCGGCACGGTGCTGCGCGGCCGATAGCGGCCGGGATTATACTGACAGCGCACCGGCGAATCATTGTCGGCGCGCGGGGCGGGGGGCCGTTCGCGCAGCTGCGGCGCAGGCGGCGGCGCTGCGGCCCCGAGCAGGAGGGAAGCGGAAACGAGGGCGGTGATGCGCTTCATGGTGTGGAGCCCTTACAGTCGCGTCGATGCGACCAGAGGTGCGCCGGGGCAGATGAGCGGCGGATGAACAGGTGATAATGTTACATTACTTGTCTGAAAGTGTCAGAAGTAGGTTGGGGCTAGTGGATCCACCTTCTTTCTCAACCCGTCATGCTGAACTTGTTTCAGCATCCACTCCACAGCACGCGAAGACGTCGCCCGTGGCACGGTAGACCCTGAAACAAGTTCAGGGTGACGGAAGTCACGAGCGGTGGTTACCCCTCGCGCTCTACCTCACGCCAACCGATGTCGCGGCGGCAGAAGCCGGTGGGGAAGTCGATGGCGTCGACCGCGCGATAGGCTGCCGTCTGCGCGTCGGTGACCGTCGCACCGGTCGCGGTTACGGTGAGGACGCGGCCTCCGGCTGCGACCAGCTGGTCGCCGTCCATTTTCGTGCCCGCCTGGAACACCTTTGCACCGGTCGTTTCCGCCGCTGCGATGCCGCCGATCGCGCCGCCGGTCTCGGGGGTGCCGGGATAGTTGTTCGCCGCCATCACGACGGTCAGCGCGGGCTCGTCGGCGAAATTCGGGGCGGGGTGGTCAGCCAGCGCTCCCGCTTCGACCGCCAGCATGATCTCCAGCAGGTCGTCCGCCAGCCGCATCATCAGCACCTGGCATTCGGGGTCGCCGAAGCGGGCGTTATATTCGATCAGCTTCGGCCCGGCGCTGGTGAGCATCAGGCCCGCATAGAGGACGCCGGAATAGGGGATGCCGTCCGCCGCCATCGTCTCGACCGTCGGGCGGATGATGGTGTCGATCGCCTCCGCCTCCAGCGCAGGCGTCAGCACGCGGGCGGGGCTGTAGGCGCCCATGCCGCCGGTGTTGGGGCCGGTATCGCCATCGCCGACGCGCTTGTGGTCCTGTGCGGAGCCAAACGGCATCAGGTTGGTGCCGTCGGTGAGGACGAACAGGCTGGCCTCTTCGCCTTCGAGGAATTCCTCGATCACCGCTTCGCCGCCGGGTTTCTCGAAGATCGCGGCGATGGCGGTTTCGGCTTCTTCGTCGGTGAAGGCGATGGTGACGCCCTTGCCCGCCGCGAGGCCGTCGGCCTTGATGACGACTGGGCGGGGAAAATCGCGGGCAAGCGCGGCGCGGGCGGTGGTGAGGTCGGTGACGCGGACGTAACCGGCGGTCGGGATGTTTTCGCGAGCGCACAAATCCTTGGTGAAGCCCTTTGAGCCCTCCAGCTGTGCGGCGGCTTGGGACGGGCCGAACACGGGGAGACCGGCGGCGCGCAGGGCGTTGCTCAGTCCATCGACCAACGGTGCCTCGGGGCCGACCACGATGAATCCAATGTCATGGGCGCGGCAGAAATCGATGACGGCGGCGTGATCGGTGAGCGGCACGTCGTGGCACTGCGCATGATCGGCGATTCCGGGGTTGCCGGGAATCGCGTGGAGGCTATCCAGCCGGGGCGATTGCGCGAGCTTCCAGGCGAGCGCATGTTCGCGGCCACCCGAACCCAATAGCAGGACATTCATGCCCGATCCCTTCGACGATCCATCTTCGGCGCGGCTGGTAGCGGAGGCGCGCGAAGGGGACAACGCCGCACCGCTGTCCGTCGGCGAATTGTCGATGAAGCTGAAACGGATGGTGGAGGGCGAGTTCGGCCATGTCCGCCTTCGCGGTGAGATTTCGGGGTATAAGCGTGCGGCGTCGGGGCATGTCTATCTGGCGCTGAAGGATGCCGATGCGGTGATCGACGCGGTGATGTGGCGGGGGGCCGCCGCCGCGATCCCGTTCAGCCCGCAGGACGGGATCGAGGTGATCGCCACCGGCAAGCTGACCACCTATCCCGGCAGATCCAAATACCAGATCGTGATCGAGCGGATGGAGCTGGCGGGCGAAGGCGCGCTGATGGCGCTGTTCGAGAAACTGAAGGCCAAGCTGAAGGGGGAGGGGCTGTTCGACCGGCCCGCAAAGCCGCTGCCGTTCGTGCCACGCACCATTGGCGTGGTGACATCGCCGACCGGGGCGGTGATCCGTGACATTCTCCACCGGCTGGCGGATCGCTTTCCCAGCCATGTGCTGGTGTGGCCGGTCAAGGTGCAGGGCGACGGCGCGGCGGCGGAGGTTGCGGCGGCGGTTCGCGGATTCGATGCCATGCCACATGACGGGCCGGTGCCGCGTCCTGACCTTATCATCGTGGCGCGCGGTGGTGGCTCGATCGAGGATCTGTGGGCGTTCAACGAGGAGGTCGTGGTGCGCGCCGTCGCGGGGTGCAGTATCCCGGTGATCTCGGCGGTGGGGCATGAAACCGACACGAGTCTGTGCGATTTCGCGGCGGACGTGCGTGCGCCGACGCCGACGGCTGCGGCAGAGATGGCGGTGCCAGTACGCGCGGAACTGGCCAACGCGATCGCCTCGCTCGGCCTGCGCACCGAGCGTTGTGCGCGGCGTTACCATGAGCGCGGCGGCGAGCGGCTGGCGGCTTTGGTGCGCGTGCTGCCGAAGCGCGATGCGCTGCTGGGGCCGCAGCGGCAAAAGGCCGATGATATGGGTGCGCGGCTGGATCGTGCGCTCGAACGGCGGGTAACGGTGGCGCGGGGGGTGCTGGATCGGGCAGGCGGCGCGCTGCGCCCGGCGGTGCTTGAACGCAAGCTGGAGACGCTGCGCCATCGATTGGACGGCGCGGGCAAGCTGCTCGACGCGGTCCATCCCAACCGCCCGCTGGCGCGCGGCTATGCCTGGGTCGAAAGCCGGGTGAGCGGCAAGGTCATCGGATCGGCGGCGGCGGCACGGGGCGAAGGCGCGCTAAAGCTCCATTTCGGGGATGGCGAGGTCGATGCGCGGGTTGAGCGCAGCGGCGGCAAAGCCTATGCTGGCGACAAGCCAGAGCAGCCGAGTTTGCTCTGATCGTGTCCGTTTAAAGTGAGCCATACCATGCTGATGTCCGCCAACAACGCCCGCGCCGCGCGGCTTCATTATATGGCCAATGGCTTTCGCGTGCTGTCGGCGGGCGACCATGTGGTGTGCGCGGTCAGCGGCGATAGCATTTCGCTGGAGGCGCTGCGCTACTGGAGCGTCGCGCGGCAGGAACCCTATGCCAGCGCCGAACTGGCGACAAAGGCGATGATGCCGGCATGAGGAAGCTGGGGGGCTTGATTACCGCGAGTGCCACGCTGGTCGTCATGGGGACGTGCAGCATGGCACCCGAACAGATGGCGGCGGTTGCGGCGTCACCCGCATCCGCGCCGCCGCCGGTTGCCGTCGCCGTCCCGCAAGCCCGCCCCGCCGCATCGCGCAACGGTTTCATTTTCAACGGTCCGTTGATTCAGGGCGGTGCCGTGCTGGGCACCGCGCCCGCGCTGACCAGTCGGCTGGTGTTTCAGGGGCAGGACGTGCCCGTCGCCGCCGATGGCCGCTTCCTGATCGCCTTCGACCGCGACGCCGGGCCGAGTGCCGCGATCGTCGCCACCCGCGTCGATGGCAGCGAAGTGCGCCGCACGCTATCGGTCCAGCCGCGCGCGTGGCGGATCGAGCGGCTGAACACGCTGCCGCGCATTTCGCAGCCGAGCGAGGAATATGCCCGCCGCCGCCCCGGCGAAGTCGCGCAGATCAATGCCGCGCGTGCGCTGAAATCGGATTCGCATGGCTGGCGACAGAATTTCATGTGGCCGATCACCGGCCGTATCTCCGGCCTGTTCGGCTCGCAGCGCATCTATAAGGGCGAGCCGGGGTCGTATCATTCGGGCGTGGATGTCGCGCGGCCCAGCGGCAGCCCGGTGCTGGCACCCGCAGACGGCGTCGTCATCCTCGCCGCCAGCGCCCCCTTTACGCTGGAGGGCAAGCTGCTGATGGTCGATCACGGGATGGGCCTCAACAGCGCATTCCTGCATCTGTCGCGGATCGACGTGCGCGTCGGCGATGTCGTGCGGCGCGGCCAGACGATCGGCGCGGTCGGCACCACGGGCCGTTCGACCGGTCCGCACCTTCACTGGGGGATGCGCTGGCGCAATGCCAAGATCGACCCGCTGCTGATCGCGGGATCGATGCCCGTTACGGCCGACTGACAAACCTTCACCCGATACGCCGCACCTTGAGCGACCGTCGCTTGTTGAACGAGGCGTTGTAGCTGCCCAGCGCGCCGCGCTGGATCCGCACCGCTTCCCCCGAACGCGGCGGAAAGCCGCGCGCCGATTCCGTGGTGATCCAGCGGGTGTCGTCGTCGAGCGTCACCTGCCAGCGATCGGCTGCGATCTGAAGTACGCCGGCGACGCGGCCGTTGATCTCCGGGATGTCTTCCTTGTTGTCTTCGTCGTCGCCGCCGCCGAACAGTTTGATGCGTGGAAGGGTGAAACCGAACAGCGAGCGGCGCGTCTTCTGCACCTCGGCGCGGTCGAGTACGACCAGATCCTTGCGCTCGCGCGCGGCGGCCAGGTCGCCCGCCGCCTTGTCGAAACAGGCCAGGCGTGCTGTGGAATCGGTGACGGTGCGGCACGCGGCGATCGCATCGACGATGACGCCGCCCTGTCCCTCGCCGGTCGTGCGCTCCTGCGCCGCAGCGGGGGGCGCAGCAGCGGCGGTCACCGCAAGTGCCAGTACAAACCCCGAGACCTTCATCATCCAACCCTCCCGAAACCGGTATTTTCGCATCCCTAACCCACCCGCGACCGCCCTGAAAGCAAGCGTTGATCGGGGCCGGAACGGACCCGTTGCAACTGTGACGATTTTGTCACGACTGCCGGCAAACCTGTTTTGCACATGCACAACACCATTGTCGGCAAGCGGCGGCGCGACCTATGCACTCGAAATGTTGCGCCCGGTCCCTCCGGCGCATCGACAAACTCAGGCGGAAAACCGCCATTTTGAAGGGGTGCTCTACTCATGGTATCAATCACTCGCACGCGACTGATGACGTCGACGCTGCTGCTCAGCGGCGCATTGTTCATCGCGCCTGCTCACGCGCAGGACGTCGGCCCGGTCGAAAGCGTCGCTGAAGAAGAAGGTCAGACCGTCATCGTCACCGGTTCGCGTATCGCGCGTCCCGACATCGAGACGGCAGCTCCGATCGCTTCGATCGGCGCAGAGGAAATCGCGCTTCAGGCCGGTTCGGGCAATATCGAGAACGTCCTGAACGACCTTCCGCAGGTTAACGCGACGACCACCGCTTCGTCGAACAACCCCGGCGGCGGCGTTGCCACCGTCAACCTGCGTCTGCTCGGCACGGCGCGCACGCTCGTGCTGGTCGATGGCCGCCGCTACGTGTCCTTCGACGTCAGCCAGGTCGTCGATCTCAACACCATCCCCGGCGCGCTGGTCGAGCGTATCGACGTCGTGACCGGTGGCCGTTCGGCCATTTACGGTTCGGACGCGATCGCCGGCGTCGTCAACTTCGTCACCAAGAAGGATTTCTCGGGCGTCGAATTGAACTCGAGCTACGACGTAACCGAGCGCGGTGACGGCCAGGTCTGGAACATCGGCGGCACCATCGGTGCGAACCTCGACGATGGCCGCGGCAATGTGGTTGCGCATGTCAGCTACCTGAACCGCAAGGGCACCTATGCCGGTGCGCGTCCATTCGGCCGTCTGGCGTTGACCGACCGCCTTGTCCCGGGCACGACCACGGGCCAGCGCGAGATCATCAATGCCGGCTCGCCAAGCGGCCCGCAGACTCGCATCCTGTTGTCGGGCGCTCAGGCGACGGCAGCTGGCGGCTTCTTCGGCACCGGCGCGGCAACGAACCTCGACTTCAACCCCGATGGCAGCATCGGACCGTTCGTCGATACGACCGATTCGTACAACTTTGCACCGGTCAACTATCTGACTGTCCCGCAGGAGCGTTTCCTGATCTCGACCTCCGGTCATTACGAGATCACGCCGGCCGTGATCCCGTATATCGAAGCGCAGTTCATCAACAACCGCGTCACGACCGAATTGGCAGCGACCCCGGTCGGCAACTCGACACCGTTCGGCACCGGCTCGCTTGGCGCGCTGCGCGTGCAGACCAACTCGACCTTCTTTTCGCAGTCGGTCCGCAATGGCCTGAACGCGATCGACGCAAGCGAGACCACGGCGGGCCTCGATGTTCAGGGTGACGGTTACGTCCGCCTGACCAGCTTCGGCTATCGTACCGTTCCGCTTGGGCCGCGCCAGAATACCGATGACCGCAATGCATACCGCATCGTTGCCGGTGTGCGCGGCGATATCGGTGGTGGCTGGAACTACGACGCGAACTACATGTACGCGCGGACCAAGAACTCGCAGCGCCAGGCTGGCAATATTGCGATCAGCAACTTCATCGCTGCAACCACGACGGCTTTCCGCAACCCGACCGGCGGCGCGATCTCGCCGTTCCCGTTCGTGGGCGTCGCGGGCGGCGGCGAGCTGGTTTGTGCCGATGCGGCTGCACGGGCAGCAGGCTGCGTACCGGCCAACATCTTCGGCACCGGCAACATCTCGCAGGCGGCGATCAACTATCTCGCCATCGGCGCGACCAACCTGCAGGAATACACCACTGAGGTGGCGACTGCAGCGATCACCAATTCCGAACTGTTCGACATTGGCGGTGGCCCGGTCGGCCTCGCAGTCGGTGTCGAGTGGCGTCGTGAAGCGGGTGCGAACACGCCGGATCAGTTCCTGGCATCGGGCAACGTCGCGGGCTTCAACCCGGGGCGTCCGACCGCCGGCAGCTATTCGGTCCGTGAGGCCTTCGCCGAAGTCAACGTACCGCTGATCACCGACGGCTTCATCCACAAGCTGGAGCTGAATGCCGCAGGCCGCGTTTCGGATTATTCGAACGCACCGGGTACCGTTTATACCTATGCGTTTGGCGGTATCCTGGCGCCGGTCAGGGATCTGTCGTTCCGCGCCCAGTATTCGCGGGCAATCCGCGGGCCGAGCGTGAACGAACTGTTCCTGGGCAACACCGTCAGCTTCTCGGGTAACATCGAGGGTTGCGGCGGCGCCAATGCGGCGCCGGGTGGCGATCGCAATGCGTTCTGTCAGAGCCTGGGCATTCCGGCCGCGGTGCTGGCCGATCCGTTGCAGCGTGCAGCGCTCGCCAGCGCGACCATCGTCAACCCGCCGACGTTCCTGGGCGGTAACCCGAACCTGAAGGAAGAAACGGCCACGACGTGGACCGTGGGCGCGGTGCTCTCGCCTACCTTCCTGCCGGGCTTCAGCGCGACGGTGGATTACTACAATATCGAGATCGAGGACTATATCTCGACCGTTGGTACCGCCAATATCGGTGCGGCTTGTTTCGAGCAGCGCGTGGCAGCCTTCTGTTCGCTCATCACCCGCAACTCGGCGGGCCAGATCGAGCGGATCGACGATCGCAACGCGAACACCGGCGGTCTCAAGACCGACGGCATCGACGTCGGTGTCAACTACAACCACCGGTTCGAGCAGATGTTCGGTGCGGAGGACTTCCGTCTGGGCTTCAGCTTCCTGGGTTCGCGTCTGTTGAACTATGACGTTACCCCGGTGCAGGGCCTGCCGATCGTCCGTGAGTGCGCGGGTACCTTCGGTCGCCTGTGCGCGGTCGGTGCGACCACCACGCCGCCAAAGCCGAAATGGCGTCACACTGCCCGCCTGACGGCAGGCACCGACCTGATCCGCGTTTCGGGTCAGTGGCGTCACCTGGGAGCGACCGAGGACGACGCTGCGCGGATCACCGCGGCGCCGGTTTACTTCGTCGAGAAGCTGCCTTCGGCCGACTATTTCGACCTGACGCTCGCCGCGTCGCCAACCGACAATTTCGACCTGTCGATCGGCGTCACCAACCTGTTCGACAAGCAGCCTCCGCTGCTGGCGTCGGCACAGTCGGGTGGTTCGGGCGAGCAGACCAACACCTTCCCGACCTATTACGACGTGATGGGTCGTTCGTTCTTCGTCAGCGCGCGCATCAAATATTGATCGCACGTCCCGACGGGACAAATTCGGGGGCGGTGCCGCAAGGTGCCGCCCCTTTTTTGTGGGTGAATCAGATGCGAGCGGTCAGGGCTGTCCGCTGCGCAGCCAGCCGGTAACTGACAAACGCGGGTGCGCGGCATAGGGCGCGACGAGGCTGACGCTGTGCGCTTGCGGCACCGCAAACAGGCTCAGCGTGTTGAAGCCGGGGACATAGCCCTCGGCTATTCCGCCGGCGCCGCCATGGAACAGCAGCAGTCCACCCCATTCGGCGCGCCACTGCGGCGTCAGTCCCAGCACATAAGCGGCGTGGCGGTTCTTGCCAGGCACCGCATCGTCATGCGCGGTCAGGAAATCGCCGGACAGGTATCGCGTCGCCTGGGCATCGGCGAAGGTCGGGCCGGTGTCGCCGGTGATCGATGCCAGCATGGCGAGGACCGGCGGGCTTGAGAGAAATGCGGCGAGCGCGGCCAGTGGATCGCCCTGCGCCGCACGTGCCGCCGCAGCGTCGGGCACGCGGATCGAATCATAGCGATATTGGAACCCGGCGCGCGCGGCACTGTGGACGGCATCGTCGAGCCGCGTGCGCTGGTCCGGCGTGAGGGCGGCCAACTCTGCGGCGGCGAACTCGAAAACCTTGTCGCTCGAGTTCAGCACCCGCCGCCAGTCGGCCCGCGCGGCCAAGTGCGCGGCCAGCCGTTCGGCATGGGCGTCGGTCAGAAACGGCGCGATCTGCACCCGACCGTCCCGCGCAAAGGCTGTTGCCAGCCGCGCGGGATCGATCGAGGGGTGGAGCGCGAACCCCGCGTTCATGCCGGGGCGAGCACCAGCCCGCCATCACCTTCGCTGACCCGGACGGTACAGCCGTCTTTCACGTCACCGCGCAGAATCGCGTCGGCGAGCGGGTCTTGCAGATAGCGCTGAACCGCGCGTTTCAGCGGCCGTGCGCCGTAAACGGGGTCGTAGCCGACGCGGCCGAGCCAGTCGCGTGCTTCCGGCGTCAGTTCCAGCCGAATCTTGCGGTCCGCCAGCAGTTTGCCCAGCCGTTCGACCTGAATATCGACGATCGGTGCCATCTCGCCGCGGCCAAGACGGTGGAACAGCACGATCTCGTCGAGCCGGTTGAGGAATTCCGGGCGGAAATGCGCGCGGACGAGTTCCATCACCTGCGGTTCGACCGTGGAGACGTCCTGCCCGTCCTCGACCTGCGTCAGATACTGGCTGCCGAGGTTCGAGGTCAGCACGATGATCGTGTTGGTGAAATCGACCGTGCGGCCTTGACCGTCGGTCAGGCGACCGTCGTCGAGCACCTGCAACAGGATGTTGAAGACGTCGCTGTGCGCCTTCTCCACCTCGTCGAACAGGATCACCTGATAGGGGCGGCGGCGAACGGCTTCGGTCAGCACGCCGCCTTCTTCGTAACCGACATAGCCCGGGGGGGCGCCGATCAGGCGGGCGACGGAGTGCTTCTCCATGAATTCGCTCATGTCGATGCGGACCATCGCGGTGGGGTCGTCGAACAGGAATTCGGCGAGCGCCTTGGTCAGCTCGGTCTTGCCGACGCCGGTCGGGCCGAGGAACAGGAACGATCCCATCGGCCGGTTGGGGTCCTGCAAGCCGGCGCGCGAACGGCGCACGGCGGTGGCGACGGCCTTTACTGCCGCCGCCTGTCCGATCACGCGCTTGCCGATCGCAGCCTCCATGTTGAGCAATTTCTCGCGCTCGCCCGCCAGCATGCGATCGACCGGGATGCCGGTCCAGCGGCTGACGACGCCGGCGATATCGTCGGCGGTCACTTCCTCGCGCAGCATGGCGGGGCCGGAGGAAACCTGCGCCGCCTCCAGTTTTTTGGTGAGGTCGGGGATGGTGCCATAGTTCAGCTCGGCCATCTTCCCCAGATCGCCCGCGCGCTGGGCCTGTTCCAGCTCAAGCCGGGCATGGTCGAGCTGTTCCTTCAGCTTCGCCTCGCCCGCAATCTTGTCCTTTTCACCCTGCCAGCGCGTGGTCAGTTCGGCGGATTGCTGCTCCAGATTGGCAAGTTCGGCCTCGAGATTGACCAGCCGGTCCTTCGATGCGGCATCGGTTTCCTTCTTCAGCGCCTCGCGCTCGATTTTCAGCTGGATGATGCGGCGGTCGAGATTTTCGATTTCTTCGGGCTTCGACTCCACCTCCATGCGGATGCGCGACGCGGCCTCGTCCATCAGGTCGATCGCCTTGTCGGGCAGGAAGCGGTCGGTGATGTAGCGGTTGGATAGCGTCGCGGCGGACACCAAAGCGCTGTCGGTAATGCGCACGCCGTGGTGCAGTTCGTAGCGGTCCTTCAAGCCGCGCAGGATGCTGATCGTGTCCTCCACCGTCGGCTCACCGACGAACACGGGCTGGAAGCGCCGCTGGAGCGCGGGGTCTTTTTCGACATGCTTGCGATACTCGTCGAGCGTGGTCGCGCCGATGCAATGGAGTTCGCCGCGTGCGAGCGCGGGTTTCAGCAGGTTCCCGGCATCCATTGCCCCCTCGCCTTTGCCCGCGCCGATCAGTGTGTGCATTTCATCGATGAACAGGACGATATGGCCGTCGGCGGCTTTGACCTCGTCGAGCACACCCTTCAGCCGCTCCTCAAACTCGCCGCGATATTTCGCGCCCGCGATGAGGGAACCCATGTCGAGCGACATCAGCGCGCGGTCCTTCAGCGTGTCGGGCACGTCGCCATTGGCGATGCGCAGCGCCAGGCCTTCGGCAATCGCGGTCTTGCCGACGCCGGGGTCGCCGATCAGGACGGGGTTGTTTTTGGTCCGGCGCGCGAGGATCTGGATGGTGCGGCGGATTTCCTCGTCGCGCCCGATCACGGGGTCGAGCTTGCCGTCCTTCGCCGCTTGGGTGAGGTCGCGCGCGAATTTCTTGAGCGCGTCGTAACGGTCCTCGGCCCCTGCGGTGTCGGCGGTGCGGCCCTGCCGCAACTGGTTGATCGCGGCGTTGAGTGCATCGGCCTTCACCCCCGCAGCGGCCAGCGCGCGGCCGGCATTGGTGGTGGTGGCGAGCGTGAGCGCGAGCAGCAACCGTTCGACCGTGACGAAGCTGTCGCTCGCCTTTTGCGCGATCTGTTCGGCGGAATCGAGCAGTCGGACGCTATCATTGTCGAGCCCCGGCGATTGTTGCGCGCCGCTGCCCGACACCGCCGGAATCTTCGCCAGCGCCGCGTCGGTTTCGACCAGTGCGCGCTTGGCATCGCCGCCCGCCGCCGCGATCAGGCCGGATGCCATGCCCTGTTCGTCCTCCAATAGCGCCTTCAGCAAATGCTCGGGCGAAATCCGCTGGTGGTTCAGCCGGATCGCAACGGTCTGCGCCGACTGGAGGAAACCCTTGGCGCGGTCAGTGAATTTTTCGAGGTTCATGTGTGTCCCTGTCGTCTCTTGTGACGCGAGGTAATGTTGTATTTATGCAACACAAGAGGTCGCGCGCAGAAATCCGCGCGCGACCGAACCTGTCTTACGATGATGCCGCCTGCAAGTGCCGGGTTGTCGTCCGGCTTATTTGCGCTTCGGTTTGGCGACGACCGGTGCGGGTGCCTTGTCCGCACCCTTGGCAAAGGTATCGCCGAAGAAATTGCCGGCATACCAGCGCGGTGCCTCCGCCGCGTCGGCGATCTCGCGGGCAATCAGGTAGTTGATGCGGGCGAACTTCGCCCCCGCCGCCCAATTGAAATCCTGTGACAGATCATCGCTTGGCTTGTGATAACGACCGCTCAGAAACGCACCGAATTTTGCGCCGCCTTCCCCGGCGAAACCAGTGGCGAGCATGATCGACGGCACGCCCTCGACCACGAAGCTGTAGTGATCGGAGCGGGTGAAGACGCCCTGTTCCGGCATCGGATCGGGCGAAACCGTGATCCCCGCTTTCGCCGTTGCGCGCGCGGCAATCGGGCCGAGCGTCGAATGTTCGCCGCCGAACGCGATGACGTCGGTGAAGTCGTAAGTGAGCACCGGCATGTCGAGATTGACGACGCCGACCAGCTTGTCGCCCTTCGGCATTGGCAGATGCTTGGCGAGATATTGCGAGCCGAGCAGGCCGTCCTCTTCCGCCGTCACCGCAGCGAAAACGATTGTGCGTTTGGGGCGCTGCGCGCTTTCCGAAAAGGCGCGCGCGACCTCCAGCATCGTGGCGATGCCCGCAGCATTGTCCATCGCGCCGTTATAGATCCTGTCGCCCACCAGCTTTGGATCGACCCCATCATGGTCAAGGTGTGCGGTCAGGAGCACCACCTCGTGGCGCAGCTTGGGGTCGCTGCCCGGTAGCACCGCGACCACATTGGGGCTGGTCATCCGCTCGACGTCGCTGTGGCGCTCCAGGCGCACGGGTGCCTTGAGCGCAAAGCCACGCGGCATCGCCCCCTTGCGGCGGCTCTTGCTGTCGGCGGTGTCGAGCACACGCTTCAGAGTAGTCGGTGCGCCCGCGAACAGCGCTTCGGCGGCAGGGCCATTGGCATAGGCGCCGATCAGGATGCCGGGCGTCGGCGACCATGGTTTGCCGTCCTTGCCCACCCACACATAGCGCGACAGGCTGGTATAGCTCGCCAGCCGTTTCCACGGCGTCGTTTTGAGCGAGCTGCGGGTCGGCACGGTAATCACACCGATCGCACCGCGTTCCTGCGCCATCCGCGCCTTTTCGGCGGACAGATGCGCGGCGATCTCGCTTGGCACGCGCCCTTGGGGCACGCCCGCCAGCAGCACGACGACCTTGCCGCGCACGTCCAGCCCGGAATAATCGTCAAAGCCGTTGGCCGGGGAATCGAGGCCGTAACCGACGAACACGGCATCCGCCGAAACCACCTGATCCGGGTGGCGGGCGAGCGCAGTCATCATCACATCGACGCCATTCTCAAAGGTTTTGCCGCCGATCGTGAGGGTCGTGGCCTTGTCCTTGCTCAGTTTCGCGCGGGCAAACTCAATCGGTTGATACCAGTCCTTCGTGCCGCCGGGCTTCAGGCCCAGCGCGTCGAAGCGTGTGGCGACATAGCGCGCGGCGATATCGTATCCGCGCGTTCCCGCGTCGCGCCCCTCCAGCAAATCGTCGGCGAGGAATTCGACATGGGCGCGGACTTGCTCCGCCGAGAATGTCGGTTCGGGTGCCTGTTGGGCAGCAACGGGCGAGGCAGCCGCGAGCAAGGCGGCGGTAACGAGTCTCAGACGCATGACTTCCCCTATGATTTCACCAGCCTAACCAAAGACGGGCGGCGTACAAGTCGGTTGCGTGACCATGGGTGCGCGCCCTATGCTGTAACGATCGTAACCAGTGTCATCGGAACCCCCGCCCCATGAAACCCATTTTCGCCAGCCTGACTGCGCTTGCAGTCGTGCTCGCCGCCCCTGCCATCGCTCAGCAGGCCCCGGCACCCGCACCGGTCGCCGATCTCGTGAAGCGTGTGGATATCCCCTATGAGGAATTTCGGCTGGCCAATGGCCTGCGCGTGGTCATTCATACCGACCGCAAGGCCCCGGTGGTCGGCGTTGCGGTGTGGTATGATGTCGGGTCGAAGCATGAGCCCAAGGGCAAGACGGGCTTTGCGCATCTGTTCGAGCATCTGATGTTCAACGGCAGTGAGAATTCGCCGGGCGAGTTTTTCGAGCCGCTGAAGGAAGTCGGCGCGACCGACTATAACGGCACGACCAATGCCGACCGGACGAATTATTTCCAGACGGTGCCGCGCGTCGCGCTGGAACGCGCGCTGTTCCTGGAAAGCGACCGCATGGGCTATCTGCTCGGCGCGATGACGCAGGGGAAGCTGGATGAGCAGCGCGGCGTCGTCCAGAACGAGAAGCGCCGTGGCGACACCCAACCTTATGGCCTGTTGCGCTACAAGATCAGCGAAGGGCTGTTTCCGGAGGGGCATCCCTATCGCCACTCGACGATCGGTTCGATGGCCGATCTCGATGCCGCCAGCCTTGACGATGTGAAGAACTGGTTCCGTCAATATTACGGTCCGAACAATGCCGTGCTGGTGCTGGCCGGTGACATCGACGCCAGGACCGCGAAACCGCTGGTCGAGAAATATTTCGGGGCCATCGCCAAAAGTCAAAAGACGGTCGATCCCACGATCGCGATCCCCACGCTCGCCGCGCCGAAAATCGAGGTGATGAAGGATCGCGTCGCGGTCACCCGTATCTATCGCATGTGGGCCGTCCCCGGCGCGCGTGATCCGGAATCGATCGTGCTCGATGCATCGACCGGCGTGCTTGGCGGCCTCGCCAGCTCGCGGCTCGACAATGCGCTGGTCAAGAAGGAGAAGCTGGCGGTCAGCGTCGGCGCGTACAATCAGTCGTTGTCGCAGGCGGGGATGGTGCTGATCTCCGCCGATGTCCGCCCGGGTGTCGATCCGGCGGTGGTTGGCAAGCGGCTCGACGAGCTGATCGCCGAATATCTGAAAACCGGTCCTACGGCGGACGAACTGGCGCGGTACAAGACGCGCAGCGCATCGTCGCGCATCGCCGGGTTGGAATCGGTCGGCGGGTTCGGGGGCAAGGCGGTGACGCTGGCGTCGGGCGCGCTCTACAAGAACGATCCGGGGGCCTATAAGAAAGAACTCGCGCAGCTGGCGGCGGTAACTCCGGCACAGGCGCGTGCGGTGACCGCGAAATGGCTGTCGCGTCCGGTCTATGCGCTGACGATCGAGCCGGGCGCACGCGAGGCCTATGCCGAGGCGGCGCCGGTTGCGAAGAAGCCGCCGGTGGCGGAGGTTCCGTTCAAGGGCACGCGCGGCGCGTTGCCAGCAGTTGCCGATGTCAGCGACATCGATTTCCCCACGGTCACGCGCACCAAACTCTCCAACGGGATCGAGCTGGTCTATGCCCAGCGCAGCGCGGTGCCGGTGACTCAGGCGGTCATCAGCTTCGATGCCGGCGTCGCGTCCGATGTGACCGGCGCGCTGGGAACAGAGGGCATGACCCTCGACCTGCTGGAGGAAGGTACCGCCACCCGCGATTCGATCGCGATTGCCGAGGCGCAGGAGCGGCTGGGCGCGGCGATCGGCGCGGGCAGTTCATCCGACCGGGCATCGATATCTTTGTTCACTCCCAGCCCCAATCTGGCGGGTTCGCTGGAACTGATGGCGGACATCACACGCAACCCGTCCTTCCCCGCCGCCGAGCTGGAGCGCGTGCGCGGCCAGACGCTGGCGCAGATCGCGCAGGTCAAGGCTAACCCCAATGGACTCGCCGCGATGGCGCTCCCGCCGCTGCTTTACGGCAAGGATTCGCCCTATGCGAAAACCGCCGCGGTCGCGGGCGATGCCGATGCGGTGGCCAAGATGACCCGTGCCGACCTGATCGCTTATTACAAGGCGTGGATCCGTCCGGAAAAGGCGAAGATCTTCGTCGTTTCCGACCGCCCGCTGGCCGAGATCAAGACGGCGTTCGAGACGCGCTTCGGCGACTGGAAGGGCGAGGGCGCGGCCGGCGTCAAAACCTTTGGCAAGATGCAGCAGGCGAGCCCGCGCATCATCCTGATCGATCGGCCCGATTCGCCGCAATCGACCCTGATCGGTGCGCAGATGACATCGCTCGATCCGTTCGGCGATCCGATTGCGATTGGCACCGCCAGTGAAGTGCTGGGCGGCGATTTCCTGTCGCGTATCAACATGGATCTGCGCGAGGAGAAAGCGTGGTCCTATGGCGCACGTGGCAGTGTTAGCCGGATGGAACATGCCGTCCCGCTCATCATCTCGACCTCGGTCCAGGCCGACAAGACCGGGCCGTCGATCGCCTCGATCCAGGAAGAAGTGCGCGATTTCCTGAGCACCAAGGGCGTGACGCCAGTGGAGTTCGATCGTTCGGTCATCAGCAACATCCGCAAGATGGCGGGTCAGTATGAGACGGCGGCGTCGGTGCTTGGCGCGATGCAGTCGAATGACTTCATGCGCCGCCCGGACGACTATCAGGAGCAGGTCGCAAAAAAATATCGCGCGCTGACGGCGGCACAGGTTGACGCTGCGGCACGCGCGGCATTCGATCCCGCACGCTTTGTGTGGATCGTGGTTGGCGAGGCGGCGCAGGTGAAGCCGCAGCTTGACACGCTGGGTCTGCCTGTCGAGGTTATCGCCGCAACCCCCGTGGCGGGCGCACCCAAGGCCGCGAAATAATCAGACAGGAGAGACCGACATGGCGAATGTGGATGGCAGCTGGGATACCGTGACCCACAGCCCGATGGGCGACCAGAAGGCGACGCTGACCGTGAACAGCAGCGGCGACAGCTTTACCGGCAATTATGCCGGCGCGATGGGCACGACCGAGATCAGCGACGGCAAGGTCGATGGCGACAAGCTCAGCTGGTCGCTCAGCATCACCGTGCCGATGCCGATGACGCTGACCTGCGAAGCGACCGTCGATGGCGACACGATCAAGGGCAACGTTACCGCCGGCGCGTTTGGCAGCTTCCCGATGGAGGGCACGCGCGCCTGAGATTTGGGCGACGTGGGCTGAAGTTGAAGAGGCCCGCTTCCTGTGAGGGAGGCGGGTTTTTTCGTGGCCGAAGCCGCTCGAGCAGATAGCTGAAAATGCCGTTTGACATTAAATCTACTTAGGTAGATTAAATGTCCATGGTCCGAAATCGATCGCTGTCCCCGCAGGCACGGGCTGTGCTTGTTGTCATGCTACAGTCGGGAAACCGCTGGTGCCATGGCTATGATCTCGCGCATCGCGCGGGTATAAAATCGGGCACGCTCTACCCACTTTTGATGCGTCTGGAAGCGCAGGGCTATCTCGAGGCGGAGTGGCAAGCGCCGCCGGAGCCCGGGCGACCGCCGCGCCATGCCTATCGGTTGACAGTGCCGGGTCAGCAACTGGCGCACGACAACCCTCCGGCCGCGTCGAAACAGGATGTAGCCGACTTGTCAGAGCGTTTCACATGATCCGCTCGCTCGCCATCCTGATCGGTCGATTGGCCGGGATCCTGTTGCCCGCGCCGCTGCGCCATTGGGGACGGGCGATGCAGGCGGAGATCGGTCTGATCCATGGCGCATTGGCGGCTCTTGTCTTTGCCCTCGGATGCCTTGGCTGCGCGATCCGTCAGGTGGTTTTTCATCATATCCTGCACCCGATCGCGATGCCGTTTGCGATGGCGGCGGGCGCGCTGGCTGAACGGGAGGAATTTTCGATGCGAGTTCGTAGCACCTTGCTCCACCGCCCACGGACGCTCGCCGCACTGTGTGCGGTCAGTGCGGTCGGCCTTGGCATGATCTATCTGACCACGGCGGGCGCCCCCGCGCGCTATCTGGCGATGAATGGCGCTGCGCTCTTGCTCGGCTTTGTCGTGCTGGGGATCTTATCGATGGCCAACCGCGCGGGCCTGACCGCAAACGGGGTGGTCGCTATCGCGCTGGCCGCCGCCTTGTTCCTGACCAGCGTGTTCGGCTTGTCATCCGACGGCGTGACCCGCTGGGTCAGTGTGAGCGGGATCGCGCTGCAGCCCAGCCTCGTCCTGCTTCCGGCGCTGATATTGTCGTTTGCGCGATGCCGTGACCGGCTCTCCACCATCGCCATCGCCATCGCGTCGCTCGCGCTCGCGCTTCAGCCCGATCGCGCGATGGCTGGCGCGCTTTTCGCCGGCCTGGTGACGCTGGCATGGGTTCATCGGGAACGAAACGTCCATGTTGCGCTCGTCGCGGCACTGATCGGGATGATCGTTACCTTGTTGCGCCCGGACAATGCCCCCGCCGCTCTTTATGTCGATCAGATCTTTTATTCGTCGTTCGACGTGTCGGCACTGGCCGGGCTGGCCGTGGTGACCGGGGCGGTGCTGATGATTGTCCCAGCAATCGCCGGGGCGTTATTGGGTACCGCGCGGCGCGAGATCTATGCCGTGTTCGGCGTTTTCTGGCTGGCGGTGATCGTCGCGGCGGCGCTGGGCAATTATCCAACCCCGCTGGTGGGCTATGGCGGCAGTGCTATCCTGGGCTACATCATCAGCCTGACCGGACTGCCGGCAACCACCGCCGCAGCTGGCTTGACGGAGGCGCCAGCGACGCCGTCATCCGAAGCGGATGAGAGCGGCGACTTGCGAACGAGCCTGCGCTACGCTCTTTGAGCGAGACCAGTCGCCAGCCGACCCTAACGCCGAACCCGCGTGACATGCCCCATTTTGCGGCCGGGGCGGGCGTCGTGTTTGCCGTAGAGGTGCAGATGCGCGCCATCCTCCGCCAGCAATTCGGGCCAGGCATCGACGTCGTCGCCGATCAGGTTTTGCATCTCGATCGCCCTCCCGGTCAGCGCGGTCGAACCCAGCGGCAAGCCACAGATGGCGCGGACGTGATTCGCGAACTGTGAAGTGACCGCACCCTCGATCGTCCAGTGGCCGCTATTGTGAACGCGCGGGGCCATTTCGTTGAACACCGGGCCGGTGGCGGTGGCGAAGAACTCGCAGGTCAGCACGCCGACATAATCCAACGCGTGGGCGAGCTTGCCTGCAAGCGCTGCGGCTTCCGCGACCTGCGCCTCGATCAGGACGGGGGCGGGAAGGGTGGAGGTGTCGAGAATGCCGTCGCGGTGCGTGTTGAGCGGGGCGGGGTAGTGCACCGTCGCGCCGTCCAGTCCGCGCACCAGCATGATCGAGAATTCATGCTCGAAGTCCACGAATCCCTCGACGATCGAGGGCTGGCGACCGACTGCGGCCCATGCCTGATCCAGATCGTCGCCGGGGTGGACGCGCGCCTGACCCTTGCCGTCATAGCCGAAGCGCGTTGTCTTGATGATCGCGGGGATGCCCGCCTCGGCCAGTGCGGCTTCCAGCTCGCCGCGGTGCTCGCACACCGCAAACGGGGCCGTGCGCCCGCCATTGGCGCGGGCATATCGTTTTTCGGCGATCCGGTCCTGCGCGACTTCCAGCGCTTTCAGGCCGGGACGCACCGGCACGCGATCGGCCAGCAATAACAGCGGCGCGACCGGTACATTCTCAAACTCATAGGTCACCACGTCGCACTGTCGCGCGAACTCGGCGAGCACGTCGGACTGGTGATAGGAGCCACCGGTAAAGGCCGAGGCGACGTCGCAGGCCGGGCCGCTTTCCGGCGCATAGATATGCGTGCGATAGCCCAGCTGTCCGGCGGCGACGGCGATCATCCGGCCGAGCTGGCCGCTGCCGAGAATGCCGATCGTGCTGCCGGGTGGGATGACGCTCATTCGGGGTCGGACGCCACATTGTCGGTCTGGCGTGCGCGCCATGCCTTTAGCCGTTCGGCCAGCGCGGGGTCGCTCGTCGCCAGGATCGCGGCGGCGAGCAGACCGGCATTGATCGCCCCGGGCTTGCCGATCGCCAGCGTGCCGACCGGAATGCCGCCGGGCATCTGGACGATCGAGAGCAGGCTATCCATGCCCTTCAGCGCTTTCGACTCGACCGGCACGCCCAACACGGGGAGGTGAGTCATCGACGCCGCCATGCCCGGCAGATGCGCTGCACCGCCCGCGCCCGCGATGATGACTTTCAGGCCGCGTCCGTCGGCACCGGTGGCGTAATCATAGAGCCGTTGCGGCGTGCGGTGCGCCGACACGACTTTGGTCTCATGCGTCACGCCCAGTTCGGCGAGCGTTTCCGCAGCATGGCGCATCGTCTCCCAATCGGAGGTGCTGCCCATGATGATGCCGACCGAAGGTGCCTGACCCATTTTCCGTCCCTGAATTGCGGGAAAGCGTCCCCCTAGAGAGCGCAGCGACGCGCATCAAGCTTTGGCAGCAAAAGCCGGGAAGCGGGGGATGAAAGTTCGGACTATATCGGGGTCATGAGCAACATCCTTTCCGACCACGAAGCCTGGACCGCATTCGAACGCCGCGACCGTGCCTATGACGGGCGCATGATCGCGGGGGTCACCAGCACCGGCATCTATTGCAAGCCAAGCTGCCCCGCGCGCCATCCGAAGCGCGCGAATGTTGTGTTCTATCCCGACGCAGATAGCGCTCGCGCGGCCGGGTTCCGCGCCTGCCTGCGCTGCAAGCCCGACGAGATCGGGCGGGAGCGGATTGCGGTGGCCGAAGCGGTCGCGCTGATCGAGGCGGCGGAGGCGGCGATGACGCTCGACGACCTCGCGGCGCAGGTCGGTTATGCGCCGCATCATTTTCAGCGGCTGTTCAAGCGAGCCACCGGCGTCACCCCCGCTGCCTATGCCCGTGGCTTGCGCGCCCGCCGCGCCGCCGCTGCCCTCACCGAGGAGAATAATGTGACCGACGCGATCTATGAGGCGGGCTATTCCGCGCCCAGCCGCTTTTACGAAACCAGCAACGCCCGGCTCGGCATGACGCCCAGTGCGTGGCGAAAGGGTGGCGCGGGCGTGACGATCCGCTGGACCGTGGCCGACACCAGCCTCGGCCCGTTGCTGATCGCGGCGACCGACAAGGGGCTGTGCCGCGTGGCGTTCGACGAGGACAGCCTTATGCTCGCCACCCGCTTTCCGGCGGCGGAGATCGTGCCCGGCGGCGCGGCGCTGGCCACGCTGGCGGCGCAGGTGGTGGCGGAGGTGGAGCAGCCCGGTCGCCATACCGACCTGCCGCTCGATATCCGTGGCACGGCATTTCAGGAAGCGGTGTGGCAGGCGCTGCGGTCGATCCCGTCGGGCGAGACCGCGACCTATACCCAGTTGGCAATCGCGGCGGGCAATCCGCGTGCGGTGCGCGCGGCGGGGACGGCATGCGGTGCCAATCAGGTTGCCATCGTCATCCCCTGCCACCGCGCCCAGCGCAGCGACGGAACGATGGGTGGATATGCCTATGGCGTGGACCGAAAAGTCGTGCTTCGGCGGCGCGAGGGGGTGGAAGAATAGGCGATAATTAGCAGACTCGACAATTGCCATGGACAGGTCCAGCATCCCCTGACTCGGGGGAGTGAAACATGGGCAAGATGATAGAGTCCGCACGAGCGGGATTGTCCCGTAATCTGATGGCAACGGTCGATACCGACCCGGCGTTCAAGCGCATCCTGTGTTATATCGAAGCGGCAGCGACGTTGGGCCTGCTCACTTATGCGGCGGCTTCGCTGATGGCGCTCGGCGAGTAAGCTGATCGATGTCGCGGTGCATCAGGAAGGTGCCCGGACCATAGCCAACTGATGCTGCGTCGGTGTCGTGCTCAAACCCTTGCGTCGTCCAGAACCGGTCGGCGCAGTTGACCGCGACCAGCGTAATCTCGGCAAGGCCCGCACCGACCGCCAGTTCGGTGACCAGCGCGGTCGCCGCACTTCCGGCACCCTGACCGCGCGTTTCGGGTAGCAGCGCGATGTCGTGAAGATAGAAGGTGTCCGCATTCGCCGGGATCGCACCCAGCAACGCGCCGAGCGCAGGCGGCGTATCGCGGTGCCATGGGTGGCTGACGAGCAACCCGTGTACCTCACCCACGTCGTCCCACACGAAACACCCCGCCGGATACAGCACCAGTCGCTCGGCATAGACCGCCAATGGCTCGGCATAACGGCCATGCACTGCGGCCGAGATCGCCGTCACCGCCGCGAGATCACCTTTGCTCATCGCGCGCCACCCGGCCATCAGCCGGCCTTGCAGCGATAGACCAGCCGTTCGTTGAACACCTGCGGCAGCGCGGTACGGATTGCCTGTTGTTGCGCCGCCAGATTGGCGCGGGCGGCGGGGTCAGTGGAGCAGGATTTGACCTTCACCTCCGCCCGCCGCTTGCGCGCCGCCGACATTTGCGGGGCGGTCAGCAGATAGCGGGTGGTGGAGTAGGTTCGCGTCGTCGGCGCATATTCCAGCACCGACACGGTTTGCTCGTCGTCGGGCACCAGGATGCGCTGCCAGTTCTGGCCACTCTCGGCATATTGGGTACGCGCATTGACGCAGCCATCGGGATTGATGTCGATCTTCACGTCTTCGGTGGTGGAGACGGTGACGCGCGAGCGGGCCGGATCGATCGCGCAGACCATCTTGCCAAGACCTCCGGGTTCGGCGGCGGCGGGCGGAACGCTGACCCCGGCCGCAGCGTCGATCGCGGCGGGATCGAAGGCGGGGCGGGTGAAGAAGGTGACGAACGCCGCGACGACGAGCACGCCGCCACCCGCCGCACACCAGATCGCCTCGCGCTGTTGCCCGCGCGTATAAAACAGCCCTGCGCCGCCGATGCTCAGCGCGCCCAGCACCAGCAGCAGTGTCGCCCCGGCGATGTAGTTCTCGCGCGTCACGAAATTGTCGATCCGCGCCTGATCCAGCGCGCCCTCGCGGTCGGCGGCGGCACGGGCGGCGGCTTCGCGCTGGCGCACCTCCTCGACCGAGCGGGCTTTCTCCGCTTCGCTGCGGTCGGCCGCCAGCCGGTCGGCGATGCTGGTACAGGCGACGCCATTGGCGGGCATGGGCTGTTTCGCTTCGCGCATGAACGCGGCGACCTCTTCATTGCCGATCGCAAAGCCGAACGACGCGTCGCCATCGTCGGCGCGGGTCAGCGCGGCATTGACGCCCAGCACGCGCCCGCACGGATCGAGCAACGGCCCCCCTGAATTGCCGCGCGCAATGCCCGCAGTGTGGAGCAGCACGCGCACGCCCTGCAAATCGCGGCGCCCCGAAAACACCCCCTGCGAGCGGATCGGCGACAACGGCGTGATGAAATCGGCGGAAGAGCGGGCGGTGGCGAGATCGACATTGCCGGGATAGCCCAGCGCGATCATCACATCGCCCTCTCCGATCGGACCATTGTAAAAGGTGAGCGGGGGCAGGCGGATGCCGGTGAACTCGATCAGCGCCAGATCGCGATCCGAGTCCACAGCGATCAGCCTTCCCTGATAGCTTTTGTCGCCTTCGGACGGGACGACGCCGATCAGGACATTGCCGGGATAGCGTTCAGCCGCCTCGACGACATGGGCGTTGGTGATGACGCGATTGGGGGCGACGGCAAAGCCGCTGCCATGGCCGAATCCGACCACTTCGCCCTCGACCGTGGCGATGGTGACGATCCGCACAACGCCGCGCCCCGATGCGGAGATGTCGTCAGCGTGCGCCGGGCCCGCCAGGCCCAGCATCAGCGCGAACGCCAGCAGCAATCGTTTCAACAAGACGCCCTCCGGCACAAAAACCCCGCTTTGTGTCGCGGAAGCGCGGGCGGGGTTCAAGCGCGCTTATTGGGTGGCGGCAGTTTCCTTCGCTTCGACCGTCTTGCCGGACTTCTTCGCAAGCAGCCGCACCAGCATCTCGCGCGGCGTCTCCTTGTCGTCCTCGTCCTCGGCAGTCTTATACTGGTCCATCACGCGCTCGCGGCGGCGCTTGTCCTTTTCGGTCTCGTCGGCGATCCCATAGGCGTCGGGGGCGATCGTGCTGATCGCGTCGTCGATCATGCCGCGAGTCTCGTAATCCGACGCCACCATATAGCGCAATGTGCTCTCCCGCGGGATCAGATCGAGTGCATGCGATAGCGCATTTTGCGCGGCGGCCGGGGGCAACACGCCGCGCCGCGAATAGCTTTCATAGAAAGCGCGCGCAAAACGGGGTTCGTTGGGCAGCGCCTTCAACGCGACCCGAATCCGCGCCCGGGCTGCGTCCCACGCCGCATTGTCCGTCGATTTGGCCTTGGCGAGCGCGACCGTTTCCATGTCGCCCTTGAAGTAATTCGCCCATGGATCGGCGGGCTGCCGGGCCAGCCACCGGTTGGTCGCGGCGGTCGCTTCGGCAAAGTTGCCGGCGAGGCGTTCGGCCTCGATCAACATACGCAGTGCGTAGAGATTGTCGGGATGGGCGCGGGCAATTTCCCGAACACGGCGCGCAAAGCCCTGCGCCTTGCCGGTTGCGACGCCCGAACTGAGCGACATCTGCGCGGTCAGCAAGGCGTCCTCCGCAGCGCCCAGTTTTGCGACTTCGATCTTGCCGGGGTCCAGGCTCAGATACTGGGTGGCACTGGCATCGATCTTCGAGCGGCGGGCATAAGCGCGCACGGCAGCGTTGAACTTTTCGATGTCGCCGAACGCCTTGAGCGCCTCCCCGAAATTCTGACCCGCATTGATGCGCTTCAGATAGTCGCCGAGCATCTTGCGACCCTCGGGCGTGCTGTTGAGATAATGGACCGTGATCCAGCCCTGGGAATAGATCGCAAATCGCTCGAAATTCGACTTGCCTGGAATCGGGTTCATCAATTCCTTCAGATGGACCCAGTCCATCGAACGCAGCGCCTGTGCGCGGTTGTCGAGGAACAGGCCGACCTTCACGACATTATTGTCGTCGATCTCGATCGCGCCGGCATAATCGGCAAAGCCTTCCGTATACCAGGCCGGATAGGCGGCGGCGAAATACTGGAACATGAAATGATGCGTCAGCTCATGCTGAAGCACCGTCTTCGCCTCCAGCCCCGGCATCTTGTAGCGTGCGCCCGCCGGCGGTTTGGTGCTGATCCGCGGCATCACCGTGAACGGCCCGCGCATCGTGGTGTTGTAATAACCCGCGACGCCGGGGGCCGGGTAAGGCAGCGATTCCGACACATCGTCCACCGTCCGCACGAAATAGACCGTGATCCTGACCGGGACCTCCTTGGGTCGTCGTGCCCCGGTCATCGCCTGCAGCACATGGCTGAACTTCTCCAGATCGGCGACGCGCTTCTTCAGATCCTCCGCCGTTCCTTCACTGTAAGCGATATAATTGGTGGATTCCGCGCGGACCCATTCGGCCTGTGCGGCGGCGGGCAGGGTCAGGCATGCGGCGAACAGGAGCTTGCGGATCACAGGACAGTCTTCCCTCTGGCGTTACGGTGACGCAAGGGGACAGCCGGTCGCTCCGCCACGGCTGACGCCGCGCGCGTTGGGCAAGCATGACGAACCCCCTATGGTCAGCCGACTCGGATGCTAGCGAGGGATAATCCGCGCGTCGAGACGTCTCATGCGTAACGACCTCAACGAAATAGGCAGGATCAACCCTGACGCGTCAGGGCTTGGCATCTGCGCCAGCGTCTTCGCCATCTGCGGGCTTCTCGCGTAGCGTCCTGAGCCCCTCTGTACCCTTGCCGGCGTCGATCGCCGCGATCAGGGTTGCAGCAGCTTTTGCGAGGCCCCCGCCATGCGGATCATAGGCTAGCGGCTTGAGCAACTCGCGCGCCATCGCCGGGTTGCCGTCCTGCAGATAAGTGGTCGCCGCATTCATCCGCAGACCGCGATCCTGCGGGCCGAGCTCGAACGCACGGTACAGGCCAATGCGGGCATTCTTGGTCGGTATCTGCCCGGCCTCCACGAAGCTGCGGAAGAACAGGATCAGGGGCTCGGGATCGTCGGGATCGAGCCGGTTGGCAGTGCTGATGATCTTGCGGATTGCCGACCATGTTTCCTTGCTCTGATCGCTCGCCTTTTCCGCCAGCGCCATTCGCGCCATCGCTTTGTACACATGGGCGTCGATCGCCTTGGCATCGACCGCGATCGCACGGTCGGCGGCGCCTTCCGCCCCGCCATAATCACCGGCGTCATAGGCGGTTTCGGCGAGCACGATCTGAGCGCCGGGATCATCCGGGAACGGGGCGGCGGCCTTCTTCGCCTGAACATAGACGCCGGGTGCGGTCTTTTCATTCACGCCATTTTTGGAGACGATGCGCACGTCCATCGTCGCCGCCTCACCTGGCGTAAGCTTGCGGATCTTGACCGGACCAACGGTGAAGGCAGCGGGAAGAACGGTCTTTCCGACGAATTTACCGGTCTTGTAGCGCTCAAGCTCGCGGTCGAGCAGCTTGAGATCGCCGAATGCCTCGGTCGCGGCCTGCATCGCCGGTTTGCCATCGTTGATTGCGAGCAGATAGGTCGAGAGCTGCTTGGGACGCCGCTCTCCGAAGGTCAGATAATGGGTGAGCAGCCAGCCGCGCCCATAAAGGCCATCGCGCTGTTCCGCAGCCAGCTCGAACCCTTCGGCAGTCAGCAGCTTGTCCGCGGGCAGCGCATTTCCGGCGAGCAGACCATAGCCGCGATATTGCGGCGGCAGCCCGAACGAGACCCCGCCGCTCTTCTCGAAACGCGCGGTGGCGTGGAATTCGGCATAGCCTTCGATGAACCAACTGGGCAGCGCGGCGTGCGGCCACAGGCTGAGCATCAAGTGGTGGGTATATTCGTGCAACAGGATCGCCTGAGAAGTGAGATCGGTTGCGTCCTGTCCGGCACGTCGCGGGATGACCGCCATCGATCCGCCTGCGCGCGGGCGATAGAAGCCGGCAATGCCGGTATCGCCGACAAGCTTGCCGACGGTGCTCGAGCGGGGCACGACATAAACGGTGACTCGATTGGCGTCGCCGACCCGCTCGTCCTTAAGCCCGCGCAGCGCTCGCAGCGCCTTGTCGAACCGCTCCAGCTGGATGGCGAACAGTTCGAGTTTGGCCGGACTCTCATCCGAATAAACGACGAAATGGTCGGTGCTCGCCTCATGCCATTCGGCCTGTGCGACAGTCGGGGCGATCAGGAACGCGAGCACCAGCAACGTGCGAATCATGAAAAATTCCCCCTATCGGGCGATGCTATTTCACGACCGGGAGTGCGGAAAGCAGAAAAACGACCGATTTAAAGGAAGTTATACGGGTCTACATCTACCACCACGCGCACCTTCGCCGACCATTCGACGCCGCCTAGCCAGTCGCGGATGACGTCCTGAACGTCCAGAGCGCGGCGGGCGTGGACGAGGAGGCGGAAACGGTGGCGGCCGCGCAGCATCGCCAGCGGGGCAGGGGCGGGGCCATAGACTTGCATTTCGTCGACGCGTGGGGCGGCACGACCGATGGCGCGCGCGGTTTCCAGCGCGGCGGCCTTGTCCTCGCTCGACACGATGATCGCAGCGAAACGGCCAAAGGGCGGCGCGCCCGCCTCGCGCCGGGCCTCGGTCTCGGCGGCATAGAAGCTTTCGGCATCGCCGCTGACGAGCGCGCGCATGACCGGGGCGCCGGGGCTGTGCGTCTGGATCAGGACGGTGCCGGGCTTCTCACCGCGACCGGCGCGACCGGACACCTGCATGATTTGCTGAAAACTCCGTTCGGCGGCGCGCAGATCGCCGCCCTCCAGCCCCAGATCGGCATCGACCACGCCGACCAGGGTGAGGTTGGGGAAGTGATAGCCCTTGGTCACCAGCTGCGTGCCGACGACGATGTCGATGTCGCCGACCTCCATCCGGTTGACGAACTCCGCCGCCTTGGCCGGGGACCAGATCGTGTCGCTGGTGACGATGGCGGTTTTGGCGTCGGGGAACAGCGCCGCTACTTCATCCGCGATGCGTTCCACGCCGGGGCCACAGGCGACCAGGCTGTCCTCATCCTTGCACTCCGGGCAGGCGCGCGGGGTGGGGAAGGTGTGGCCGCAATGGTGGCAGGCGAGGCGGTTGATCAGGCGGTGCTCGACCATCCACGCGGTGCAATTGGGACATTGGAAGCGATGGCCACAGGTGCGGCATAGCGTCAGCGGGGCGTAGCCGCGCCGGTTGAGAAACAGCAAAGCCTGTTCCTTACGCTCCAGCGTCGCTTCGATCGCGTTGACCAGTTTTGGCGCAAGCCAGCGCCCGCGCATCGGCGGATCGGCGATCAGGTCGATCGCGGTGATCTCCGGCATCTCCGCCACGCCATAGCGACCGGGCAGTTTCAGCTCGGTATAGCGGCCAAGGGCGACCTGTTGCCGCGTCTCGATCGCCGGGGTGGCACTGGCGAGGATGACCGGGCATTGCTCGAAATGGCCGCGCATCACCGCGACGTCGCGGGCGTGGTAGTGGACGCCCTCTTCCTGTTTGAAGCTGGTCTCGTGCGCCTCATCGACCACGATCAGGCCGAGATTCTTGTACGGGAGGAAGAGGGATGAGCGCGCGCCGACCGTGACCATTGCCTCGCCGCTGGCGATGGCGCGCCATGCGCGGCGGCGCTGCGACTGGCGAAGGCCCGAATGCCACGCCACCGGCTCGACGCCGAAGCGGGCGTGGAAGCGTTTGAGGAAGGGTTCGGTCAGGGCGATTTCGGGTAGGAGGACGAGGGTCTGCCTGCCCGCCGCGATTGCCGCCGCGACGGCTTCAAAATAGACTTCTGTCTTGCCCGATCCGGTGACGCCGTCGAGCAGGAAGGGCTGGAACGCCGCGTCCGTAACGGCGTCGCGCAGGGTGGCCGCGACGCCCGCCTGTTCGCCCGACAGTTCGGGCTGGCCGAATGCCGGGTCCGGCATCGGATAGGGCGTGTCGAGATCGACCGTCACGCCCTCGATCGCGCCGGCCTTGACCAGTCCCCGGATTACGCCGTCCGACACATCCGCGATCGTCGCGAGTTCGCGGATCAGCCCCTGCCTGTCGCCGATTCGCGCCAGCGCTTGTTCGCGCTGCGCGGTCATGCGTTCGGGGATTTCGCCGGTGGCGCGATATTCGATGACGGTCTTGCCGCCCTCCAGCGCGGAGATGGACGCCAGCGACATGCGCAACACCGATGCCAGCGGCGCGAGATAATAGTTGGCGGTCCATTCGATCAGGCGGCGCAAGGGGGCGGGGATCGGTGGCGCATCGGCCACGCCCATCAGGTTGCGCAGACGGTTGTCGCCGACCTCCTCAGTGGGCAGCCGTTCGGCTTCCCACGCCACGCCGATCAGCTGGCGCGGGCCAAGCGGCGCGACGACGATCGACCCCGGCTCGACGTGCATGCCGCGAGGAATGCGATAGTCGAGCGGGCCGAGCGCAGAATTGAGGACGATGACGCGGGCGCGGGACATGGATGTCATATCGGCATTCCGGTGCGGGCTGGAAAGCGCTAACGATGCGGCAAGGGAGTTCCCGATGATGCTTTTCGCCGCACTGCTGTTGCTTCAGGCTGCGCCTGCCGTCGCCGAATGTACGGCGACCGATGTCGGGCTGGCCGCCAATCTATCCGGCTGGACTACGCCTGCCACCGCGTTTGGGGTGAACAAGGCAGTGACGCTGGAAGCGCGCGATGTGTCGAAACTGACCGGCGTTCCGGCAGGCACGAAGCCCGGCGGTGCGGTGATGATCGGGTTCAGGATCGAGGCGGCGGGTCGCTATGGCATCGCGCCGGACCAGCGCGTCTGGATCGACGTGGTGCCGGGCGTGGCGGGTGGTGAAGCGCTGAAATCCACCGCGCACGGCCACGGCCCGAAATGCTCGACGATACGAAAGATCGTGCGCTTCGACCTGAAGCCGGGCGTGTATCGGCTTTATGTGACGGGTCTGGAGAAACCTGAGGCCAGGGTGATGCTGGTCGCAGACTAGAAATCGAGGCCGAACCCCGCCGATAGCGCATGGTCCATTACGTCGCGGTCGCCATCGCGGCCGAAGCCATATTGGCTCATATAGCCGACCTCGAACGATAGCAGGTCGTTGGCTTGCCACGCCACTCCGGCGAAGTTGCGCATCCGCTCAAGACCCGCGCGCTGACCCCAATCGGTGTCGTCGAGCGGGATGAAGCTTTCATGGTGCGCGATCAGGCTGAACGTTTCGTCGAGCGGCAGCGTTGCCTTGATTTGAGGGCGCAGGCGATAGCCGATTTCGTCGCCGTCGGAGCGGTTGCGATGTTCCAGCCGCACGCGACCCGACAGCTTCACCGGTCCCGCTGCGCCCGACAGGCCGATCTGCACGCGCAACCGATCCTCGGTCCGCGTCACGACGCCACGCGAATAATTGATGTTGCGGACATAGCCGCCGCCGATGGTGATGCTGTCGGTCAGCTTGTGCGCGATCAGCGTGTTGATCTCGACCTCGTACAACCCGCCCGGATCGTTACCCCAGCGCGCCACGGTGTCGAACTCGAACGCGGTATCCTCGCCCAGCCCGACGCTTGCCGCGCCGGTCAGCCACAATTCCTGATCCTCTTCCTGCGCCAGTGCGGGCGCGGCGATGAGGGCTAGCGGCAAGGCAAGAAGGATGGAGCGCATTGGATTCCGGTGTTAGAGGCCGCCCGAGAGTCGCGCGCCTTTAGCGTGCCGTCATCCGATTGTCACATTTGCCCGAGGTGCCCCCATGAAGTTCTTCGCCGACACCGCCGACACCAACGATATCCGCGAGCTGGCCGATGCCGGGTTGCTCGACGGCGTCACCACCAATCCGTCGCTGATCCACAAGGCGGGGCGCAACTTCCTGGAAGTCGTCGCCGAAATCTGTGCGATCGTCCCCGGCAAGCCGGTGTCCGCCGAAGTCGTTGCGCTCGACCATGAAGGCATGATGCGCGAAGCCGAAATCGTGCGGAAAATCGCCGACAATGTCGCGGTCAAGGTGCCGCTGACGATCGACGGGCTGAAGACCTGCAAGGCGCTGACCGACGACGGGACGATGGTCAATGTCACCTTGTGTTTCTCCGCCAATCAGGCGCTGCTGGCGGCGAAGGCGGGGGCGACGTTCGTGTCGCCATTCGTCGGGCGGCATGACGATATCGGCTTCGACGGCATGGACCTGATCGGTGACATCCGTCTGATCTATGACAATTACGCCTTCGACACCGAAATCCTGGTCGCCAGCGTGCGCCATCCGATCCATATCCTTGAGGCGGCCAAACTGGGTGCGGACGTGATGACCGCGCCCCCTGCCGTGATCCGCCAGCTGGTCAAGCACCCGCTGACGGACAAGGGCATCGAGGGCTTCCTCGCCGACTGGGCCAAGACCGGACAGACGATCGGCTGAGATTTCACGCCTCCTTTGAGGGTTTTTCGAAAATCTGTTCGATTGTCAGCTCGAACAGATCGGCGATCCTGAACGCCAGCGGCAGGGACGGGTCGTAGCGGCCCGTCTCGATCGCGTTCACGCTCTGGCGCGAGACTTCGAGCCGTTCGGCCAGATCCTGCTGGCTCCAGCTGCGTTCGGCACGCAGGATGCGAAGGCGGTTGTTCATGCCGCATTCTCCGTCCGGCGATAGTCGCGGATCGCCATCAGGCATTGGGTGATGCTCCACAGAATGCACCAGGCAGGGAAAGCCCAAAGCAAATCGACGCTGCCTAGCGCACCACGCTGCTGAAGAAATCCGAGTGCGGTCGACAGGGTCAACAATATGCCGATGCTGACCAGCATCGCGACAACCTGACGCCGGCGCACATACTCGTCGGTTTCCTCGATCAGATACAAGCCGGTAACGATCAACGAGGCGGCAATTGCGATGGCGGGAAGGATCGACAGGCCGATCACCGCTAGGGGTGCGGGACTGAGATTCTTTACCACCCAGGTCGCGGCAGTCAGCAGCACGCCATAGGCGATCGTCGCACCAATAAAGCGCCATATGAAACGGAGGGAAGCGGGAGAAATTTTCATGTCAAGCATCCTTTCTAATCAGACAAGGTCGCTTTACGTCAATGACGCTTTACATGTCAAGCGTGCTTTCCTCGCAATTGTTCGAGCATGTCAGCAGCCAGCAGGCTGAGCGTGTCGTCCCTTGCCCCCATGATGACGATGCGGTCGCCGGGGCGGGCGGTGGCGACGAGGTGGGCGGCGGCGGCGGGGCGGTCGGGGATGTGGCGGGCGTTGCGGCCCGATGCGGCAATGTCGGCGACGATGTCGGCGCTGGTGACTTCACGGGTGACGGTGCCGCCGTGATAGACGGGATCGGGCAGGATCAGCAGGTCGTCGGAGGCAAGGCGGGTGACGAAGGTTTCGACCAGTTCGCGGCGCATGACTTTCAGCGGGCCGAAACCGTGCGGCTGGAACAGGGCAAGGATACGGCCGGGGAAGGCGTGGAGTGTATCAAGCGTCGCGCCGATCTTGTCGGGGTTGTGGCCGAAATCGTCGATCACGGCGACGCCGTTCGCTTCGCCGACCAGTTCGAAACGGCGGCGCAGGCCGGTGAAGCCTTCGATGGCGCTTGCGGCGTCGGCCAGCGGAATCCCCGCCGCCGTGACTGCGCCGATTGCGGCGAGGGCGTTGGCGACATTGTGTTCGCCGGGGACGGAGAGGCGGACATGGCGGGTTTCGCTCGCTGTCACCAAGTCGAAGCCGATGGCGAAGGGTTCGGGGGACAGGTTGCGTGCCGAAATATCGGCGTCGCCTTCGACCGCGAACGTCACGGTGCGGGCGCGGTCGAGCGTCATCGCCAGCGCCGCGCTTTCGGCATCGCCGACATTGACGACGGTGGTCGTTGCCTTGGCCGCGAAATCGCCGAACAATTGGCGCAGTTCCTCAAGCGATTTATGGTCGAGACTGACATTGTTGAGCACTGCGATCTTTGGCCAATAGTTCGCGATCGAACCGTCGCTCTCATCCACTTCGCTAACGAACGCATCGCCATTGCCTACCAAAGCGGTGGCGAAAGGCGCGTCGGGGGTGGCGAAATTCTTCATCACCGCGCCGTTCATCACCGTCGGATCGCGGCCAGTGGCGTGCATGATCCAGCCGATCATGCCGGTGACGGTCGACTTGCCGCTGGTCCCGGCGATGCCGATCGGGAGCGGTGCGGCGTTGAACAGTTGCGACAGGAGTTGCGCGCGCGTCATCTGGGGACAGCCGAGTTCGGCGGCGCGGACCATGTCGGGCACGGTTGCCTCGACCGCTGCCGAGGCCACCACCATCTGCTCCGCCGAGGCGATGCCGCTGCCGTCCTGAGCGAACAATTCGACGCCGAGCGCGCGGAGGGCATCGAACTTGGCGGGAAGCCGTCCGGAATCGAGGCTGCGGTCGGAGCCGGCGACTTTCGCGCCGTGCCCGGCCAGGATCATCGCCAGCGGCATCATGCCGCTGCCCCCGATCCCGACGAAAAAGTAAGGTTTGCCGTGTTGCATCGCCCCGCGCTATCGCCGGTTCATTGAAAAGGGGCAAGCATGCGGATCGGCGTCGTCGCACCGGCACGGACAGTCAGCGAGGAATCGGCGGCGCGGATGCGTGCGTTCATGGCGCTGACCTATCCGCGGCACGAGATCGTGTTTCACCCGCAATGCTTCCTGACCGAGGGGCATTTCGCCGGGCCGGACGAGGTGCGCGCCGCCGCATTCCTGGAGATCGCCAACGATCCCGCGTTCGACGCGGTGTGGTTCGCGCGGGGCGGGTACGGGTCGAACCGCATCCTTGAGATGGTGATGCCCAAGATCGGTCCGGCGGCGAAGCACAAGACCTATGTGGGTTATTCCGACATGGGGTTCATGCTCGGCGCGCTTTATGCGCGGCGGATCGGGCGGCAGGCGCACGGGTCGATGGCCAGCGCGATGGGCAAGAACGACAAGGGTATCGACGCAGGCTGGGTGCTCGGTTGGCTGATCGACGGAGACAAGCGTGGGCTGGAGCCGACGCTGGATGGCCGTCCTGCGGCGGCGTTCAACCTGTCGATCCTGACCGCGATGATCGGCACGCCGTGGCTGCCCGATTTGACCGACCACGTCCTGCATATCGAGGAAGTGGGTGAGCCAAGCTATCGGTTCGACCGGATGTTGTTCCAGATGGCGCATGCGACCCAGCTTCAGGGGATTGCCGGCGTGCGGCTGGGCGCGGTGACCGACGTGGTCGAGAATGACGTGCCGTTCGGCGAGAATAACGAACAGATGATGATCCGCTGGTGCCGCGAAATGGGCGTGCCGTATCTGGGGCGATCGGGGATCGGGCATATCGCACTGAACCGGGTGGTGCCGTTCGGGGTGAGTTGACGCGGCGGTGCGATTGACAGTCTTGACGATTTTACAGGGTTTTGAGGCGGACGCGGCGGGTTCGCGGCTGCAACGCGACAGATACGCGACACCCACGCGCCAGCGACGCGACACTGAGGCTGCAGCGACGCGGCGATGACGCGGCAGGGGGTGGCTGCTGGTGACGGACTGGCGTTGTATCGATCAGGATAGATCAGATGAAATCCAACATTTCCAGTGGGCGTGCCAGTTTTTACGATCGTTGCTTTCGACCCAATTGCAGATGCGTGTCGGCGCAAGGCGCTTGCCGGACAAAGGGCGTTGGTTCAGCGTGGTGTGATGACCGATAAACCATATGCGCGCGGCGCGGCCATGTTTGCCAAATTGGTGTGCGCTACAGCTGCGTTCGTGGTCGCCCCAGGTTCGGCCATGCCGAGTTTCCCAATTCCCGCAGCCATCGGCCAGACCACACCGAAAGCATCGGACCGTGCGCTGGAAGCACGCCTCACCAAGAACATTGTCACGCTGCCAATCGTCATGGTGCGAGAGTTCCCGTTTGTAGAGGGCGAGGTCGCCGGTATCAGGGGCAAGTTCATGCTCGATACGGGCATGCAGGACGCTTTGGTGATCAACGATCACCGCGTGCCGTTGGTCGGCGGAACAGTTATGGGTACCGGCTTTTTCGGGAGTGGGCAGACCTTCGACGTCCGCCTGCACGCAGTAGTTAAGGACATTCGCATAGGCAACATCCACCTTTCGCGAGTGACCAGCGTGAGGAGCCAGGATGCGCGGATGCTGGAAACGATCACCCCGGATTTTTTGGGCTGGGTCGGTTATAATTTCTTCCGGGACCATGCTTTGAAAATGGATTATCGCCGATCCAAAGCGACCTTCTACAAGGACGGGCCGCGACAGTATCTTCGTGGCGAAAAAGTGATTGCGGTCTTGCCATTTGAGACGCGAAAGCTGCCCAACCATCCGCTGTTGCCCGCGCGGATCGGAGAGTTGAACGCAATCGTCAGTCTCGACACTGGCATGAATGGAGCGTTGATAATCTCCGACGCGGGGAAGGCCCGCTTGCTTGCCAATGGTCACTTGAGAGCGACGGCGAAGTCGGACGCCTTCGACCTTGCAAGGGTAACGCTTGCAGATACGATAGACATCGATCTCCACTCAATTGAGGTTGAGGAGGGGCCATCGCCGGCAGCAAAATCGATTGGGATAACCGAAGATACGGAAATCGAACTCGGTTACGCCTTCCTCAAACAATATAAGACCGTTTGGGACTTTCGTCAGAAAAAGCTCTATCTTCTGGCGCGGTGAGCCGTCTCGCCGATGGCGAAAGACTATGGTCCAGTGCCGATGCATGTCTCCACACAGCCGAGCCACGGCTGCTGGTCGGCTTTTCACCCATTTCCAGACACCCCTCCTCTGCCCTTGGACGAGGGTTGCGCAGAGTTGTTCCCGCTTCTTCAGCGCGGGTCTAGTCGGAGCTGGGTGAGGGGATCGCCCGCTCGATAGCGGGACCTCCCCTCATCCAACCTTCGCCAGGCGCTGAAGCGCCAAGCTGCTCGGCATCCTTCTCCCTCTGGAGAAGGTTCATCAAGCCACGCGCCCGATCCGCACCAGGACGCCGTCCGGATCGCTGACCGCGAATTCATAGGTGCCCCATGGTTTCAGGTGTGGGGCGCCCTTTTCGATGATCGCGTCGCGGACGCGGTCGGCGACAGCGTCGACGTCATCTACATAGAGATACAGGCCGAACGGGTTGTGCGGCGGGCCGGGGGTGTTGGGTTCGGCGCGGAGGTGGAGGTGCCAGCCCTTGCCGTCGGCGAGGATGCGATAGTCGCCGTAATCGCTTTCGAGGGTGAGGCCGAGGCGGGTGTAGAATTCGGTGCTGGCGGTCAGGTCGCGGCAGGGGAGGATGGGGGTGATGTGGTGTTGGGACATTGGGTGAGGATAGCGGGTCAAGCGGGGGAGAAGAAGGTGGAAGAAGGCCCTCACCCAACCCGCATCGGGTGAACAGCGCCCCGCGCTGTTCAGGTCATGCCGGGGGCATGACCGACCCGATGCGCCCGCGAAAGCGGGAGAGGGCTAAGAAGAAGCGGACGCCCCGTAAAAATCCTCCCCCGCCAGGGGGAGGTGTCAGCCACGAGGCTGACGGAGGGGGCGGATGCCAGAACGATCGTTGGGGTGTCCTCCCCCTCCGTCGCCTTCGGCGCCACCTCCCCCTGGCGGGGGAGGATTGTTGGCCCTCTGGCTTTGTTAACCGGGATCGCTTATCTCCGCCGCATGGCTCAGCGGTTCGCCTCGACCACTGCCACCAGCCCCGCTTCGGCGGGAGGTTTGGTCGCGTTCGGCTGACGCCGGTGCCACCGCCTCTTGCCCGGGATCGGGTGAGATGGCGCTGCTCTCCCGATCCTGCCCCTTTTCTAGCGCCGCGCGCCCGTGCATAGGCACGCCAAATACGCAGGACAGATGATGGCCGATCTACTTTCAATCACGCTCCCCGATGGCTCCGTCCGTGAGGTCGCGCCGGGGACCACGCCCGCCGATATCGCCGCGGCGATCGGGCCGGGTCTCGCCAAGGCGGCGATTGCCGCGCGGGTGGATGGTGAATTGCGCGATATCAACCGCCCGTTCGAGGGTGACGCGCAGCTGGCGCTGGTGACGTCGCGGGACGAGGCGGATGCGCTGGAGCTGGCGCGGCATGACTTTGCGCATATCCTGGCCGAGGCGGTGCAGCATCTGTTTCCGGGGACGCAGATCACGTTCGGGCCGTCGACCGATGATGGCTTTTATTACGACTTCGCCCCCAGGGACCGGGCGTTCACCGAGGATGACCTGCCCGCGATCGAGGCGGAGATGCGCCGGATCATCGCGGCGGACCAGCCGCTGATCCGCGAAGTGTGGAGCCGCGCCGATCTGATCGCGCGCTGGCAGCAACAGGGTGAGACGTTCAAGGCGGAATGGGCGGCGGAACTGCCCGAGGGTGAGGAACTGACGGTCTATCGCGCGGGCAGTGGCTCGGACGCGTGGCTGGACATGTGCCGGGGGCCGCACATGGCGTCGACCGGCAAGCTCGATCCGGCTGCGTTCAAGCTTACGAGGGTGTCGGGGGCCTATTGGCGCGGCGACCAGAATAACGCGATGCTGAGCCGCGTGTACGGCACCGGCTGGCTGAACAAGAAGCAGCTCGACGCGCATCTGCTCAAGCTGGAGGAAGCGGGCAAGCGCGACCATCGCAAGCTGGGCGCTGAGATGGACTTGTTCCATTTGCAGGCCGAGGCGCACGGGTCGGTGTTCTGGCACCCCAAGGGCTATCTGATCTGGCGCGAGCTGGAGGCGTATATGCGTCGCGCGATCGACGAAGCCGGCTATCGCGAGGTCAAGACGCCGCAGGTGATGGACGCGCGCCAGTGGGAACAGTCAGGCCATTGGGGCAAATATCGCGAGAATATGTTCGTGATCCCCGACGAAGTGCCGAACGTCGCCGACGAAGGCCCGATCGTGTCGGACGATGCCGAGTGGATGGCGCTGAAGCCGATGAACTGCCCGGCGCACGTGTTGATCTTTCGTCAGGGGATCAAGTCATATCGTGACCTGCCGCTGCGGTTTTATGAGAATGGCTGTTGCCACCGCAACGAGCCGCATGGCGCGCTGCATGGCTTGATGCGCGTGCGGCAGTTCACGCAGGACGATGCGCATATCTTCTGCCGCGAGGACCAGATCGTCGAGGAGGTGAAGGCATTTTGTGCGCTTGCCGACCGGGTCTATAAGGATTTCGGGTTTACCTACTCGATCAAGCTGGCGTTGCGGCCCGAGAAGCGCTTCGGGACCGAGGAAATGTGGGACATGGCCGAGACCGAGCTGCGCAATGCGGTGGCGGCGGCGGGGCTGAATACGCCCGACTATGGCTGGGAAGAATTGCCGGGCGAGGGGGCGTTTTATGCGCCGAAGCTGGAATGGCACCTGACCGATGCGATCGGGCGGACGTGGCAGGTCGGGACGATCCAGTCCGACCGGGTGCTGCCGGACCGACTCGACGCGAGCTATGTCGGCGAGGATGGCGAGCGGCATCGGCCGGTGATGCTGCATCGTGCGATCTTCGGGTCGTATGAGCGATTCATCGGCATCCTGATCGAGCATTTCGCGGGCAAGCTGCCGGTGTGGCTTGCCCCGGTTCAGGCGGTGGTGGCGACGATCGTGTCGGATGCCGACGATTATGCGAAGGATGCAGTGGCGCGGTTAAAAGCGGCGGGAATCCGCGTCGAGAGCGATCTGCGCAACGAGAAGATCAACTACAAGGTGCGTGAGCATTCGCTGGCCAAGGTTCCGCATCTGCTGGTGGTCGGCAAGCGTGAGGCGGAGGAGGGGACGGTCGCGGTTCGCTCGCTTGGCGGCGAGGGTCAGAAGGTGATGAGTCTCGATGAAGCGATCGTCTGGCTTGCGTCCGAGGCACTTGCACCCGATATGGTGTCGTAACCCGCGCGCCACAGCGTGTGGCTATTTCGTCTAGTGCGCGCGGCAGGGGTGTCCCGCCGTGCGTTCTTGCGCTATCGTAAATCGTTATAACTGCCACAGGAGAAGCATCCATCCGTCCTCCCATGTCCCGGCGCGGCTTCGCGCCACCGACCCTTTCGGGTCCGCGCTTCAACGAATTCATTGTCTCGCCCAAAGTCCGCGTGATCGATCACGAGGGTGAGAATCTGGGCGTGATGCTGACGCGAGAGGCGATCGAGCAGGCACAGGGGCTGGGCCTCGACTTGGTCGAAGTGTCGCCCAACGCCGATCCGCCGGTCGCCAAATATCTCGATGTCGGCAAGTTCAAATACGAGGCGCAGAAAAAGGCGAACCTCGCCCGCAAGTCGCAGAAGACGCAGGAGATCAAGGAGATCAAGATGCGTCCGAACATCGACGACCATGACTATGAGACCAAGATGAAGGCGGTCCACAAGTTCATCGGTGAGGGTGACAAGGTAAAGATTACTTTGCGTTTTCGCGGTCGTGAGTTGAGCCACGGGCAGTTGGGCATGGCGCTGTTGAAGCGTGTGCAGGACGATTGCCTGGAGGATGCGAAGGTGGAGAGCTATCCCCGGATGGAGGGCCGTCAGATGCTGATGGTGCTGTCGCCGAAGTAAGTTGTTGCCGTCACCCCAGCGAAAGCTGGGGTCTCGTGCCACAAGCGTTCGGTGTGCGGCTTGAAACCCCAGCTTTCGCTGGGGTGACGGCGTTGGAGTTCACCCCGTCGGCGGCTCCCATAACTCGATGGCGTTGCCTTCGGGATCGTGGATACGGGCGAATTTGCCGACTTCGGGCGAATCCCATTCATCCTTGGTGATGATGGCGATGCCCGCCGCGTTGAGCTGTTCCAGCAACCCGTCGAGATCGCGCACGCGGAAGTTGAGCATGAACTGCTTGTCGGCGGCGAAATAGTCGGTGTCGGCCTTGAACGGCGCGAACACCATCGGTCCGCCCAGCGTTTGCCACACCCATTCATTGGGTGGTTCGGGCGAATCCTCGGCGGCGCAACCACCGCCTATGCCCAGATGCTCGCGATACCAGCTGTTCAGCGCATCCGGGTCCTTCGCCCGGAAAAACAGCCCGCCCATGCCCAGCACGCCCATGTGATTCTCTCCCACCGGTCAGGCCGGGTTTATCAGGTCACGCCGCGTTCGAGAACTCGCCATGTCCGATCGCCGCATCCAGCATGCGCCGTTCCAGCGATTTCAGCCGCAGCACGGCGTTGATCTTGTCGCCGGTCAGATCGGTCACATAGAATGTATCGACCGCACGCTCGCCATAGGTGGCGACGTGCGCTGAATGGATCGTCACCTTCGACTGGAACAGCGCATAGGCGAGGTGGTGAAGCAGCGCCGGGCGGTCGCGCGCGTTGACTTCGATCACGGTGAAGCGGTTCGACGCCTTGTTGTCGATCAGCACCGCCGGTTCGATGTTGAAGGCATCGGCGCGCAGTCGGGGCAGCGGCTTAGCCGCCAACCGCTCGGTCAGCTTGGCGCGATTGGCCAACGCGTCGGCGATTCCGACCTCGATCCGCGCAAGCTGGCCTGAATCGTCGAACGGGCGGCCCAGCGGGTCCTGAACGAGGAAATTGTCGATCGCCATGCCGTCACGCGTGGTGTGGATGCGCGCGTCGATGATGTTGCCGCCCGCCGCGTGGATCGCGCCTGCGATGCGATAGAACAGTCCGGCGTGATCCGAAGCATAGACGGTGACCAGGGTCGCGCCGCGATCGGGATAGACCGTCGCTTCGACCGACAGATTGGCATCGCCGACTCGAGCGATCAGCCGTGCATTGCGTTCGATCACATCCTCGGGCTCGGCCACCCAATAGGCATCGGGCATGCGGCGCATGAAATCTGCGACCGCACCGGCATTCCCGGCACCGACCGCTGCCGTCAGTACTTCCTGCTTGATTGCGATGCGTTCGTTGCGGCCCTTTTGCTTGTGGCCGAGCCGCAGCACTTCTTCCGCACTGTCGTACAAATTGGTGAGCAACTGCCGCTTCCACCCATTCCACACGCCGGGGCCGACCGCGCGGATATCGACGATGGTCAAGACGAGCAGCATCATCAGCCGTTGCGGCGATTGCACGACATCAGCAAAATCCAGGATCGTTTTGAAGTCGGACAGGTCGCGCTTGAACGCGGTGGCCGACATGAGCAGGTGCCAGCGCACCAGCCACGCGACGGTCTCTGTCTCCGCCGCGCTCAGCCCGAGCCGGGGACACAGTTTGATCGCAATCTCCGCGCCCAATACCGAGTGATCGCCGCCGCGCCCCTTGGCGATGTCGTGCAGCAGTACCGAGACGTACAGCGCGCGGCGCGATGCGATCTGGTCGAGGATGCCAGTCGCCAGCGGATGATCGTCGCGCTTGTCGCCCTTCTCGATGCTGGCCAGCAGACCGACCGCGCGAATGGTGTGCTCATCGACGGTGAAGTGGTGGTACATATCGAACTGCATCTGCGCGACGACGCGGCCGAAATCGGGCACGAACTGGCCGAATACGCCCGCCTCGTTCATCCAGCGCAGCACGGTTTCGGGATCGCGCGGCGAGGTCAGCACGTCCATGAACAGGGCGTTGGCGCGGGGATCGTTACGCTTGTCGGCGATCAGTTTCGCATCGCGCGCGGCGGTGCGCATCGCCAGTGGATGCACCTCTAGCCCGTGCAAATCGGCCAGCGCGAACAACTCGACCAGCCGCACCGGCTCCTCGGCGAAAAAGTCGTCGCGTGGCAGCGCAAGGCGTCCGCGATCGAGCACGAAGCCCTTCAGCTTGGCGGGCGAGCGGCGGATGCGGGGCAGGCCGAAGCGGCTGCCGCGTGCCGCGAATTTCTCGTCCAGATGCGCCAGGAACACGCCGGTCAAATCGCCGACCATCTTCGCCTGCAGAAAGTAGAAGTGCATGAAGCGCTCTACCTTCGACTTGCCGGGCCGGTCGGCATAGCGCATGCGCTCGGCGATTTCGCGCTGGAAGTCGAAGGTCAGCCGGTCCTCACCGCGTCCCGCGAGATTGTGCAGGTGACAGCGCACCGCCCACAGGAAATTCTCCGCCCGCCGGAACTGGCGATACTCCAGTTTCGTCAGCAATCCCGCGCCGACCAGTTCGCCCGGCTCAGTCACATTGTAGGTGTACTTGCCGATCCAGAAGAGCGTGTGGAGGTCGCGCAGCCCGCCCTTGCCCTCCTTGATATTGGGTTCGACGACATAACGGCTGTCGCCCATTTTGCGGTGCCGCTCGTTCCGTTCGTCCAGCTTCTGTGCGATGAAGGTGCGGGCGCTGTCCTTCTGCACTTCGTTGCGGAAACGCGCCGCCGCCTCGTCATACAAAGCGGTGTCGCCCCATACATAGCGCGCTTCGAGCAGCGCGGTGCGGCTGGTCACATCCGCTTTCGCCTCCCGCACCATTTCGTCGAGCGAGCGCGATGAGTGGCCGACCTTCAGCCCCATGTCCCATAGCGAATAGAGCATCGATTCGATGACCTGCTCGCTCCAGCTGGTCTGCTTCCACGGGGTGATGAAGCCAATATCGACATCGCTGTACGGCGCCATTTCGCCGCGCCCGTAGCCGCCGACCGCGAGCAGCACCATGCGCTCCGACGTGCTGGGGTTGCTGTTGGGATAGAGCCGCGCCAGCGTGAAATCCCACAGCACGCGCAGCAGTTGGTCCATCAGGAACGCACCGCTCGCCGCGCTTTCATGGCCCTTGGCAGGGTGTTCGATCAGCCGCCGGGCAATTTCCGCGCGACCCACTTCGAGCGCCGCTTTGAGCCGCAGTGCCGCCGCCTGTCGCAGCCGCATCGTGTCCGGCGCGTCGAGCGCAGCAAGCTCATCGGCCAGCGCCCGCCGATCGACGATCGCGCGACGGTGAGGGACGGAGTCAAAGCGCGCGGACATGGGAGCGCAGATAGGGGAAGCGGGGGCGGTGCGCCATAGTTCAATCCTTCCCCGCCAGAGGGAGGTGGCGCGAAGCGACGGAGGGGGGGAACCCCAGCCGCCGATGGTCTGGCATCCGCCCCCTCCGTCAGCCTACGGCTGCCACCCCCCCTTGCGGGGGGAGGATTTGATGATCAATCCGCCTTCTTCGCCACGCCGACCAGTGCGGGACGCAGCAGCCGATCCTTGATCATGTAACCCGACTGGATTTCCTGCACGATCGTGCCCGGCTCGGCTTCGGCGGATGGCATTTCCATCATCGCCTGATGGCGGTTGGGGTCGAGGGTTTCGCCAAGTGCCACGATCTTCGAGATGCCGTGACGGCCGAACACGCTGTCCAGTTCGCGGCCGGTGGCTTCGAGACCGACGACCAGCCCCTTCCACTTTTCGTCCTCGCGCAAATCCTCGGGGATCGCAGCGAGCGCGCGCGCGAGGTTGTCGGCGACCGAGAGGATGTCGCGGGCAAAACCGGTGGCGGCATAGGTGCGCGCATCCTCGGCCTCTTTCTGCGCGCGGCGCAGCAGGTTTTGCGCCTCGGCCCGGGCATAGAGCGTGGCGGAGCGCGATTCGGCCAGTTCGGCCTCAAGCTCGGCGACGCGGTCATGCTCGGCGACTTCGGGGGCTTCGTCCGCGGTTTCCTGACGGAGATCCTCGGGCGCTACGGTCTTTTCGTCTTCGGTCATAAGTCCTGTTTTCTACACTTCAGGTGAGGAGTCTGGCGAGCGTTGCCGCCGTGAAATCCACCATGGGCACGACGCGCGCATAGTTCAACCTTGTCGGCCCGATCACGCCGACCACGCCGACCACGCGACCGTCCAAGGCACGAACCGGCTTTGCGATCACCGACGATCCGGACAGGGCGAACAGCTTGTTCTCGCTGCCGATGAAAATGCGCGTCGCCTCCCCCTCGCGCGCGCTGTCGAGGAGGCGGGCGATTTCCTCCTTGCCCTCCAGCTCGTCGAGCAGCTGGCTGACGCGGTCGAGATCGTCGGCGGCGGCGCTGTCGAGCAATCGCGCCTGGCCGCGCACGATCAGCACGGGGCGGTCGTCGCCATCCTGCGACCAGATCGCCAGCCCCTGCTCGACCAGCGCGCGCGCCGCGGTGTCGAGCGCGGCGCGTTCGCTGCGCAATTCGCGTTCGATCTTGGCGCGGGCTTCGCTCAGCGTAAGGCCGCCCAGCGTTGCGGTCAGATAGTTCGCCGCCTGCTCCAGTGCGGCGGGGGGCATGGCTGCGGGCAGGGTGACGACACGATTCTCGACCGACCCGTCGGCACCGACCAGCACCGCCAGCGCGCGATTGTCGCCGAGCGGCACGAAGCCGAATTGCCGCAGCACGCGCTCCGCCTTTGGAACCAGCACCAGGCCTGCGCAGGCGGACAGGCCGGAGAGCGCGGCGGTGGTGTTGGCCAGTGCATCCTCGACCGGTCCCCCGGCATCGGCGCGTGCGGTGATCGCGGCGCGTTCCTCGGCGGAGGGGGCAGCCGCCTGCATCATCCCGTCGACGAACAGGCGCAAGCCTTGCTCGGTCGGCACGCGCCCCGCGCTGGTGTGCGGGGAGGCGAGCAGTCCGAACTCCTCCAGATCCTGCATCACGTTGCGAATCGACGCGGGGGAGAGGTTGAGCGGGGAGACGCGCGAAATGGTGCGTGACCCCACGGGCTGACCCGCCTCCAGATACGAATCGACGACGATGCGGAAAATGTCGCGCGCGCGGTCCGTCAGCTCATGGATGGGGGGTGTGGTCACACCGACCCATGTAGCGTGCCGCACGCGCGCCTCAAGGGCGCTCGCCCAGCAGCATGCTCAGCGGCAACAGGTCGGGGGCGTTGCCGAGCGCATCGGCCATCGCGCGGTGCGTTTCGCGGTCGCAGCCGAAATAGAGATAGAGGCGGTCGGCCTTGCTGCCCTCGCCCCAGCGCACTTCGACACCGGGCATGTCGGTTGCGGCGCGGGCGCATTCGGCTGTGCCGGGTTCGATCCGCCGCTCACCCTTTGGCCGATAGGGCGCGAGTGCCGCCTTGAACGCCGCCAGTTGTGCGGGCGTGACCGGGAAGTTCGCGGTGCCGGTGAAGCGGGTATGCGCGGTGCCGGTGAACAGGCCGGATTGATCGCCGCGCAGCTCGACCTTGAACACCGGGCAGGGGCCCTTGCAGGCAAAGGCGGCGTAGAAGATTTTCTCGGGCTGCGGTGCGAGTGGTGGCGTTGGGTCGGCGGGTCGCGGGGTGCGTGCGCATGCCGACAGCGCCAGTCCTAGCAATACGACCAATCCCAACCGCTTCATCGTCACGCTCCACCGGCCATTTGACACAGACCGCCGCAGAGACTGGCGCGTTCCGCTCGTGCCGTCTAGGTGCTGCCGCCAGACCCAAGGAGATTCCCTATGCGCCCAAGCGGCCGCGCCCCCGACCAGATGCGTGAAATCACGATCCAGCCTAATTTCACCGTTCATGCCGAAGGCTCCGTCCTGATCGGCTTTGGCGATACCAAGGTGCTGGTGACCGCGAGCATCGAGGACCGTATTCCGCCGTGGATGCGCGGCAAGGGCGAGGGCTGGGTCACTGCCGAGTACGGCATGCTTCCCCGCGCGACGCATACGCGCGGCTCGCGTGAGGCGGCGAAGGGCAAGCAGTCCGGCCGCACGCAGGAAATTCAACGGCTGATCGGACGGTCGCTGCGCGCGGTGACCGATTTGAAACTGCTGGGCGAGCGCCAGATCACGCTCGATTGCGACGTGCTCCAGGCGGATGGCGGCACCCGCACCGCGTCGATCAGCGGGGCGTGGGTGGCGTTGCGCCTCGCCGTGGACAAGCTGATGGCGTCGGGCCAGCTGACCGCCGACCCGATCCAGCAGCAGGTCGCGGGCATCAGCTGCGGCATCTACAAGGGCATTCCGGTGCTCGACCTCGATTATCCCGAGGATAGCGACGCCGATGCCGACGCCAATTTTGTGCTGCTCGGCGATGGCAAGATTGCCGAGGTTCAGGCGACCGCCGAGGGTGCGACCTATGACGAGGAAGGGCTGCTCCGTCTGCTCCGCCTCGCCCGCATCGGTTGCAACGACATTTTCGCAGCGCAGTTGAAGGCGACCGGGCGGTGAGCGGGGAGGGCCGCGATCCGCAGGCGATCCGCAAGCTGCAACCGGGCAAGTTGGTTATTGCCAGCCATAATGAGGGCAAGGTCCGCGAGATCAAGGCGCTGCTCGCGCCGTTCGGGATTGAGCCGGTCAGCGCGGCGTCGCTCGACCTGCCGGAGCCGGAGGAAACCGGCACCACCTTCGTCGCCAATGCCGAATTGAAGGCATTGCAAGCGGCGGACCTGTCCGGCCTGCCCGCGCTCGCCGACGACAGCGGGCTGTGCGTCGAGGCGCTGAAGGGCGATCCCGGCATTTTCTCCGCACGCTGGGCCGGGCCGTCGAAGGACTTCGGCGTGGCGATGGAGCTGGTCGAGAAGGCGATCGCCGATACCGGGCCGGATGCGTCGCGCGATGCGCATTTCGTGTGCGCGCTCGCGCTGGCGTGGCCGGACGGGCATGTCGAGTGGTTCGAGGGGCGCGTCGACGGGACGCTCGTTTGGCCGCCGCGTGGGAGCAACGGTTTTGGCTATGATGCGATGTTCCTGCCGAACGGGCATGAACAGACCTTCGGCGAAATGGACCCCGAGGCCAAGCATGCGATGAGTCACCGCGCGGACGCGTTCGGACAATTGGTTGCGGCGGTGTTCTGACGTTACAGCATGGCGATGGCCCGCCGAGTTTATATGAGGCAAACGGGCAATTTCATTCACCACTGCGAGAATTAATGCTGCACCGCAGCAACTCGTGATGATATGATGCGTTCTAAAGCTGTTCGGCCATCTCGGCTCACCGGCTGCAGGAGCGCCTTATGCAACCCCTTTCCGAAACCATCGCACGTTTGGCAAAGCTGCGCGCGCAGCCGATGCATGCGTCGGGTTCCACCGCTACCCGGCTAACCGAACTGGTCGATTTCGGCTCCAACCCGGGCGCACTGGGGGCATATTACCATGTGCCGGAGGGGGCGGCGGCGTCCGCGCCGCTGGTCGTCGTACTGCATGGCTGCACGCAGAATGCGGCGGGCTACGACCTGGGGTCGGGCTGGTCGCAGCTGGCCGACCGACATGGTTTTATCGTGCTGTTTCCCGAACAGCGCCGCGCGAACAATTCCAACCTGTGCTTCAACTGGTTTGAGCCGGGGGACAGCCGCCGCGACATGGGCGAACCGCTTTCGATCGTTCAGATGATCGACGAGGTCGCCAAGCGTCACGGCGTCGATCGGTCGCGCATCTATGTCACCGGCCTGTCGGCGGGCGGAGCGATGGCATCGACGATGCTGGCAACCTATCCGGACCTGTTTAGCGGTGGGGCGATCATTGCCGGTCTGCCATTCGGATCGGCCGCCGGCGTGCCACAGGCGCTGGAGCGGATGCGGGGTCGTGGCGAGCCCAGTTCGGCATCGCTGGCTACCGCGATCACGGCGGCATCTTCGCATCGTGGGCCATGGCCGACAGTCTCGATCTGGCATGGCACCGCCGATCACGTCGTCGCGCAATCGAATGCGGACGCCATCCTGCAACAATGGCTGGCGACGCATGGCATCGCACCCGATCCTGACCGGACAGATAAGGTGGACGGCTTTCCGCATCGCGTGTGGAACGATGCCGACGGACGACCCGTGATCGAGGATTATCGGGTGACCGGCATGGGTCATGGCACGCCGCTGGCCGCCACGGGCGAGCAGGCCTGCGGGCAAAGCGGGCCGCATATGCTGGAGACGGGGATCTCATCGACGCGGCATATCGCGGCGTTCTGGGGTTTGCTCGACAATGCCTCTTCGCAAATCATCGATGCCGCGCCGCCAACGCCGCCGCGCGCGAAGGCCGTCCCGCTGAAAAGGATCGAGCCGGAACCCGCCAATAGCAATGCGGCCGGGGTCGGCAAAGTGATCGAGGATGCGCTGCGGGCTGCGGGTCTGATGCGTTAAAGTGCCTTCTGCCCCCACACATTCCCGGCCGCCAGATAGCGGCACACCAGATAATCGTCGCGTTTGTTGCTGGCAAAGCCACAGCCGACGCGCGTCGTGCCCCGCCACACGATCTGGGTATAGTGGCCGACATCGGCGAATTTTCCCGTCCGGCTGACGTTCGGGATCGCGGCGTTCACGAAATGCCGCCGCTCGTCGATCCAGTGTTGCGCCATCTCGTCATAGCGATAGGCGCCGCGCGTGCCGGTCCACAGATTCTCGCCTTGGGGCGGATTGCCGCGCGGTTGTTTTGAATGCTCGAACTTGCCCCGTCGGGCCAGCTCCTTCGCATAACCCTCGGCATCGCGGGCCAGGGCGTCGTCCCAGATGAGTTCGGGGACGCGTGCGGACGCTCGCGCAGTGTTGTGCATCGTCATCATCGCGGTTTGCATACGCTCGGCCCCGCGCGCCGCGTCACCCTCGAACGGGCGTTGCTCGACAAATCGTTCCGGTGGGGGCGCTTCCTGCTGCGGGGAGCAGGCGGCGAGCAGGAGGAGGGGTAGCAACAGCATTTTTCGGTCCATCTTCCGAAATGTCCCGAACACGCCCATAGCGCGGACAAGATGAACCGTTCCGATCCGCTCGCGCTCTACGTCCACTGGCCGTTCTGCGTGTCCAAATGCCCCTATTGCGATTTCAACAGCCATGTCCGCGAGGTGGTGGATCAGGCGGCGTGGCGCAAGGCGCTGCTCGCCGATCTGGCGCATGAGGTGGCGTTGCTGCCGGGGCGGCGGCTGGGGTCGATCTTTTTTGGTGGCGGCACGCCATCGCTGATGCCGCCGGAGACGGTGGCGGCGGTGATCGACGCGGCGACGGCGGCGTGGACGCCGGTGGACGGGCTGGAGATTACGCTGGAGGCGAACCCGTCCTCGGTCGAGGCGGCGCGATTTGCGGATCTGGCGGCAGCGGGCGTCAACCGGGTGTCGCTGGGGCTACAGGCGTTGCATGACGATGCGCTGGTGTTTCTCGGTCGTGCGCACGGGGTGGATGAGGGGCTGGCAGCGCTGGCCACGGCGCAGCGGCATTTTGGGCGGGTGAGCTTCGACCTGATTTATGCCCGGCCCGGCCAGAGCGTCGCGGCGTGGCAGGCGGAACTGGCGCGCGCGTTGACGTTCGGGACCGAGCATCTTTCGCTCTATCAACTGACGATCGAGCCGGGCACGCGCTTTGCCACGCTGGCGGCGAAGGGGGCGCTGACGATTCCCGACGACGATAGCGCCGCAGATCTTTGGGATGTGACGCAGGCGCTGACCGGGGCGGCAGGGTTGCCGCTATACGAGGTGTCGAATCATGCGCGTGCCGGCGCGGAGAGTCGCCATAACCTCACTTACTGGCGCTATACCGATTATGCCGGGATCGGTCCCGGCGCGCACGGGCGACGGGGCGGCTTTGCCACGGTTCGCCATAAGAAGCCGGAGAACTGGATCGGGGCGGTGGACCGCAACGGTCACGGCACGCAGGAGGAGAACGCGCTGACGGCGTCCGAACGCGTGACCGAACGACTGGTGATGGGCCTGCGGCTGGCGGAGGGGATCGGCCTTGCCGGGATCGACGCACGTAATCTGGACGATGCGGCCATCGCGCGGCTGGAGTCGCACGGACTGATTGCGCGCACCCCCGATCGCCTGCGCGTTACTGCGGCAGGCATGCCGGTGCTGGAGGCAATTTTGCGCGAGGTCGTGCGGACCTAGCGTCCGCCAAACCCGGCAGGCGCGGGCGAGACCGTCACGGTCGTGCCGCCGCGAATCTCCTGCACCTCCAGCGCACGTTCCGCGACGCCGTCACGGTCGAAACGGAACAAGCCGTCAAGGCCACCGAACCCGATACGATCGGTCAGCCGCGCGGTCGGGAACGCATCGCCGGGCCGCCAGTCGCGCGCGATGCGCACAGTCAGCAGAACGGCATCATAGCCGAGTGCCGACAGTCGATAAGGCGCTGCGCTGAAGCGTGCGCGATATTTGCCGGCATAGGTGCGGTAACGGGTGTCGGACACGCTGGCGAACCATGCGCCGTTGAGCGCGGTCAGCCCGCCCACGCCCGAATCGCTGTTCCACAGCTCCGGCCCAAGCACCCGCGCCGTGGGATTGACCCGACGGATGCCGGGAATCGCGGTCACCGCGCCACTGGCGCTGTCGGCGATCAGCACCGCCTGAAATGGCGAGCGCCCGATTTTCGCAATCGCCTGATTGAGCGCGCCCGGAGCGCGGCTGTAATTCTCGAGTGAGATGACCCGGCCCCCGGCCCCCTCGACCGCGCGGAGGAATGCAGTCGACGCACGCTCGCCGTAAAGGCCGCTGGGCATCAGGCCGGCAAATTCGGTAATTCCGCTTCGCCGGGCATAATCGACGACGCGCTCGATCGACTGGGCCGGGGAATAGCCCATGATATAGGTGCCGTTGCCGGCCACCCCGGTGTCGTTGGAGAAGCTGAGCACCGGCACGCCCGCACGGCGCGCGATCGGGGCGACGGCGCGCGCATCTTCGGCCAGCAACGGCCCGAGAATCAGCTTGTTGCCATCGGCCACGGCGCGCTGGGCAGCGGCGGCGGCACCGGTGGCGGTGTCATAAGTGGTGATGCGGACACCCTCCGCCTTGGTATCCAGGATCGCCAGCTGCGTGGCGTTGGCTAGGCTGCGGCCCACCCCGGCATTGCTGCCCGACAGTGGGACGAGCAGCGCGACGCGGTGCCGTGCAGTATCTTCTTCGGGCAGGCCGGGGCGAACCGGGATGGCGGGTCCGGGGCGAGTCGGGGCGGCGGGGCCGGGACGAACCGGCTCCGGCGGCGGGCCGGACGGACGCACGCAGGCGGAGATCGCCAGTGCGCCCGCGATCACCATCCCGCGAAGCAGGACGCCAATGCGTCGTTGCGGTTTCAGTGCTGCCTCTGCCATGACGTGTCCCCAATGGATTCTATTCTCGCGCCCGGCCTCTATATCGTCGCCACCCCAATCGGCAATCTTGGCGATCTGTCTCCGCGCGCCGCTGAAATACTCCTGAACGCCGATGTGGTTGCGGTTGAGGACAGCCGTGTGACAGCCGGACTGTTTCGCCATCTGGGGGCGAAACGCCCGATGACGCCGTATCACGATCACAATGCGGAGGGTGTTCGGCCCGGTCTGGTGGCGCGGATGGGGCGGGAGGCGGTGGCGTTGGTGTCAGACGCCGGAACGCCGCTGATCTCCGATCCGGGGTTCAAGCTGGTGCGCGATGCGCGGGCGGCGGGGCATCTGGTGGTGACGATTCCGGGGCCGTGCGCGGGGATTGCCGCGCTGACGCTGGCAGGGCTGCCGACCGACCGGTTTTTGTTCATGGGTTTTTTGCCGTCGAAGCAGCAGGCGCGGGCAGAGACGATTGCCGAAGTTGCCGCGATTCGGGCGACGTTGCTGTTCTATGAGAGCGGGCCGCGTCTGTCGGCGGCGTTGACGGCGCTGGCCGAGGGGCTGGGGGACCGCGAGGCGGCAGTGGCGCGGGAGATCACCAAGAAATTCGAGGAATGCGTGACGGGGTCGCTGAGCGAACTCGCCGCGCGCTATGCCGACGCGCCGCCGCGCGGGGAAATCGTTATCGTCGTCGCCCCGCCGGGGGAGGCACCGGCTGCGACGGCGGAGGATGGCGACGCCGCGCTGGCCGAGGCGCTGACCCGGCTCCCTGCGTCAAAGGCGGCGGGGGAGGTGGCCAAGAAGCTGGGGCTGGATCGTCGAGAACTATACGCGCGGGCGATGGCGATGAAGGATGAGTGAAATAGGGGGCAAGCCTCGCCGGCTCAGTCCGTTGCTGCTTCTAGGAATGCTGACCTTTCCTCCCGTTTTCTGCTGGCTTCTTCTGCGCAAGGGATACGGCGTATCGCTGCGAGTAGCCGGATTTATCTATGCTGGCGTCTTTTTCGCGATCGGCCTTCTCGGACAGGCCAGTCCTTGAATCGCGGCCGAAATTCCTCTGACCGCCGCGCTGCCGAGCAATCGGGCCGCGATGGCGAGACTCGGGCTGCCTGGTATCTCCGGTTACGCGGGTGGCGCATCCTTGACCGGCGGGTGCGCACGGCGGCGGGCGAGGTCGATCTGGTGGCGAAGCGCGGCAAGCTGATTGCGTTCGTCGAGGTGAAGGCGCGGCGGACCGAGGCCGAATTGGACTTTGCGATCGATGAGCGGCGGCTGGCGCGGGTAGCAGCGGCGGCGGAATTGTTAATGCCTAAATATGCGACGAATGGGGAGGATATCCGGGTGGACGTGCTGTTGCTCGCCCCTGGCGTGCGGCCCCGGCACATTGAGAACGCCTGGATCGGGTGACATTCGGTGCCGGCGTCCCTACCTGCCGCCCATCACAGGAGGATCGCTTGCCCCTTAATATCGCCGTCCAGATGGACCCGCTCGATTCGATCAATATCGCGGGCGATTCGACCTTTGCGCTGATGCTGTCGGCGCAGGCGCGCGGGCATCGGCTGTTCCATTATGCCGCCGAAGATTTGAATTATGCCGATGGCCGGGTGTGGGCGAAGGCTTATCCGGTGACGGTGCGGCGGATCGAGAAGGATCATTTCAGCTTTGGCGACCCGGTCAGCCTCGATCTGGGCGACGAAGCGGACGTCGTGCTGATGCGGCAGGACCCGCCGTTCGACCTGGGCTATATCACCGCCACGCATCTGCTCGAGCGGATCGCGGACAGGACATTGGTGGTCAACGATCCCGCAAGCGTGCGCAATGCGCCCGAGAAGGTGTGGGTGCTCGACTTCGCCCGGTTCATGCCGCCGACGCTGATTACCCGCAGCGTCGATGAAGCGCGGGCGTTTCTGGCCAAGCATGGCGCGATCGTGGTCAAGCCGCTGCACGGCAATGGCGGCAAGGCGATCTTCAAGATCGACAGCGACGGCGCCAATCTGTCGTCGCTGATCGAGGTGTTCAACACGGCTTACCGCGAACCGCATATGGTGCAGGCGTTCCTGCCCGACGTGGCGAAGGGCGACAAGCGTATCGTGCTGGTCGACGGCGTGGTCGCGGGCGCGGTCAACCGCGTGCCGGGGGAGGGCGAAATCCGGTCGAACCTGGCGGTTGGCGGCACGGCGGCGAAGACCGAACTGACGGCGAAGGAGCAGGAAATCTGTGAGGCGCTGGGGCCGGAGCTTAAACGTCGCGGGCTGATCTTCGTCGGGATCGACGTGATCGGCGGTGAGTGGCTGACCGAGATCAATGTGACGTCGCCGACCGGCATCGTTGCGATCGACCGGTTCAACGGGACGGATACGAGCGCGATGATCTGGGACGCGATCGAAGCACGCGTCGCGGCGCGCTAGGCCTGATCTTGACCTTCGACACTGCGCCCGGATTGGCGGCCGAGTTCGTGCGCAATGGTTTGTGCCATCGCCTCGACCTGCACCATCACGTCGGCCAGCCGGACTGTGGTTGCGACCGGGTCGATCGCGCAGAGGGTGCCAAAGAAATTCCCGTCGGGGAGAACGATGGGAACCGAGACATAGCTCTCAAAGCCGTAGAGAGCAGGAATAGGATGTCGGCGCCATTCCGTGTCGAGCGACACCTGATCGATGAACACGCTGCGTCCGCTCTCCCGGATACCGTCGCAGATCGTGGTCTTGATATCGAGTTCGTCGCCGGGATTGAGGCCGAACTCGACTCGGTCGAGTACCTGGCATGCCACCCAGCGTTCGCTTGTGACATGCGCGATTGCGGCGAAGCCCATGCCGGTAACGCTGCACACCTCTTCGAGCAGCGCCTCGACGGAGGGGATGCGTTGGACACGCTGCACTTCGGGCTGATAAAACAACTCCATAGCCGGGCATCCTATCGGCATCGCCGTGCGTTTGCGAGCTTCACGTGACCGAATTCATCCTGAATCTCATCGCATGGGGCGGTTACATCGGCATATTTTTGCTGATGGTGATCGAGAATGTGTTTCCGCCGATCCCGTCGGAAGTCATCATGGGTTTCGGCGGCATGGCGGTCGCGCGGGGCGATATGGCGATGGTGCCATTGCTGATTGTCGGGACCGCCGGAACGACGGTGGGTAATCTGTTCTGGTACGGGGTCGGGCGCTGGATTGGTACCGAGCGGCTGAAGCCGTTCGTCGACCGGCATGGGCGCTGGCTGACCTTGTGCTGGGAGGATGTCGAGAAGCTTCAGCGTTTCTTCAATCGGCATGGCGGCTGGGTGGTGTTCGTGTTCCGCTTTCTGCCGACGTTTCGCACGATGATCTCGCTGCCGGCGGGCATGGCGAAGATGGGGTTGCCGCGTTTCCTGTTGGCGACCTTTGCCGGGAGCGCGATCTGGAACGCGGTGCTGGCCTATGCCGGACTGCTGCTGGGGTCGCGGTTCGAGCAGTTGCAGGATTATGTCGGGCCGGTCGCGATTGCGGGCACGGTGGTGATCGTGGTCGCGTATCTATGGCGCGTCGTGACCTGGAAGCAGCGCTAACCGCGAAAATTGTCCTTGGCCGTGCGGCGCTCGGCGAGTTGCTCGATGCTCTCGGCACGCATGAACGGGTTGGTGGCGCGTTCGAGCGCGATGGTTGTGGGGACGGTGGGCAGGCCCTGCGCGCGCATCCGGTCGACCTCAGCCATGCGTTCGGCGAGCGCTTCGTTGTCCGGCTCCGCGACCAGCGCATAGCGGCCGTTCGACTGGGTATATTCGTGCGCGCAATAGACGGCCGTGTCGCCCGGAAGCGCGGCCAGCCGTTGCATATTGGCAAACATCTGCGCTGCCGTCCCCTCGAACAGCCGCCCGCAGCCCATTGCGAACAGCGTGTCGCCGACGAAGGCGATGTCGGAATCGGCGATGTAATAGGCGATATGTCCGGCGGTGTGGGCGGGCACCTCGATCACAATTGCTTCGTGCACGCCGAGCATAACATGGTCGCCCTCCGCCACCAGCCGGTCGGCGGTCGGGATCTTTGCAGCTTCGGCGGCGGGCGCGATCACGGTGCAGCCGGTGGCTTGCTTGATCGCCGCGTTGCCGCCGGTGTGATCGGGGTGCCAGTGGGTGTTCCAGATCGCCGAAATCCGCCAGCCACGCGCCTCCGCCGCCGCCAGCACCGGCGCGGCCTCGGCGGGATCGACCACGATTGTCTCGCCCGAGACGTCGTCATGCGCGAGCCAGATGTAATTGTCGCTGAGCGCGGGGATGCGGAGAACTTCGATCATCCGCCCAACTCTAGCCGCATGAAGGCCTCGCGCGCCAGCCATTCGGTCAGCGCTTCGGCACCCGTGGGCAAGTGATAGGGCATGTGGCCGCTAACGGACGCACCTTGCCCCGCCCATAGAGGCGAATAATCGCCGCGACCGTCCGCTTCCGCAATTCGCCTGAGTTCAGCGAGGGCGGCGGACGCATAGGGAAAGGGCGGCGCGTCGGGATGGACGGGTCCGATGGCGTCAATCAGGCGATTGCGGACGCCGCGCGCGAGACCGCCGGAGAAGAGGTTGGTGACGACGGTTTCGCCGTCCAGCGCAGCGCGATGTGCGGCGGAAATGGTCGCTTCATCGGTGCGCAAATAGAAGCTGCCGAGCTGCACCGCCGATGCGCGCATGGCGAAGGCGCCTGCGATCGCGTCCGGATCGCCGATCCCGCCCGCCGCGATGACCGAAAACAGGCAGGGATTGCCGATTTCCTGCACGATCCGGCTGAGCAGCGCCATCGTGCCGACAGGCCGGTAGCCGTTGAGGAAATAGCCGGCATGACCGCCGGCCTCGAATCCCTGCGCAATGATCGCGTCGACATCGCTCTCGTAAAATAGCCATTTGGCCTCAGCGACCGTGGTGGCGTTGCCGAAGATCACCGCGCCCGCCTTGCGCACGCGCGCCAGCAGCGCGGGTTCGGGCATGCCGAAATGGAAGCTGACGATCTCCGGGCGGACCTCTTCCACAACCGCACACATCGCGGCGTCGAACGGCATGCGCAGCGGCGGTGGCACGGTCGGCGGACCAACACCTTCGGCTTCGTAAAAGGGGCGGAGAAGCGCATGCCAGGCGCGCTCGTCGGGGGGTGGGGCGGGTTGGTGGCAAAAGAAGTTGAGGTTGATCGGCCCCGTGGCCTGCGCACGAACTTCGGCGATTTGTGCCCGGACCTCGTCGGGTGTCAGCATCGCACAGGGCAATGAGCCGATCCCGCCCGCCCGGATTACCGCCGCCGCCAATGCGACGCCGCCAGCACCCGCCATCGGCGCCTGAATGATCGGGAGCCGCGCGCCGGTCATGCGCAGGAAATCCTGGATTTCCCACTCCGACCGGATCGCACCCATGATCTTACCAGATGCCCGTGTTCGGCATCGATGCCCAGGGTTCGGCGGGGTCGAGATGGCCGTCCTGCAACAGTTCGACCGAGATGCCGTCCGGGCTGCGCACGAATGCCATATGGCCGTCGCGCGGGGGGCGGTTGATCGTGATGCCCGCGTCCATCAGCCGCTGGCAGGTGTCGTAGATATTGTCGACGCGATAGGCGAGGTGGCCGAAATTGCGGCCGCCGGTATAGTCTTCCGGTGCGCTGCCGTCCTCGGCGGGCCAGTTATAGGTCAGTTCGACTTCCGCGCTGGCGCGGTCGCCCTGCGCGACATCCTCGGGCGCGGCGAGGAAGATCAGCGTGAAGCGGCCTTTCTCGCTCTCCATTCGCCGCATCTCTTTTAGCCCCAAAAGCTCGAAGAAGCGGACGGTGGCGTCGGGGTCGGCGACGCGGATCATGGTGTGGAGATATTTCATGCCCTCAAAGATAGGGGGCGAAGCGTGAGAGTCTATTCCCCCGGGGCGTTATTCCGGCGCGGCGAACTGTTTGAGCGCGGCGCGCGCGGCAATGCCCTGTTCGGTGGCGGGGGCGAGTTGGGCAGCCTTTTCCCATGCGGTTTTTGCGGCCGGTTCGTCGCGGGCGAGGGCGAAGATGTTGCCCGCTTCCAGCTGGACCGAGGCGTCGTCGGCGGCGCGGGTCAGCGCCTCGCGGATATGGCGCTGCGCGAGCGGCAAGTCGCCGGTCTTGCGCGCCAGCGTGGCGGAGAGCAGCCAGGTCATCGGATCGGTCGCGGCCTTCAGCACCGCCTGATCGAGATCGGCGCGCGCACCGCCCAGATCGCCCGCGGCGACCAGCGCGCGGGCGCGGTCGAGATGTGCTTCGCCCAACTCAAGCCCGGTCAGCGCGCCGGTGGCCAGCGCGGCGTCGAGCGCGGCGCGCGCCTTGACCGGATCGGCGGCGGCGAGCCAGGCATTGCCCGCCTGCGCCCAGTATTTCGAGCCGCGCACGTCGCGGGCGACCTCCGCCTCCCGCGCCGCCGTCTCGAACGCGGTGGCAGCGCTGATCCAGCGGCGCTGGCTGGCATAGGCCATGCCGAGACATTGCTGGGCGAGGAAGCGTCCGCCCGCCAGCTTCCAGCGTTCGGCCTCGGCGATGCCGCGCACCGGATCGCCGATGCCAAGCTCTACGCAATCTTCCCAGCGTTGCAGGTCAGGGGAGGGCGGTCCGGCAACCGGGGCGGCGGTCTGGGCAAGCAGGAACAGGATCATGAGCGGGCGACGAGGTCCTCAAGGGTGCGCAAAATCAGGGCGATGTCCTGCGGGCGCGACAGGCGGTGGTCGCCGTCCTTGACGAGGATCGTCTGCACATCATCTGAACGAAGCAGCCCGGCGAGCGTCATGCTGCGCGCCCACGGCACGTCGGGGTCGCGCTGGCCGTGGATCAGGCGGGTCGGCATGTCCAGATCGATGGACCCATGCATCAACCGGTTAGCCTCGCCCGAGGTCCAGAAGGCGCGGGTGGTGACGGTGGGTTCGGGGGCATAGGCCGAGGGCTGCTCAAGCCGCCCCTCGGTCAACAGCGTCATCTTTTGCGGCTGAGTGAAGCCCCAATCGGTGAAGTCGGGCGCGGCGGCGATGCCGACGAGTCCGGCGATGCGGTCGGGTCGGGCCTTGGCGACCAGCAGCATGATCCAGCCGCCCATCGACGATCCGACCAGTATCACCGGCCCCTGAATCAGCTCATCGATCAGCAACAGGGCGTCGTCGCGCCAGCTGGTCAGCGTCTGATCCTCGAACGCGCCTTCGCTCTGGCCGCAGCCCGCATAGTCGAAGCGCAGAAAGGCGCGACCGTTCGCGCGCGCCCAATCCTCGATCGCCAGCGCCTTGCTCCCGCTCATGTCGCTGGCATAGCCGGGGAGGAACAGGATGGTGGGGCCGGTGCCCTGGCTGTGGTGAAAGGCGATGCGGATGCCGGCGGATTCGGTGTCGCTCATTTTGTGCCTTTAGATGGATTTTGCGTGCGATTGAACCTGGCGATAGGGTCGGGTGATGGATGAACGCCCGTTACCTTTGTTGTTTGCCGAGCATCTGGCGCGGGACCGGCGGCGGTCGGCGCATACAATTCGGGCGTATCAGGGTGCGGCGGTTCGGCTGGTGGCGTTTCTGGGTGGGCATTGGGGTGAGAGCGTCACCCGTGCGGCGCTGGGCCGGGTAAGCGCAGCGGATCTGCGGGCGTTTCTGGCGCATCGTCGCGGCGACGGGTTGCAGAATATCTCGGCAGCACGCGAACTGTCGGCGGTGCGGGCGTTCCTGAAATTCGCGGGCGGGGATGAGGCCGACATTCCCCGGTTGCGCGGGCCGCGCGTAAAGCGGGGGGTGCCACGCCCGATTGCGCCGGACGAGGCAGTCGCGCTGGCCGAGGAGGTGGCGGAGGATGCGAGCGAGCCGTGGATCGGCGCGCGCGACCTGGCGGTGCTGTTGCTGCTTTATGGTGCGGGGCTGCGCATCGGGGAGGCGATGGCGCTGACCGGCGCGGTACTGCCGCTGGGCGAGACGATCCGGGTGACGGGGAAGCGCGACAAGGTTCGGATCGTGCCGTTGCTGCCGCAAGTGCGGGCGGCGGTTGAGGATTATGTGCGGCTATGCCCCTATGGCACGGCAACGGGCGAGGCGCTGTTCCGGGGTGCACGCGGCGGGCCGCTGTCGCCCGCCATCATCCGGCGATCGGTGCGGGTGGCGCGGGTGCGACTGGGGCTGCCGGAGCGGACGACGCCGCATGCTTTGCGCCACAGTTTTGCGACGCATCTGCTGGGGCGGGGCGCGGATTTGCGCGCGCTTCAGGAATTGCTGGGGCATGCCAGCCTGAGTTCGACGCAAATTTATACGGCGGTCGATGCGTCGCACCTGCTCGACGTCTATCGCAATGCCCATCCGCGTGCGTGACGTGTCGTCCGCCACGCGATAGGGAACCGTTGCACGCCTCGCTCATTGGCGTGTCGAGATCACACAGGAGACCTGGCATGACCCGATTCCGTTATGGCGCAATTGTTGCGCTGGCGCTGGCGACCACCGCATGTGGCGGCACGACCACGCCGATCGCCAATGTGGCGGACCCGGCGAACGAGGCGATGCCGATCGAGAATGAAGCCATGCCGATGGAGAATGGCGCGATGGCAGCCGAAGCTGCGACCGCATCGTTGCAGACGGCCGACGGCACGGCAGCAGGCAGCGCGATTGCGACGGTGACGGCGACCGGCCTGAGCGTCGCGGTGTCGGTGACCGGCATGACCCCCGGCCAGCATGGTGTGCATGTGCATATGACCGGCAAGTGCGAGGCCCCGGCCTTCACCAGCGCCGGCGGCCACTGGAATCCCGGCTCAACCAAGCATGGTCTGGAGAGCCCCGATGGCGCGCATGCCGGTGACATGCCCAATTTGACCGTCGCCGACGACGGCACCGGTACGCTGACCTTTGCACTGAAGTCGGGCACAATGGCGCAATTGCTCGACACCGACGGCTCGGCATTCGTCGTTCACGCCAAGGCGGACGACCAGAAAACAGATCCGTCGGGCGACAGCGGCGACCGCGTCGCGTGCGGTGTCTTCGCCGAAGGCTGATCCTGCGTTACGAGCCGGTCAGCGGATAACGCGCGATCGGCTCGTACTGCGCCCCGCCATGTGCGAGGCGGCTTTCGTAGAGCGTCATATGCTCGACGCGAAAATTGTCGCTCGACAATCCGGCATGGGCGGACAGAAAGCCGTCCAACGAACCGCTCGAACCCGGAAGACGCGCAAGCGTGATGTGCGGCAAGAAGGCACGGCTTTCGGGCGCGAGGCCGCAGCGGACGATCGCCTGATCGACCTTGCGATGCAACGCGGCGAGCGAGTCGCGCGGGGCGACGCCCGCCCAGATCGCATTGGGCCGCCCGCGCGTGTCGAACATGCCGCACCCGTCGAGATGCAGGTCGAGCGGGGGATGGCGGATCGAGCCCAGCATTACCGCCACATCCTCGGCCACCGGCGTATCGACCTCGCCGATGAAGCGCAGCGTGACGTGGAACTGATCGTCGTCCTGCCAGCGCGCGCCGGACACGCCCTGCATCAGGCCGAGAAGCGTCTGGCGAATCGCCTGCGGCGGGCGCAGGGCAACGAACAGGCGGTGCATGCAAACCCCCTCGATTTTGTGATAAAACTGCTCCGGCCCGCTCCCCCACCCGGCCACCCATTCGATAATACGCTGTGGGAGGCCGGGTGGGGGAGCGGGCCGGAGCGGTGACAAGCGCCGCACGGCGCGTCCCGAATATGCTCCTTAACTGTTTATGTCAGACGGTGCGATGCCGGTTTTCCTTGAAAATCGCGTCCCGAACGATGATATTCGGTCTCATCCGGCAGGATTTGCCGGGCAAAGGAGTTTGAGATGGCTAATTGGTCTGATCCCCACACGACCGGCGCACCGTATGCGGCGGCCGCAGGTACGCGCGATGCCGCCGCGTATGATGCGGGGCTGCGGTCCTACATGCTTTCGGTCTATAATTATATGGCGTCGGGCGTTCTGCTCAGCGGCATCGTCGCGCTGATGTTCAGCTGGGGTGGCGATACCTCGGTCGCGGCATCGGTGTTCTCGAACGGTGGCCCGCTGGTCTGGGCGATCATTCTGTCGCCGCTGGCGATCGTGCTGGCGATGAGCTTCGGGCAGAACAAAATGTCGACCGGCACGCTCCAGATTCTGTTCTGGTCGTTCACCGTGTTGATGGGCCTGTCGCTGTCAACGCTGTTGCTGCGCTATACCGGCACTTCGGTCGCAACGGCGTTCTTCGCTGCCGCGTCGGGTTTTGCCGGCCTCAGCCTCTATGGCTACACGACCAAGAAGGACCTGTCGGGTTTCGGCAGCTTTCTGATCGTTGGTCTGGTCGGCATCATCGCCGCCAGCATCATCAACCTGTTCGTGAATTCCGGGCCGTTGGGGCTGATTATCAGCATTGCCGGCGTGCTGATCTTCGCCGGTCTGACGGCGTATGACACGCAGCGGATCAAGAGCATGTACCAGTATGTCGCTGGCACCGACATGATGGGCAAGGCCGTCATCATGAGCGCGCTGACGCTGTATCTGGACTTCATCAACATGTTCCAGTTCATCCTGAGCATCATGGGCACGTCGCGCGACTGACGCGCGGTTGCCGACCCGTTCAGGGTCTTCGGACACGGGAAGGCCCGGCCAGCGATGGTCGGGCCTTTTTCGTTGCGGATTCGTAAGGAACGCGTGTTCGGGCCACGCGTTGAACCCGCGAGACACCGGGAGTTTATACGATGAGTGACAATAACCATAAGCGCGGCGACGCCGGCACCGACAGCTCGATCGAGGAGCGGCTGGAGAAAAATCCGGAGAGCAAGCAGGCGCGGCTCGACCGCGCGCTGGACGAATCAATGGATGCGTCCGATCCGCCCGCGACGACTCAGCCGGTGCATTCGCACGAGGCGCCGCCATCTTCGGGCTATGACGAAGCGGAAGAGCGCAAACTGGCGGAGAAGGCGCAGCAGGACGCCAATACAGACTGACGCTTGCCGAGGCGGCGGGCGGTCCGGTAGGAGGCCTCATGCTTTCCCGGATCGCCCGCTTCGCCGCATTCCTGTTCATCGCGCTTGCCGCCGTTCCGGCGCAGGCGCGAGTCACCATCACCTTCTGGTCCTATGAGAATGGCGGCGATTTCCCGCATGCCTTCTTCACGATCCACGGTACCCCCGATCGCGGCGGCAAGCCGGTACTTGTCAGCTATGGCTTCACCGCCAAGACGATCACGCCAGCGATGCTGCTGGGCAGTGTCGGCGGCAGGATCGATTACACCAGCAAGACCTATGTCGCGCGCAGCCTGGCGCATTTCGCAACCCCGATCAGCGATGCGCAATATGACGCCGTGCTGCGGCTGGCGCACGAATGGGGCACGAAGGGCAACAATAGCTATAATGTGAACCGCCGCAATTGCGTGCATTTCGTCGCGGAAGCGATGCGGCGATCGGGGCTGAGCGTGGTCGAGGACAAGAAGCTTATCAAGAAGCCGCGATCCTTCACCCGTTCGATCGCCGCGTTGAACGCGGGCAAGGTGGCGGTGATCGACAAACCGGCGGCGGCATATCTGGCCGCGACGCCGATGTTGACGGGTATCGGGCGGTAGACCTTAGCGTTTGAGCACGTCCAGCGCGGCAGCCGTCATTGCCTCTGCCGCAGTGGCGATCACCGCTTCGGCATCGGGTGCCCATTTCGAGCTGTGAAGCGAAGGCAGGCCCTTGCCGCCTGCCGCTTGCGCCGCGTCCCATTTGTCCTTCGGTACGCCGCCGACCCAGTAGATCACGCTTTGGATTGACGGATCGGCGATGTGGTAGCGGCCGAAATCTTCACCCGCCATGGTCGGTGCGATGTCCTGTACGCGGTCCGCCCCGAAACGTGCGGTGAACAGGGTCTTCAGCTGTCCGGCAAAGGCATCGGTGCTGATCGCGGCGGGGGTGAAGGGTTCGCGCACGGTCACCAGCGGCATCCGGTCTTCCGGCACGCCCGCCGCAATCGCCTCACCCCTCGCAATGCGTGCGATGCCGTCGAGCAGCAGCTTGCGCACTTCGGGCGTGTAGCTGCGCACGGTGAGCAGCAGCAGCGCCTGTTCGGGGATGATGTTGTGGCGCGTGCCGCCCTGAAAACTGCCGACGGTGACGACGGCGGAGTCGAGCGGATCGACTTCACGACTGACAAGGGTTTGCAGCGCGGAGACGATGCGGCTGCCGAGCACGATCGGGTCTTTCGTGGTCGCGGGATAAGCACCGTGGCCGCCGATGCCCTTGACCACGATGTCGACCGAATCGACGCTGGCGAAGGTCGGGCCGGAGCGGATGCCGATCATGCCGGCGGGCAAGGCGGCGCTGTTGTGGAAGGCGATCGCGTGCGAAGGCTTGCCGAAACGCTCATAGAGTCCGTCCTTCAGCATCGCTAGCGCGCCCGCGCTGCTTTCCTCGGCGGGCTGTGCGATCATCACGACGGTGCCCTTCCACTGGCTCTTCATCGCGGCGAGATTGCGCAGCGTGCCGACCCAGGCGGTCATGTGCGTGTCGTGCGCGCAGGCGTGCATGATGCCGGTTTCGACCCCCTCGGGCGTCTTGCCGCGAACCTTCGACGCGAAGGGCAGGCCGGTTTCCTCGGTGACCGGCAGGCCGTCCATGTCGGCGCGGATCAGGATCGTGGGGCCTTCGCCATTCTTCAACACTGCGACGACGCCGGTGCCGCCGACCTTCTCGGTCACGGTAAAGCCCGCCTTGCGCGCCTCGGCCGCGAGCTTGGCAGCGGTCCTGACCTCCATCAGGCTGACTTCGGGACTGGCGTGCAGGTCGCGGTAGAGCGCCATCAGCGACGGCATTTCCTTCGCGGTCGCATCGCGGACCGGTTCGGCATGCGCAGGAAGGGCAAAAGCGAGCGTGCTCGCGGCGGCGATGAGGAGATGCTTCATGGTGGCCAGCCTAACCAGCCGCTGCCACCGTGCAATGACCAATTGTCGCCTCAGCCGGGGACCAGCTCGATCACGTCGAGCTGCGATTCGAATGCGGGTGTCGGCAGCACCAGCCGCCAGCGGTTGACGCCGACCCGCTCGACATAACCCGCCATGTCGCGCTTCGCGTCCTTGCCATAGCCGAGCGGGGTGGTCTCATCCCCCAATTCCAGCGCGCCGAGGAAGATCACGCGGGCATCGGATTCGGCGTAGAGTTTGCCCGACGGTCGTTGTGCCCCCTCGAAAACGGCGAAGGTCGGCATCTCATCCACGCGGCCGATGCGGCAGGCGACGGTTGGAAGGACGGAAAAATCGCGTTGCTCGGGGCGCTGACCGCCCAGTTTGAATATGCGGCATTTATAGTCGCCCGCCGGTGGCATGGCGCGGGTCATCGCCTGATCCGGCTCGAACAATGCCCCACCTGCAGTGATCGCAGCGCCATCGGCAGCGCGTGCTTCCGGCAAGGCCGCGGTCCACACCTTGCGCCAGTTGCGCAGGCGATCGCGGTCCTGTTCGGTGGTAATCATGCGCCACCGGGTTTCGGGCGCGGTCGGCACGAGTTCGAGCTCACCGTCCTTCGAGCAAGCGGCGAGCACCAAAGCGAGCGTGAGAATTGCCGGGATGCGCATATCAGGCCGCCGTCCAGCCGCCATCCATGGCATAGTTCGCGCCGGTGATCGCACTTGCTTCCTCCCTGCACAGGAATACGGCCAGCGCGGCAACCTGTTCCGGCTGAACGAATTTCTTGGTGGGCTGCGCGGCGAGCAGGACGTCGTTCATCACCTGCTCGCGGGTCATGTTCCGCGCCTTCATCGTATCGGGAATCTGGTTCTCGACCAAAGGCGTCCAGACATAGCCGGGGGAAATGCAATTGACGGTGACGCCATCGGTCGCGGTTTCCAGCGCGATCGTCTTGGTCAGGCCGGCAATGCCGTGCTTAGCGGCGACATAGGCCGATTTGCCGGGGCTGGCGACGAGGCTGTGGGCGGAGGCGGTGTTGATGATGCGTCCCCATTTCGCCGCCTTCATATGGGGCACGGCGGCGCGCATCATGTGCCAGGCGCTGGACAGGTTGATGGCGATGATCGCGTCCCATTTTTCCGGCGGGAAATCCTCGATCGGGGCGACATGCTGGATGCCGGCATTGTTGACGATGATGTCGGGACCGCCGAGTTCGGCGTGGCAGCGTTCGACCATTGCGGTGATGGCTTCGGGCTTCGACATGTCGGCACCGTCGTAGAGCGCCCTGGCACCGCTGGTTACTTCGAGCGCGGCGCGTTCCTGCTCGATCGCTTGCGCCTCGCCAAAGCCGTTTATCATCACGCTTGAGCCCTCGGCGGCAAAAGCCTTGGCGATGGCGAGGCCGATGCCGGAGGTGGATCCGGTGACGATGACGGATTTGCCGGTGAGGAACATGTCGACTCCTAAGTTCGCGCCGAAGTTTGCGATTTTGTCAGATCGAATGCGCGTGTCCGCCCGTCAATGACGTTATTGGCGACGAGACGCGCGTTGGCCATCGTCTCCTGCACCGCCGTGCGGCCCGCGTCCCAATGTTCGTGCATGGTGCGCGCGGAAAATTCAAAGTCGCGGCTGCCGCCTTCCCACGCATTGGCGCGATAGATCAGGTGGACGAGGCTGACCGGCTGTTCGTCCGCTGCTTGCTTGAGCGCGGCGACATCGGGATCGTCGGCGAATTCGGGGGGCAGCTTGGCGAGCAATTTGCGGATCGCCTCACGCTCCTGCCGCAACTTCATCCGTTCGGTCGAAACCTGGCGGGTGCGGCTGGAGAAGCGGATTTCCTTTTCGCGCGCCAGCACATCGGTGATCGTGCGCGGCAAGGCGGCGGTGGAGGAGAAAAGGTCGACCTGAAACACCAGCATCGCATGCGTCTGGTGGTCTAGCACATGCGTGAGTGGCGTGTTCGAGACGAGGCCGCCGTCCCAGTAGAATTTGCCGTCGATCTCGACCGGGGGCAGGCCGGGCGGCAGCGCGCCCGAGGCCATGATGTGACGCGCGTCGATGCGCTCCTGCTTCGTATCGAAATAGCGGAAATTGCCGCTCTCGATCTCGACTGCGCCGACCGACAGGCGAACCGGGCCGGTGTTGAGCAGATCCCAGTCGATCACCGAGTCCAGTGTCTCGGCAAGCTGGCTGCTGTCGTAGAAGCTCAGCGCCTCGGGCGTGCCGGGGGTCGCCATATAGGGCGGGAACATGCGCGGTCTGAAGAAACCGGGGACGCCCTGGGCCAGCACCATCGCGGCGGACCATTCGTGGACTGCCTCGCGGATCTGGTCCTGCGGGAAGATGGGGAAGCTGGGCAGGCCGCTGGTGAGGGTTTCCCAGAAGCTGTTGAGTTTCTCGACGCGTTGTTCGGGCGGGTTGCCGGCGACGATCGCGGCGTTGATCGCGCCGATCGAGATGCCGGCGACCCAGTCGGGGGCGATATCCGCCTCCGCCAGCGCCTCGATCACGCCCGCCTGATAGCTGCCGAGCGCACCGCCGCCCTGAAGGACCAGCGCGACACAGCCGGGGAGCGGGAGCGGGCGTTGGCGCGGGTGCGGGTCTGCTTCGGCCATGCCAACCATGTGGTGCAGCGCAGCGCCAAGGGCAATGCGGATTCTTGGGTGCAACGCTTTGACGGTTGGGGCATTGTCACGACAAGACAATGAAAAGGGGTGCCCGCCATGCGGCTCGACGATCTGGATCCCAGCGATAATGTCCGCGACCTTGGCTCGGGCGGCGGGGGCGGTGGCTTGGGCGGGGGCGGTAACATCCTGCTGGGGCTGTTGCCGATGCTGTTGGGCAGCAAGATGGGCTGTGGCACGATCGCGCTGATCGGGATCGGCGTGGCGCTGTTTATGACCGTGGGCGGTGGTGGCGGATTGCTGACCGGCGGCAGTGCGCCGACGAGTGGGGGGTCGGCGGTGACGCAAAGCAAGGCGTGCGACACGCCCGAGGAATTGCAGGCATGCCGCGTGATGACCAGCACCGAGAAGACCTGGACCGCGTTGATCCCCAACTATCCGCCACCGGTGCTGAGTTTCTATCAGGGCGGCGTGCAATCGGGCTGCGGGTCCGCATCGTCGGCGGCGGGGCCGTTTTATTGCCCGTCGGATCGCGGCATCTATCTCGACACCGGCTTCTTTCAGGAATTGAGCAGCCGGTTCGGTGCCGCAGGCGATTTCGCGCAGAATTACGTGATCGCGCATGAAGTCGGCCATCATATCCAGAATATCAGCGGCACGATGGAAAAGGTCCGCGCGGCGCAGTCGCGGATGAGTCAGGCCGAGGGCAACGCGATGTCGGTGCGGGTCGAGTTGCAGGCCGATTGCTACGCCGGCGTGTGGGCGGCGCGGAACAAGGACCGGCTGGAGGCTGGCGATATCGAGGAAGGAATGCGCGCCGCGAACGCGATCGGCGACGATACCCTGCAGAAGCAGGCGCAGGGGACGGTGGTGCCGGAAAGCTTTACGCACGGCACTTCAGCCCAGCGGCAACAGTGGCTCCGGCGCGGGCTGGAGTCTGGCGATCCGACGTCGTGCGACACGTTCAGCGGGGCGCTGTGAGGCCATGAGCGTCGCATTCCGCCGCGAGAGCGACGAGGAGCATAAGGAGCCGAAGTTCGAGATCCCGATGGTGCCGGGGCCGAACCTCGTCACCGCGCGCGGCAAGGCGCTGATCGACGCGCGCGTGGTCGAGCTGGAGGCGGCGCTGGCGGGTGCGGAGGGGGATGCGCGCGAGGTCGTTGCACGCGACCTGCGCTATTGGCACACGCGCCAGACGACCGCCGAGATCATTTCTCCGCCGGACGACGAGACCGTCGCAATCGGATCGCGCGTGCGCTTCCGCTTCAACGGGCGCGAGCGGCAGATCGATATCGTCGGCAATGACGAAGCCGACCCGGCAGCAGATCGCATCGCGTTTCAGGCCCCGCTGGCGGCAGCGCTGATCGGCGCGGAGCCGGGGGAGATGGTGGACTTTGGCGGCAAGGCCGAGGCGATTGAGGTGTTGGCGACGACTGCATCGCTATAGGCGGGCATCGCAAGTTCGGTTATCCGGCGAAGCATGGCTCGCAAATCTTCGAGAAACGATCCCTATGGGCATTTGCAGCAGGAGGAGGCTGCGCCACCGGAGGTGTTCTGTTGGCTTTGCGGCCGACCCGTGGGCAAGACGACGGTGTGGCACCATCCCGTTCCCAAGAGCCGGGGCGGGCGGGACGTCGTGCCGATGCACCCGATTTGCCAGCAGACGTTGATCGCCAACTTTACCAATTCCGAACTGGAGCGTTACGGGATGGATGTGAAGGGCCTGTTGGCGAACCCCAATGTGCGTAAATTCGTGGATTGGGTGGCCAAGAAGGATCCGGATTTCACCGCGACGACGGCCAAGAAGCAGCGCTGATTTACCGGCGGCGCTTCGGATAGACCGGGGCCACGACGTCCGCCGCCGCCAATTTGCTCCAGCGATCGAACCGCTCCTGCGTCAGCGTGCCATCGGTGATCGCAGCCTGAACCGCGCAACCCGGCTCGCTGCCATGCGCACAATTCGAGAAACGGCAATCCGCCGCTGCCAGAATGAAGTCGTCGAACACTTCCGATATGCCCGCCGCCGCGTCTGACAATTGCAGCTCGCGCATGCCGGGGGTGTCGAGCAGCCAGCCGCCCTGCGCGAGCCGGTGCATTTCGCGCGCGGTGGTCGTGTGGCGCCCGGTATCGTCGTTTGCGCGGATTGCTTGTGTGAGGATGCTGTCCGACCCGCGCAACGTGTTGACCAGCGTCGATTTGCCGACGCCGGACGAACCCAGCAGCGCAACGGTTTTGCCGATGCCGCAATAGACGGAAAGGTGCGCTGCACTGGTGGGGTCGCGGCCGTTGATGGTTTCGACCTGCAATCCGGGCTCGATCGCGCGTGCCGCATCCGCGAATTCCGCCGGATTATCGGTCAGGTCGGTCTTGGTCAGAACAACGACCGGGTTCACGCCCACTTCGCGCGCCAGCACCAGATAGCGCTCCAGTCGCGCGACGCTGAAATCCTGATTGCACGATGCGACGATGAACAGCGTGTCGATATTGGCGGCGATCATCTGTTCCTTGCGCGGATCGCCCGGCGCACGCCGTTTGAACAGGTTCATCCGCTGAAGCACACGCATCGGCAGCAGCGTGGCGGTATCGACCAGCAGCCAGTCGCCGACCGTCGGGTGATCGTCGGAGGGCGAAGCACCCTGAATATAGGGTGTGATCGAATGCTGGACGCCCGCGCCGGTGACCGCGATCTGGCCGCGATGGACGGCCATCACGCGGACGGGATGGCATCGCTGCAATTCTTCATCCGAGACCTGCTCGCTGAAGAACGAAGTCCAGCCGAGTTCCTCCAAGGTCGCATCGGTCGAAGTCATAAGGCGGCGGTCGCGTCTTTCATTCGGGCTAGTTACGGATTTTGCCTGTGCGCCGATCGGCGTTGCATCGGCCCAGGCGTGAAGCTAAAAACACGCGGTTCGGCACCGCCAGAAATGGGGCCGGGCGTGGAGCGGGGCTGTAGCTCAGATGGGAGAGCGCTGCAATCGCACTGCAGAGGTCAGGAGTTCGATTCCCCTCAGCTCCACCAGTCTCCTGATGATCCGACACCTCTGTCCCTCCCGCAGATGAGCGCCACGCCGATGAAGCGATTTTTCGATCCCCGTCAGTTGCTCCACGCGCCGGTGCGTGAACTGCATAATGGCGAGTGGGCACCCTATGCCGAGACGCCGGATCGTGCGCGCCAGATCGTCGATGCGCTGGGTGGGGGCGAGGCGGCGCGCGATTTCGGGATGGGGCCGATCGCGGCGGTGCATGATGCCGGGTATCTGGCGTTCCTGCAAAGCGCGTGGGGCGAGTGGCAGGCGGCGGGGCGGGCTGGGGATGCGCTCGGTTACACCTTTCCGGTCGTGCGGCGGCGACCGCTTGACCTGAGCCGGATCGACGCGCGGATCGGGGCCTATAGCATGGATGCGGCGACGCCGATTGCGGCGGGGACATGGGATGCGGCCTATTGGGGCGCGCAGGGTGCGCTGACGGCGCTAGAGGCGGTGGCGGGGGGTGCCCGCCACGCCTTTGCACTATGTCGCCCGCCGGGGCATCATGCCGGACGCGATTATATGGGGGGTTATTGCTACCTCAATAACGCGGCGATTGCTGCGCGGCGGGCGACGGAAAGCGGGCTGGGGCCGGTCGCCATTCTGGATGTCGATTACCATCATGGGAACGGCACGCAGGACATTTTCTACGAGCGTTCGGATGTGTTTTTCGCGTCGATCCATGCCGATCCGCGAACCGATTATCCCTTTTACTGGGGTCATGCAGACGAGTACGGCGAGGGTACGGGGGAGGGTGCGACGCTGAACCTGCCGCTGCCGCGCGGGACCGGATGGGGCGAGTATCGTCCGGCGCTGGGTACTGCACTGGATGCCGTCGCGGCATGGGGCGCGAAGCTGCTGGTGGTGTCGTTCGGCGCGGATACGTTCGTGGACGATCCGATCTCCGGCTTCACACTCGACACGCCGGATTTTGCGGAAATGGGGCGGGTGATCGCGGCGCGCGACCTGCCGGTGCTAATCGTGATGGAAGGCGGCTATGCCGTTGGCGATCTGGGGCGCAACGTCGCCGCCTTCCTTTCGGGATTTGATAGCGTGATGACTCCAGCTTGAATCAGATACCATCACCCCTGGCCTGACCCGGGGTCCCGCTGATGGCGACCGCTCGAAGAAGCGGGACCCCGGGTCAAGCCCGGGGTGACGAGAATTTCAATGTGATGCCATCATTCTTTAAGCCACTGCGGGCAAGCGATCGATGAACTTGTCGAGCGTGATCGGATAGTTTCGGACGCGCACACCGGTGGCGTTGTACACCGCGTTGGCGACCGCCGCTGAGACGCCGCAAATCCCGAGCTCGCCGACGCCCTTGGCCTTCATCGGGGACGCCAGCGGGTCGGTTTCGTCAAGAAAAATGCATTCCTGATACGGGATGTCGGCATGGACCGGGACTTCGTAGCCGGCGAGGTCGTGGTTGACGAAGAAGCCGAAGCGCTTGTCAATCGCCAGTTCCTCCATCAGCGCCGCGCCCGCCGCCATCGTCATCGCGCCGATCACCTGGCTGCGTGCCGCTTTCGGGTTGATGATGCGGCCAGCAGCACACACCGCGAGCATGCGGCGGATGCGGATTTCGCCGGTGTAGCTGTGGACCGCCGCCTCGACGAAATGCCCGGCGAAAGTCGCTTGCTTATACTTCTTGCCGAGGTCGCCGAACTCGATCGCGTCCTCCGCGACGATCTCGCCGTCCTTGGCGGCATTGCCCAGCGGGATGGTCTTGCGACCGGCACGGACGCGACCCCCGGTGAAGGTCGCGGTGGCGGGATCGAGGCCGAGCTTCTGCGCCACCGTTTCGCGTAGCTTCATGCAGGCGGCATAGACGCCGGAGGTGGAACTGGCCGCGCCGAACTGACCGCCCGAACCGGCGGACACCGGAAAGTCGGAATCGCCCAGTCTCACGTCCACCTGCGCCAGCGGCACGCCCATCGTTTCGGCCGCGGTCTGCGCGATGATCGTGTAGCTGCCGGTGCCGATATCGGTCATGTCAGTTTCGACCGTGACCCGGCCATTGGCGGCCAGACGGACGCGGGCGGCGGACTTCAGCGTCGGGGCATCGCGATAGCCCGCCGCCATGCCGAGGCCGATAAGCCACTGGCCGTCGCGGACGCTGGCGGGAGTGGCGGAGCGTTTGCTCCAGCCGAATCTCGCCGCGCCCTGTCGCATGCATTCGATCAGCTGACGTTGCGAAAAGGGGATCGGTTTTTCGCCGGGGACGACTTGGGTGTCGTTGACGATGCGGAATTCGACCGGGTCCATGCCCAGTTTCTCCGCCATTTCGTCCATCGCGATTTCGAGTGCCATCATGCCGGGCGCTTCGCCGGGTGCGCGCATGGCGTTGCCTTCGGGCAGGTCGAGCACGGCGAGGCGCGCCTGGATCATGCGGTTCTCACCGGCGTAGAGGAAGCGCGACTGCGCCGTCCCATTCTCGATTCCGCCGGCGGGCAGATCGCCGGACCAGTTTTCATGGCCCATCGCGGTGATCTTGCCATCGGTGTTCGCGCCGATGCGAATGCGCTGAAGCGTCGCTGGGCGGTGCGGCGTGTTGTTGAACATCAGCGGGCGTGTGAGCGCGACCTTGACCGGGCGACCGGCGGCCTTGGCACCGAGCGCGGCGAGAACGGCGTCGGCGCGGATCCACAGCTTTCCGCCGAAACCGCCACCGATATAGGGCGAGATCAGGCGTATGTTTTCCTTCGGAATGCCGAGCGTTTTCGCCATGTCGCCCTTGCTCCAGGCGATCATCTGGTTCGAGGTCCACAGCGTCAGCTTGCCCCCGTCCCACGCCGCGATGCTGGCATGCGGTTCCATCATCGCATGCGCATGATCGGGGGTGTGATAGGTGGCGTCGAGCTTGACCGGGGCGGCATCGAATGCGCCCGTGAAATTGCCGAGTTTGATGTCGGCCTGTTCCTTGGTCGGCTGGGCGTTATCCTTCTCGGCGTGGAGGTCGAAGCGGCCCTTTTCGCGGGCATATTCAATGCGGACGAGCGCGGCGGCGGCGCGGGCCTGCTCGAACGTTTCGGCGACGATGAGGGCGATCGCCTGATGATAATGCTCGATTTCCGGGCCGCCGAGCAATTTGGCGGTGTTGAAATTGCCCTTGCCCAGCGTGCCCGCATTGGCGGCGGTGACGATGGCAAGGACGCCGGGTGCGGCTTTGGCTTCGTTGAGATTGATCGACGTGATCCGACCCTTGGCGATCGCTGACCCGATGACATGGCCATAGGCGGCGTTGGGGGCGGCTTGCTGCTCATAGGCGTATGTGGCGGTGCCGCTGGTCTTGGCAGGGCCGTCGATGCGGTCGGTGGGCTTGCCGACGACTTTGAGCTGGTCGATCGGGTTGGTGCCGGCGGGGGTGTCGAATTTCATGGGCCTCAGCCTTTCGCTTGCGCGAGCACGGCACCGAGCGTGCGCTCGACCAGTGTCAGCTTGAATGCATTGTCGGCGGTGGGTTTCGCGCCTGCGAGGAGGACGGATGCGGTGGCTTTCGATCCGTTCGGGAGCGATGCCTCTGCGGCCTCCACGCGCCACGGTTTGGGAGCGATGCCGCCGACCGCGACACGACCGGTGCCGTCGCGCTGGATGATCGCAGCGACCGAGACGAGCGCGAAGGCGTAGGACGCGCGGTCGCGGACCTTGTGGTAGAATTGCGAGCCGCCGAGCGGGGCGGGCAAGGTGACGGCGGTGATGAGTTCGCCGGGTTCCAGCGCGGTCTCGATGTGCGGGGTGTCGCCGGGCAGCACATGGAAGCTGGCGAGCGGAATGGCGCGGGCGGTCCCATCGGGCTTGACCGTTTCGACCGTCGCATCCAGCGCGCGCATCGCTACCGCCATGTCGCCGGGATAGGTGGCGATACACGCGTCGCTGGTGCCGATCACGCCGAGCTGACGGCTGTAACCGCCGACCGCTGCGCAACCGCTGCCGGGCTTGCGCTTGTTGCATGACTGGTTGGTATCGTAAAAATAGGGGCAGCGGGTGCGCTGAAGCAGATTGCCCGCCGTCGTCGCCTTGTTGCGCAACTGGCCCGATGCGCCCGCGAGGATTGCGCGAGAGAGCACTCCGTAATCCTTGCGCACGCGCTTGTCGGCGGCGAGGTCGGTGTTGCGCACGAACGCGCCAATGCGCAAGCCGCCGGCTTCCGTTTTCTCGATCGTGTCGAGGCCGATGCCGTTGACGTCGATCAAATGCGTCGGGGCTTCGATCTGAAGCTTCATCAGGTCGAGCAGATTGGTCCCGCCCGCGATGAACTTCGCGCCCTGAGTCCGCGATGCGGCAGCGGCTGCCTCGGCAGGCGAAGTCGCGCGTTCGTAGGTGAAGGGTTTCATGCGCGTTTCCCCGCAATTTCGGTCATCGCGTCGATGATGTTGGGATAGGCACCGCAACGGCAGATATTGCCGCTCATCCGCTCGCGCAGTTCGTCGTTCGTCGCGCGTGGGCGGGCGTTGATGTCGGCGCTGGCGTGGCTGGGGATGCCGGCCTTGATCTCGTCGAGCACTGCCACGGCGGAGCAGATCTGGCCGGGGGTGCAGTATCCGCACTGGTATCCGTCATGTTTGACGAACGCGGCCTGCATCGGGTGGAGCTTGTCGGGGGTGCCGAGACCCTCGATCGTGGTGACCTTGTCGCCGTCGTGCATCACCGCGAGGCTGAGGCAGCTATTGATCCGGCGGCCATTGACGATAACCGTGCAGGCACCGCACTGGCCGTGATCGCAACCCTTTTTGGTGCCGGTGAGCTTCAGGTTTTCGCGCAGCAGGTCGAGCAGGGTAGTGCGGGTATCGACCTCCACCGCCTGTTTGCGACCGTTGACAGTCATCGTGACGCTCGTCGTGGAGGGCGCGGGCTGCGCTGGCGGGGTGCGCGCTTCGACTGCGGGCACGCTGGCGATGGCGACCGATGCACCGCCGCCCATCAGGATGCCACGTCGGCTCACGCTGAATTCCTCGTCGATTTTCATGCGTACGATCCCCTTGAAGCCTGCGTTCGCGCGCGGCTGTTATTCATGTAACCCCTGTCGAGCGATTCCGTGCCGTCTTGCATTATTTTACCGCTTGTGTCGTGCGATACTGCTCGGCGGGGACCGGTTCGAGCCAAGTGACATTCTGACCCTCGGCGCGCTCCGACATCCATGTCGAACTGTCGCTCGATTCCGGTTTCCGCGACATCGTTGCCGACCGCTACGATGCGGGCGTGCGGCTGGGCGAGGCATTGGAGCAGGACATGATCGCGGTGCGGATCGGGCCGGATCTGCGCATGGCGATGGTGGGATCGCCCGATTATTTCGAGCGCTATCCCATGCCGCATGAGCCGCGCGATCTGACCGGTCACAACTGCATCAACCTGCGCTTTTCCAGCGGTGCCTTTTATGCATGGGAGCTGGAAAAAGACGGGCGCGAGCAGCGGGTGCGGGTGATGGGGCAGCTGGCGTTCAACAGCATGTCGCTGATCGTGCGCGCCGCCACTGCCGGGCTGGGGCTGGCGTGTGTGATGGAGGATCGGGTCGCGGCGCAGCTGGCGGACGGGCGGCTGGTGCGGGTAATGGCGGACTGGTTGCCGCCGTTTGACGGCTATCATCTTTATTATCCCAGCCGTCGTCAGCCTTCGGCGGCATTCGCCTTGGTCGTGGATGCGCTGCGCTATCGTGCTTAGGGGAGCGCCGCGAACGTGAAGTTGCTGAATCGCGCCTCGCCCAGGCCCGCCGAATAGAGGCCGGGGCGGAGCATCAGGAAGCCGCCACGGACATTATGGTGATAGCCCGAGACCTCCATGCCGCGGTCGAAACGCTTCCACGTTTTTCCGCCGTCGCCGCTGGTGTCATACGTCACGATGTGGCGGTTGTTGGTGACGCGCATCCGCATTTTTCGGCCGTGCGGGTTGGCCGGGCGGGCACGCTCGATGCCATATTGGTGGGTGACGAAACGCTCGCCGTCGAAGCCGAGGCCGCAATAGAGTTTCTCGTCGTAGAACAGGATTAGGCCTGCGACCCCGCCGGGCGCGATTTGGATGTCGCATTCGAATCTATAGGCCGGGTCACCGGCGATCAGCAGCAACGGGGAAGAGGTCGAGGGGGCGGCACCGCGTGCCTTCAGCACCAGCGAGCCCTTGTCGATGCGCGCGCGGCCGCGTTCGTCGGGGGCAGGCTTGAAGAAATTCCATTTGGTGCCGATCGCCAGCGTCTTGAAGTCGTCCGACAGCGCCATGCCGTGCGGGCCTGTCGCCACGCCGCCCTTGGGCTTGGCGATGGGTTGCGACAGGTCGCCGCCCTTCATGCGGAACCAGCCATCGTCGGTCCACTCTACGGGATCGAGCAGTGCCTGACGGCCCAGCGTCCAGTATCCGTTCTCGAACCCGTGATAGACGCTCCACCAGTCGCCGCCCGGTCCCTCGACCAATGTCGCATGCCCGCGCGACCACCATTTCTCGCTTAGTGAGGTGGTGCGGACCAGCGGGTTGTTCGGGCAATTCTCCCACGGACCGTTGATGGATTTCGAGCGCGCGGCGATGACCATGTGGCCGGTCGGCGGACCCGCCGTGCCGCCAACGGCGGTAACCATGTAGAACCAGCCATTGTGGCGGGTGATTTTGGGGCCTTCAGGCGCAAAGCCCTCGACAACCCAGTCGGCGGGATAGCGCCACGGATCGTAGACATGCTCCGGCTCCGAAACGCAGCTGAGGCCGTCGTCGGACAGGCGCACGCGGTCGCCGCCCGACAGGAACAGCCAGCGTGAACCGTCCTCACCCACCGCATGGCCGGGGTCGATATGGTTTGGCAGGTTGAGGTCGACCGGCTCGCTCCACGGTCCCTCGATCTTGTCGGCCCAGATCACCCAGCTGGTGTTCGGCCCCTTGGTCGGGATGTAGAGATAGAAGCGCCCCTTGTGCTTGCACAATTCGGGCGCCCACACCGACCCGATATTCTTCGTCAGCGCCGCGCCGACGGGACGCCAGTTGATCAGGTCGCGCGAGTGCCAGATGACCAGACCCGGATAGGAATCGAAGGTCGAGAAGGTCATGTAATAGTCGGCCCCGTCCTTCAGGATCGTCGGATCGGGATGGTCACCGGCCATCAACGGGTTGAGAAAGCGCCCGTCGCCCAGATCGGGAATGCGCTGATTGTCGAAGCCGCGTTTCCAGTCGGGGGCAGGGGCGGCGGCGGGCGAGGCCTCTACGCCGGGAATCAGCAGGGTGCCGCTGCCAGCGAGCGCAGTTCCCATCAGGTTGCGGCGGGTCAACTGCATCGAAAATTCCTAGACGAGGAGGCCGGTGGCCCAGCTTGTGAACAAATCCGGCCAGACCGCGACCGGCTTGCCGAGCGTCTTGCGCAGACCGAAGCCGTGACCGCCATGCGTGAACAGGTGCGTTTCAACCGGGATGCCCTTTGCCCGCATCGCGGCGCGCAACAGCAGGGCGTTTTCGACCGGCACGGTTTCGTCGTCCTCGGCATGGACGATGAAGGTTGGCGGGGCATTGGTTGGCACATTGAAATTCGGCGAATGCGCGCGTTCGAGATCGGCGGCCGCATTTTTGCCGATCAGCAATTCGCGGGAGCCGGGATGAGCATGCGGCGCGGTCATGCTGATGACGGGATAGATCGGCGCGGCGGCGGTGGGGCGCGCGGGCTGGCGATCTGCGGCATCGACGGCGTCATAGGTGCGCGTGTCGAAGCGGGTGAGCAGATCGGCGCAGAGATGGCCGCCTGCCGAAAAGCCCATTGCGGCAACCCGCTGCGGATCGATGCCGTAATCGCGGGCGCGGTGGCGGATCAGGCGCATGGCGCGCTGCGCGTCGCTGAGCGCCACATTGGGACCGGCGGCCCAGCCTTCGCCGGGCAGGCGGTAGAAGAGCACGAATACGGTGAAACCGCGCGCCGCCAGCCAGCGGCCCATTTCATACCCCTCCTTGTCCACCACCACCCAGCGATAGCCGCCGCCGGGCGCGATGAGCACCGCCGCGCCATTGGGACGCAGCGGGCGGAACACGACGAGGCGCGGGCGGGTAATGCCGAACACGGCACGGTCGGTGAGGTCGCGGTCGGTGCTGCGTTCGTTGACGGTCTCGATTGGCGGATTGGCGGGCATGCCCGGTGCGCCCTTTGGCCACAGGTCGATCGTCTCTACGGGGTCGGGAAGCCCCGCCGGCCCCGGTTTTCCGGTCATCGGCGCGGCAGTCTGGCCAAAAGCGGCGGAGGCGATTATCGCCCCGCCGCCCGCAGCGGTTAGAAAAGCACGGCGGCCCGGGTGGAGCGGTGCCCCACCCCGGTCCGCCATGCCCCCCCTCTCGGTCACATCTTGATCCGCGCACCCACCAGGATGGTGCGGCCAAAGTGGTTATTCTCGTAGTTGCGCAGCTCGTCGATATCGTTCCAGCGCTCACGATAGGCGTCGGTCAAATTGGTGCCTTCGACCGAGACTTCGAGATAGTCGGTCAGCTTGTAACGGACCGAAGCATCGACATTGGTGATCGCCGAATAGCCCTCGAAAATATTGCCGGTCGCCGAACCGGCGTCGGTGAACGGCCCGCGATAGCTGACCGAAGCGCGGGCGCTGAACTTGCTGTCCTCGTAATAGAGGGTCGCGTTGTACTGACGCTTCGACAGGCCATAAAGCGTGTTCTCGCGCACCACGCTGGGCAGTGCGCCGCCGGGCACCGTCGCCGGACCCTGTTGCGTGTAGCTCGCGGTCGAATCGACGAAGGTGGCGTTCACGATCCCGCCAAAGTTGGACAGGAAACCGGGCAGGAACTTGAAGGGCGCCTGGATCGCGATTTCCGCACCCTTCAGCGATGCGCCCGCACCATTGCCGGTGGTGGCGATCGTCCAGATCGGCTGCGACAGCGACGCCGGGTTCAGCGCAGCGGGCGACGACGGCGACAGCACCGACACCGGCAGGCCGGTCTCCGTGAAGGTGCCCGTCCGCGTGATGCCGACCGGGAAGCTCGACACGTCCTTTTTGAACAGCGCGACCGAGAAGATCGACTGCGGCGCGAAATACCATTCCACCGCCAGATCGAAGCTGGTCGCGCGGAACGGGTCGAGGAACGGGTTACCGCTGGTGATGCGATAGTTGAAGCCGTCCGCCGAACCGCCGGGGGTAAGGTTGCCCAGCGAAGGTCGGGTCATCACCTTGGCAACTGCGCCGCGAACGATGATGCTCTCGGTTGGATAGAGCGCCAGGTTCACCGATGGCAGCCAGTCCTCATAATCGCGCTTCACCGTGGCGACCACGCCGCTGCTGATGCCATAGGACGTCTGGTCGGTGCGGACATAGCGGATGCCCGCATTCAGCGCATAGTCGATGCCCAGCGCATTGCCCTTGGCATCGAATTGCAGATAGCCGCCCTTGGTTTCTTCGGTCACGCCACGGTTGTTACCGGCGTCGATCCGTGCGGTGCGGCCATATAGGTTGGTAAAGGCAGTCGTCGCGTCCAGGTTCGGGATCAGCCACGATGTCGTCGTGCCAGCGGGCGCGTTCGATCCGCGTAGCGTGAACACTTCCGACAGCGCCGACGTCACCGGGAAGCCATAGACCGCAGTCGGACCGAACAGCGAGGTGGGCGAGCAGGTGATCGTCCCCAGCACCAGATCGGCGCCGCCATTGCCGCACACCGCGGTGTCGCGGGTGAAGGCGGTCGCGTCGAAATTATACTTCCGCCAGACACCGCCGGCCTTGACCGTGAACCCCTCGACCACATCCCATTCGGTGCGCAGTTGCGCGGTTTTGAACTGGTTGACGACAGCCGATGGGCGGTCGCGGATTTCGGCCAGCTGGAAATTGGCGGGGTTGGTTACGCTGGTGCCGAAGGTCAGCACCGGGCGAGTCATGTCGGTATAATTGTAGCTGTAACCCTGGGCATCGCGGTCGTCGAACACGACGGTCGTCTCGACCGGCACCTGCGCGTCGGACTTGGAATAGCCGCCCAACAGCGTGAAGCGGAAGCTGTCGCCGATATCCTGATCCCAGCTGCCGCCGATCTGATAGAATTCGGTGTCGGTCTTTTTCAGGAAATGCTCGGTGCGGACCCAGGCGTCGTTGAGCGTCGCGGTAATCATGTTGCCGTTGCTGTCATAGGTCGGATTGACCACGTCGATCGAACGCTCGTTCGACCGCAGCAGGACTTCGCCCCATTTCTCGCGCCGGTCGGCCTTGAACTTGGAATAGAGGCCGTCGATCGACACCTTGGTCGCCTCGCTTGGCGACCACTGGATCGTGCCGGTCAGGCCCAGGCGCTCGCGCGAATGCGTGATTTCGCCATAGCGCGGGATGCGCGGATGAAAGGACAGCGCCGCCGCGTCGCATGCGGCGACGCGGCCCGGGGTGTAGACGCCGCCCGCATTGGGGGAGCCGATGCCGCTAACCGCCGTGGTCGTGAAGCAGGGCGTGCCGTTTACCGAATCGAAGCGCGCCTGCGCCCAGCGAACGGTGTTGTTGCCGATCTCGTTGGTCTTGCTCTTCTGGTAAGCGGCGGAGATCGAGACGCCGAGCGTGCCATCGGGCGACTTCCATCCGATCAGCCCGGCGACGCGTGGTCCCCAGGTTTCCGACAGGTCGTTATAGCTGGCCTGTCCGGCGGCGACGAAGGTGAAGCCTTCCTTGCCCGACAGCGGATTGCCGGTGTTCAGATCGACGACCGCGCCAAGCGAACCTTCGTCCAGCTCCGCCGAGGCGGTCTTGTGCACGACGATAGAATTGAACAGCTCCGACGCGAACACGTTGAAATCGAACGAGCGATCGCGGTTCGATGCGGCACCGTCATGCGATGTCGTGATCGTCTCCAGCCCGTTGACGCGGACGCGGGTGAATTGCGAGCTGAGACCGCGCACGGTGATCGAGCGCCCCTCGCCGCCGTCGCGCTGAATGGCGATGCCGGGGATGCGCTGAAGCGATTCGGCGAGGTTCTGGTCGGGGAATTTGGCGATGTCCTCGGCGACGATGGCGTCGACCGCGGCAACCGACTGGCGCTTGACGTTCAGCGCGGCGTCGAGCGAGGCGCGGAAGCCGGAGACGACGATCTCCTCGGCTTCCTCTTCGGGTGCCGGCTCGGCGGGCGCTTCCTGCGCCTGGGCAGCGGTAGCGATAACAAACACCGATGTGGCTGCAAGGAACCGGACGCCGGCGCGGCGGAGACTGACTCGCATTGAAACTTCCCCTCTCAATCGGTGCCCATGACACCGGTGGCTATTTGACGCCCGCCGCCCTGTGGCGACCGACGAAATTATCGTTGGGAGGGGTGCCGAAGCTGCGATTCGCAGCGAAATCAGCGTCATCCTCCCGTTTCCGCCGCGTTATCGCGGTCGTCCACCGTCAAGTTTGCTCTTGAGAAACCGGTGTCATAAGGACATTGTTCGGTTATCGCGTCCGTGTCAAGAAGGCGTCTGTAGCGGTAACATCCGGATTGCACCGCGATTGTAGCATGCGACCGAGAGCGAAACGGCGAGGGAGGGAGACGGATGCGGCTGATTCTGCTGGCGCTGGGGATGTGGTTGCTGGCGGCCGCCGCGCCACCGCCGCCCACCCTCTTGATCTTCAGCCACACCACCGGCTTTCGTCACGAATCGATCGAACCGGCGATCGCGGCGATCACGCGGGCGGCACAGGCGAAGGGGTATGCGGTTCGAGCCAGCGAGGATCCGGCGCTGTTCGACGATGTCACGCAGCTTCGCGGGTTCGCGGCAATCGTGCTGGTCAGCACGACGACGAAGCCGAAAGAGCCGGCGAGCGAATGGCTGATCGGAAAACGCCGCGAGTCGCTGCAAGCCTTTGTGCGCGGCGGCGGCGGGATCGTCGGCGTGCATGGCGCAGCGGATTCGCATTACGGCTGGGACTGGTATGGCCGGATGATCGGGGCGCGGTTCGCGCGGCATCCGGCGGGAACGCCGAAGGGGCGGGTGACGCGCGCGGCGCTCGATCACCCGTCGATCCGCGATCTGCCCGCGACGTTCGAGTTGATCGACGAATGGTATTGGTACGACGATCTCGACCCGCGACTGCGGCCGCTGGTGATGCTCGACCCGGCTTCGATCGGCGAGAAGGGCGCAAACCCACGACCGCTGGCCTGGGCGCATGCGTTCGAGGGTGGGCGGGTTTTCTACACCGGCCTGGGCCACACCGTCGAAGCGTGGTCCGATCCGCGCATCGTCGGGCATGTGATGGGCGGGATCGACTGGGCGATCGGGCAGGGCGCACGCCCGATGGTCGTGGTCGATGAGGCCACCAAGCGCGTCGAAGAGCCGCCGCCGCACGGGAAGATCGGCATGAGCACCGCGTGGCGCATCACCGACGGGGTGCCGGGACGGATGATGGAGTATCGCAAACGCGCGCTGCATCGCGGGGCAGCGATCGGCGTCCATCCGATCGATCACGACGAGGTTTATTCGGTCATGTCCGGCACGGGCGTGGTCGAATCCGATGGAGCCGTCGCGCCGCTGAAGGCCGGCATGACCGCCTATCTCTATACCGGCGCGCGCGTCGGCATTCGCCAGACCGGCCGTGCGCCGCTGGTGCTCATCATCAGCTATCCGCTTGAAAAGGTTCCTGTAAAATGATTGCACGCCGCACCTTCCTCGCCGCCTCCGCCGCGATGGCCGCGCTCCCGCTTCAGGCCTGCGCGAAGACTGCGGATCGCACGCAGATCCTCGACACGATGAAGCGCGCGACGAAGTTCATGGTCGACAAAATCGCCTATCGCGGCGGCTATCTGTGGAGCTACCTCCCCGATCGTTCGCGCGTGTGGGGCGAGCTTGAGGCGCACAAGTCGATGGTGTGGGTGCAGCCGCCGGGGACGGCGACGATGGGGCATTTGTACCTCGACGCATGGCATGCGACCGGCGACGAGAGCTATTACGAGGCGGCGGCGCTGGCGGCGGGCGCGCTGATCGACGGGCAGTTGCCCAAGGGCGGCTGGCATTATTTCATCGATTTCGGCGGGGCTGAATCGACTCAGCGCTGGTACGACACGATCGGCAAGAATGCGTGGCGGCTGGAGGAATTTCAGCACCCATGGGGCAACGCCACCTTCGATGATGGCGGCACGGGCGAGGCGATCCGCTTCCTGACCCGAATCTTCGTGGCCAAGGGCGACGCGAAGTTCCGCCCCGGTCTCGACAAGGCGATCAACTTTGTTCTGGAGAGCCAGCTGGAGAATGGCGGCTGGCCGCAGCGTTGGCCGGGGGTCGCCGATGGCGGACTGCATGGGAAGCCCGATTATACCGGGCTCATCACCTTTAACGACGGCGTGATTGCCGACAATATCGACGTGCTGCTGACCTATCATCAGGCGATCGGCGATCCGCGCATTTTGCCCGCGATTCGGCGCGGCATGGATATTTATATCGCGTGCCAGCAGGCGGCTCCGCAAGCGGGCTGGGGACTGCAACACACATTCGACCTGAAGCCTGCGGGTGCGCGGACCTATGAGCCCAAGGCGCTCGTCACGCATACGACGGCGTCGAACATCGAGCAGTTGATGAGCTTTTACCGCCTGACCGGCGATGCGAAATATCTGGCGGGCATTCCGGCGGCGTTCGACTGGCTGGAGAGTGTGCGGCTGCCTGCGGAATTGCAGATTGGCGGGCGACAATTCCCGACCTTTGTCGAGATTGGCAGCAACAAGCCGCTGTTCGTCCACCGGCGCGGATCGAATGTCGTGAATGGCGAATATTATGCCGATTATGACGCGGCGAACACGATCGGCCATTACAATGCCCGCCGGTCGATCGACGTGCCGAAACTGCGCGCCGAATATGCCAAGCTGAAGGCGATGCCGGGGGCAGAGGCGGCGAAGGATTCACCACTGTTGAAAGAGCGTCAGCCGCTCAAGAAACTGTGGCTGGCCGAGGTCGATCCGGGGTCCGACAAGAACAGCGTGAAGGACGGGATGGACGCCCCCGCTTTGGCCGCTGCGCTGAATGCAGAGGGTTGGTGGCCGACCCAGCTTCAGTCGATGAGCCACCCCTATACTGCCGACGGATCGGCGACCATCACACCTGGGGACTATCGCTCGACCGATGTCGGCGACATCACCGATACCTCGCCATTCGACACCGAGGACGGGCCGGTCGCCATCTCGACTGGCACCTTCATCAATCATATGATAACACTAATGAAAGCGCTTCAAGCGTGAGGTAGAAGCAGGAGACGGCATGCCCGGGCGGCTTATTTGTATCGCGGCGCTGGCAGTGGCTGGCGCAGTTCCCGTCCAGGCAATGCCGTCCGATAACTGGTATGTCCGTGAGGACTTCAAGCCGGTCCGCAGGATCGCGATCCAGATCACCAACGACCTCAATCAGCCCGTTCGCGCGACGCCGGTGGTCATCACGCCCACGCAGATCCCCGAGCTTGCCGGGATGCACGAACTGACGGTGACGCTGGTCGATCCGGCGGGCGCGCCGCGCCCGGTGCCGACCAAGGAGCAACTGGCGGTGATGGGGCCGCACGGCATCCGGCAGGAGACCAATGGTCGCGCGCTCGACCTGCAGATGGACGATCTCGACAAGGATGGCGTGTGGGACGAATTGTTCTTTCAGGCCGATCTGAAGCCGCGTGAGACGCGGACCTATTATCTCTATCTCGGCTTTCACCAGCGCGGCTGGAACCCGCATGGCGCGGCGGCGGCGATCGGCAGCTATTCGCGGCACATGGTGCCGTTCTGGGAGTCCGGCAATGTCGGGTGGAAATTGTGGTTCCCCGACAGCGCCGACGTCTATGGCAAGCGCAAGAACATCCTCGTCGCGCCGCAGATATTGACGCAGAACTGGGACGGTTATGCGGTCGCCTATGTCGATCCGGCCTATGGCTCCGACATCATGTCGGTGGACGACAGTTTCGGCGGCGGCGGGATCGGGCTGTTCGAGACGCCGGGCAGCGACAAGGTTTCGCGGCCGCGATTCTCGCCGAATGCCGATGCGAAGGAGCGGTGGAATACCAACCAGCTGAAGGACACGCGCTATGCGTTCGAGGTGATCGTCAACGGCCCGCTGCGGTCGATGGTGCGGATCAAGACGATGAACTGGAATACCGGCAAGGGGCGGTATGCGCTGGAACAGGTCTATACCGCCTATGCCGGGCATAATTATGCGACGGCGAAGGTGCATTTCAGTCAATGGGATGGGGGGAAGGGCGTGCAGTTCGCGGCGGGTATCCGCAAGAAGGCGGGCGAGACGCTGGGGCTGCGGCAGGGCGGCGTGGTGGTGACGACGGCGCCCGAGGCGATCCGAAATCCCGACGATACGGACTCAACGCAGAATGCGCTGACGGTGGCTTATGCGGGTATCGGGCTGGTGGTGAAGGACAGTTATCGCGCGCGCCACGTCTCGGTCGCGCAGCAGCAGGGGAATGAGCTGTTTCGCTTCCCGGTGCGGGCGGACGGGCGCTACGAATATATGCTGGCCGCCGGGTGGAGCGAGGGCGAGGTGCTGAAGACTGCCGCCGAATTCCGCGATTATGTGGTGGGGGTATCGCGGGAGTATAACTCACCGGCGCGGCTGGCGGGGTTTAAGGTGGAGACGCGGGAGTAGGATGGGAGCCTTATCCTCCCCGGCACGGGGAGGTGGCAGCACGAAGTGCTGACGGAGGGGGCCATCCGCACCGGACTCGCTTGCCTCCCGCCCCCTCCACCACCGCTTCGCGGCGGTCCCCCTCCCCGTGCCGGGGAGGATAAAAATGGCCCTTCAAGTTCCCGGCTGAATGTACGGAATCCGCGCGAACAGTTCGCGCTGCCATTGGCGCGGATCGTTCGCCACCCGGCTGCGTGCATCGAAGAGCATCGTCTGGCGCTGCGGCAGCGTGTGTTTCGGCCATGCGGGAACACCCTTGCCGTTGGGGTTGCCCGTCGCCGCGAGGTTAACGAAGGCGTGGAGCATTGTGACGGACACCGCCCGAGCCGCCGGGCCGGTGCCGGACGTCGTCCCTTCCGCGCCGATCGTGCCGAACACCAGCGGGATGTCATGCGTGTGCGCGGCACCGCGATCGGGTTCTATCGGCGAGATGTAATCGAGCTGATAGACCCAGGCGGGGACGCCTGCTTTCGCGCGTTCTTCCGCCTCGATCACCTGGCCGCGCCAGCTCCGGCCGGCGGTGGTGGCGGCGTAGAAGATTTCGGTCGGGGACCAGCGGGGGAATTGCTTGCGATACTCGGCGACGACCCATTCGGGGTGGGCGTCGATGCGCAGGCGCGGGGCGATGCGGGCGGCGAGGTTGGCCCAGTCGAGCGTGCGGACAACGTCGGACTTGGGATCGTCGAAGGCGCGGGTCTCGTCGCGGGTATTGCCGAGGATCAGCGGGATGCCATTGCCCAGCGGATTGGCGTCGGGCCAGAAGGGGTGGCGGGTCAGCCATTTCATGTCGAGCACCGGGCCCATATAGACCCCGCCGCCGAGGATCGGGTCTTCGGCCTTCAGCCCCTCGATCAATTTCTCGACCGGCATGTCGATCAGGTCGCCGGGTTTGGCTTTCAACCGGTCGAGCAAGGCTTCGGCGCGGCGGGTGGCGTTCAACGGGCCGCTGGCGGTGACTTGCTGACCGGACATCGTTGCGGCGGTGTGGAACAGGCCTGTGGCGGCGGGCATGCCCATCAGCGTGGCGATCTTCGCACCTCCGCCGGACTGGCCGAACACCATCACCCTGCGCGGATCGCCGCCGAATCCGGCGATGTTGTCGCGCACCCATTTCAGCGCGAGGATCAGGTCGAGCTGGCCGTTATTGCCGCTGTCGGGGAAGCGAGGATCGAGCCGGGCGAGGTACAGATAACCCAGCGCATTGAGCCGGTGATTGACGGTGACGACGACCACATCGCCTTTTTCAGCGAGCGTCTGGCCGAACACTTGCGGTTCGATGACGGTGCCGTTCGAGTAAGCGCCGCCGTGGAAATAGACCATGACGGGGCGGCTCGCGTTCGAGTTGGCTTGCGGCGTCCAGACGTTGAGGAACAGGCAATCCTCGCGCTGGTTGGATGCGCGCCCGGTTTGCGGGCAACTGGCGGCGAACTCGGTGGCGGTCAGCGTGTCACGGGCCGCATCCGGTGCGCTCGCGGGGCGGAAGCGGGTGCGGCTGGTGTCGTTGCCATAGCGGATACCGAGAAAGGCGGCGGTGTTGCCGTCGCGCTTGCCCTGCCAGCGTCCGCCCTTGCCGGTGGCGACGGGGTCGGTCTGGGCGAACGCGGCGGTGGGCAGGGCCGTCAGTATGGCACCCGCCCCCAGAAGCGTCCGCCGCCCGATCACCGTCGCACGTCCAGTCCGCCTTCGAGGAACGCGTCGATGTCCGCCTGCCCGAACAGGCTGGCGTCGCCGGGGAGCGAATGCTTGAGGCAGGTGAGCGCGAGGCCCGAAGTGACAATGCCCTCCAAATCCTGTCCCGACAGCACGCCGTGGAGGATACCTGCCGCAAAGGCGTCCCCGCCGCCGATGCGATCGATGATCCCGGCAACCACGACTTCCTCGGTCTGGTAGCCGCGCTCGGGCGTGTCGATCCGACCGGCGATGCGGTGGCGGTCGGCATCGTCGACATGGCGTGCGGTCGAGGCGATGCGTTTCAGGTTCGGGAAGGCGTCGAAGGCGGCCTCGGCAGCCTCGCGGCGGCGGTCGGACCCGTCACCGGAGAAGGTCTTGCCGAGCAGCAGCGAGACATCGCGGTGGTTGCCGAACATCGTGTCGGCGAGGCTGACGAGTTGGGTCAGCACCCCGCGCGGATCGCTGTCCCATGCTTTCCACAGGCGGGCGCGGTAATTGCCGTCGAAGCTGACGGGCACGCCCATGTCGCGTGCGGTCTCGGCAGCGCGAATCGCGGCCTGCGCAGTCGCGGGGCCGAGTGCGGGGGTGATGCCGGAGAGGTGGAGCATGCTCGCGCCGTTGAGGATCGTGCGCCAGTCGAACGCGTCGGCCGGGGCTTCGGCGAAGGACGAGGCGGCGCGGTCATAGACGATATCGGAGGCGCGAAGGCCCGCGCCGACCGACAGGAAATACAGCCCCATGCGGCCGTCGCGCAACTGGACGTTCGACGCATCGACGCCGTAGCCGCGCACGAAGCGGATCGCGGCCTGACCCAGTGGATTGTCCGGCACCGCGCTGACCATTGAAACCGGGTGGCCAAGGCTGGCGAGGCCGACGCCGACATTGGCCTCGGCACCGCCGACATGCACGTCGAGGTGGCCGGTCTGCATCAGCAACTCGCGGCCGGGCGCGGTAAGGCGGAGCAGGAGTTCCCCGAAACAGACGATGCGACCGGTCATTACGCTTTTCCCCGCGACGCTGGCATCACCGCGCCAGCCAGCCGCCATCTACCGCGAGGATGTGGCCCTGCACATAGTCCGATGCGCTGGAGGCGAGGAAAACCGCCGCGCCGCCAAGATCGGATGGATCACCCCAGCGGCCCGCCGGAATACGCTCCATGATCGATCGGTTGCGGTTCTCATCCGCCTGCAGCGCCGCCGTATTGTTGGTGGCGATATAGCCGGGCGCAATCGCGTTGACGGTGATGCCCTTGCTTGCCCATTCGTTTGCCAGCAGCTTGGTCAGGCCGCCCACGCCCGATTTGGATGCGGTGTAGCTCGGCACGCGGATGCCGCCCTGAAAGGTCAGCATCGAGGCGATGTTGATGATCTTGCCGCCGCCATTGGGGATCATGTGCCGCGCCGCCGCCTGGCACAGGAAGAACACCGATTTGAGGTTGGTGTCCATCACCGTGTTCCAGTCTTCCTCGGTAAAATCGACCGCATCGTTGCGGCGGATGATGCCGGCATTGTTGACGAGGATGTCGAGACCGCCGAGCTTATCCAGCGTCTCTTCCACCACGCGCTGGACCGGCTCGATCGTCGAGAGGTCGGCGCTGATGATCTCGGCGCGGCGGCCGAGCGCGCGGACTTTTTCGACGGTTTCGGTCGCGGCGGAGCGGCCGACGGCGGCGATGTCCGCACCGGCGGCGGCGAGGGCCAGCGCGATGCCCTGGCCGATGCCGGTGTTGGCACCGGTGACGATGGCAACCTTGCCGGTCAGGTCGAAGGGGTTGGTCATGGGTCGTTCCAAGTCCCCCTCCCGCTTGCGGGAGGGGTTAGGGGAGGGACTGTTTCGGACGGAGGACTGGCGGACAAGCCCTCCCCCAACCCCTCCCGCAAGCGGGAGGGGAGCTTCACGCCAGCTGGCAGATGTCGAGGACGTTCATGTCGGTATAATCCTGGTTCTCGCCAGCCATCGCCCAGATGAACGCATAGGCCTTGGTGCCGGAACCCATATGGACCGACCAGGGCGGGCTGATCACGGCCTCTTCGTTCTGGATCACGATGTGACGCATCGCGTCTTCTTCGCCCATGTAATGGAACACGCGATCCTTATCGAGATCGTCCAGTTCGAAGTAGAAATAGATCTCGCTGCGGCGCTCGTGAATGTGCGGTGGCATGGTGTTCCACACGCTGCCGGGCTTCAGCACGGTCAGGCCCATGACCAGCTGCGCGCTGTCGCACACGCCGGGGATGACGAGCTGAAAGATGGTGCGCTCGTTCGATTCCTCCAGGCTGCCGCGCTCGAGCTTGTTGGCGTCGGCGATGCCGAGCTTGCGGGTCTGGAAGCCCTTATGCGCGGGGCATGAGGCGATGTAGAAGCGCGCGCCGGGGCCGCTGAACGACACGTCCTTTGCGCCCATCGTGACGTAGAGGCAGTCCTTGTTGCCCAGCGTGAAGCTCTCGCCATCGACGGTGACGGTGCCTTCGACGCTGCCGACATTGACGACCGCCATCTCGCGGCGTTCGAGGAAGGGGTGGCCGACGGCGGAGGCGGGTTCGGTCTGCGCGGGGAGCAGCACCGGGGCGCTGCCGACCGCGACGCCGCCGATCACGAAACGGTCGGCATGCGTGTAGTTGAGGACGACCTCGCCTTCGCGGAACAGGCCGGGGATCAGATAGCGGTCGCGCAGTTCCTCATTGGAGACGCACTCCATCATGTCGGGATGCGTGGCGTAGTAAGTGCGATCGAACATGGGAGACTCCAGTCAGGCCGCTGCTGCGACCGGGGTGAGATTATCGAGTTTATAGGCTTTGCGGACGAGGCCGTTGGTCAGTTCCTGCGCCAGATCGACGGCTTCCCAATCCTCCAGCCGCCCTTCGGCGACGAGGCGGGCGAGGAAGCCGCAATCGATGCGGCGCGCAACATCGTGCCGCGCGGGGATCGACAGGAAGGCGCGGGTGTCGTCGTTGAAGCCGACGGTGTTGTAGAAACCGGCGGTCTCGGTCGTCATCTCGCGGAAACGGCGCATGCCCTCCGGCGAATCGTGGAACCACCAGCTCGGGCCAAGTCGCAGGCAAGGATAATGACCCGCCAGCGGCGCGAGCTCGCGGGCGTAGGTGGACTCGTCAAGGGTGAAGAGGATGACGGTCAGGTCCGGCTCGTTGCCGACCACGTCCAGCATCGGTTTCAGCGCGCCGACATAATCGGTGCGGGTCGGAATATCCGCACCCTTGTCGCGGCCGTGGCTGTGGAACAGCTTGGCATTATGGTTGCGGCAGGCGCCGGGATGGATCTGCATCGTCATGCCATCCTCGACGCTCATCTTCGCCATTTCGGTGAGCATTTGCGCGCGGAACAGCTCGGCGTCGGCGGCGTCCCATGTGCCGCCGATGATGCGTGCGAACAGGGTTTCTGACTCGGCGGTCGAGAGGTTGGCGGTCTGCGCGGTGGCGAAGCCGTGGTCGGTAGCGGTCGCCCCGGCGATGCGGAAATCGGCGCGGCGCTTGCGGTGCGCGGCGAGATAGCCGGTCCAGCTGTGGACATCTTCACCCGTCAGGCCGGCGAATGCTTCGAGCGCGCCCGCGAATGCCTCATGCTCGACATCGATCACCGAATCGGGGCGATAGGTGGTGACGACGCGTCCGGCCCAGCCCGATTTGCGGATCGCAGCATGATGTTCGAGCGGATCGTCCGCGCCCTCGGTCGTGGCGAGGAAGTCGATGCGGAAGCGATCGAACAACGCGCGCGGGCGGAATTCCGGGGTGGCGAGGGCTGCGTTGATCGCGTCGTAATAGCTGTCGGCGGTGGCGGCTTCGAGCGCCTGGTTGAAGCCGAACACTTCCGCGAAAACATGGTCGAGCCACATGCGCGAGGGCGTGCCGCGAAACAGGTGATAGTTGCTGGCGAACAGCCGCCACGCCGCGCGCGGATCCGTTGCAGGGACGCCGCTCAGCCGTGGCACGCGTAGCGCGTCGAGGTCCACCCCCTGCGAATAGAGCATGCGGAACACATAATGGTCTGGCGCGAGCAGCAATTCGGTCGCGTTTTCCCACGCATCGTTGGTTGCAAACCACGCCGGATCGGTGTGACCGTGCGGGCTTACGATCGGCAGGTCCGCGACCTCCGCATATAGCGTGCGGGCGATGCTGCGCGTCGTCGGGTCGGCGGGAAACAGCCGGTCGGGATCGAGTGCCAGAGGGCGCACTGCCGAACTTCCTCTCTCTAGTTTGTCCCGACCCGGTAACCGGTGTCAGGTTCTTTTTCAACGCTTCATTCCATCGGGGCAGCAACCGAAGCGCGACGGATCAGGGTCGATACGAACAGCGATTCGCCACTTTCCTCATCTTCGCCGTCCCCGATCAACTTCAATCCGGCGGCCCGTGCCATCGTTGCGATCGGCCAGCGAACCGTGGTGAGCGGCGGCCAGAGGTGCGAGGCGATCGAGGTGTCGTCGAAGCCGACGATCGACAGGTCGCGCGGGACTTCCAGCCCGCGTTGCCGGGCGGTGTGGAGGACGCCCGCCGCCATCGCATCGTTCGAACTGAACACGGCGGTCGGACGCGGCGACAGGTCGAGCAGGCGCTCTGCCGCGCGCATGCCGGATTCGAACGTATAGTCGCCCTGTGCGATCAGCGTGCGCTGGATCGGGATATCGGCGGCGTCGAGTGCGGCTTCATAACCCTGTTGCCGCTCATGCGCCGAACGGAAGCCATGCGGGCCGATGACAAGACCGATGCGGCGATGCCCCGCCTCGATCAGATGCGTCACCGCGCCGCACACCGCCTCACGGTCGTTGGACGCGACCATGTGATTGTCGTCGTCGAACGGGGCCGATCCCATCCTGACGTAACGCGCGCCGATTTCCTCGCACAGCGCGGCTAGCGTGTCGTTTTCGGAGATCGGCGGCAGGATCATCACGCCATAGGGCCGCTGGCGTTCGAGGAAGCGGCGGATATCGTCGAGCATCGTCGGGGAGCCGCGATCGACCGGGTGGACGATCAGCTCGAACTCGGTGTCGCGCAGCACCTCCAGCAACCCCTGTTGCACGTTCAGCACCATGTGCGGGTTGGGGTTGTCGTGGATCAGGCCGATCAGGAAATTGCGGCGCAGCGCCAGCGCGCGCGCCTGCGGATTGGGCACATAGCCGATGTCGGCGATAACCTTCTCCACCCGCTCGCGCGTTTCCTGATTCAGCAGGGGGGAGCGGTTGATGACACGGCTGACCGTCTTTTTCGAAACGTTCGCCAGTCGCGCGACGTCGTTGATTGTTGCCTGCCCCGTTTTCTTCATGGCGATTGCATAGCGCGCAACCGACCCCTAGCCAATCGTGGCAGTGTGAAGTAGTGACACCGGTATTCGTATGATGAATCTTGCTGCTCTTCAAATCCATCCCGCTGATAGCGTGGCGACGGCGTTGCGTGACCTAGCCGCAGGGGAAACCATACTCGGCGTGACGCTGAGCGATGCGGTGCCGCGCGCGCACAAACTGGCGTTGATCCCGCATGCACCGGGCGATCCGGTCGTCAAATATGGCTTTCCGATCGGGCGCGCGACGGCGGCGATCGCGCCGGGTGCGCATGTTCATGCGCATAATGTGGCGACTGCGCTGGTGGGTGAGGCGGCCTACGACGCGGGCGCGGGCATCGCGGCGCGCAAGTCGATTCCCTCGCCGGTGCGCTGGCGCGGCTATGCGCGGGCCGATGGGCGGGCGGGGACGCGCAACGAGATCTGGGTGCTGCCGACCGTTGGCTGTGTCGCGCGCACGGCACAAAAGATCGCGGCGAAGGCCGGTGTGCTGGTGCCGGCAGGAATCGACGGTGTGCATGCCTTCACCCACCCGTTCGGCTGTTCGCAGCTGGGTGGCGATCTGGATGGGACGCGCTCGATTTTGGCGGGGCTGGCGCGGCATCCCAATGCGGGTGGGGTGCTGCTGGTCGGGCTCGGGTGCGAATCGAACCAATTGTCGGCGCTGCTGGAAACGCTGCCAGCCGATGTGCGTGCGCGGGTGCGGACGGTTGGCGCGCAGGCGGCGTCGGACGAGATTGCCGAGGGTGTAGCGGCGGTGCTTGAGCTGGCGGAGATCGCGGCGACCGCAACGCGTGAGGAAATGGGGCTGGACCGGCTGGTGCTGGGGGTGAAGTGCGGCGGGTCGGACGGGCTGTCCGGGCTGACCGCCAATCCGCTGGTCGGCGTCATGGCCGATCGCGTGACCGGTGCCGGGGGCACCGCGATCCTGACCGAGATTCCGGAGATTTTCGGGGCCGAGCAATTGCTGATGGCGCGCGCCGCCGATGCGGCGACGTTCGATGCGATCGGCGCGCTGGTGAACCGCTTCAAACGCTATTTCCTCGACCATGGCGAGCCGGTGTCGGAGAATCCGTCGCCGGGGAATATCGCGGGCGGCATCACCACGCTGGAGGAAAAGAGCCTGGGCGCGGTGCAAAAGGGCGGGCAGGCGATCGTCACCGATGTGATCGATTATGGCGCGCAAGTGAAGCGGCGCGGACTGACGCTGCTGGAGGCGCCGGGCAATGATGCGGTGTCGTCGACCGCGCTGTCGGCGGCGGGGGCGACGGTGATTTTGTTCACCACCGGGCGGGGAACGCCGGTGGGGTTTCCAGCACCGACGCTGAAGATCGCGTCGAATTCGGACCTTGCCGCGCGCAAATCCGGCTGGATCGATTTCGACGCGGGGCGGGTGTTGACCGAGGGTGCGGATGCGGCGGCGGATCACCTGTTGCAGAAAATCGCCGCGATCGCTTCGGGTGAAGAAGTTGCAGCTGAGCGCAATGACGAGCGCGAGATTGCGATCTGGAAACGGGGTGTGACGCTATGAACCGACTGTCGCTTGAGACGCTGGCTGCGCTGCCCGCAGGCGTGGCGCGTCCGGCCTATGATCCGGCGAGCGTATCGATCGGTGTCGTCCATTTCGGGCCGGGGGCGTTTCACCGGGCGCATCAGGCGGCCTATTTCGACCTGGTGCTGGCGAGCGATCCGCGTTGGGGAATTGCGGCGGTGTCGCTGCGGTCGGCGGGAACGGTCGAGGCGCTGGCGGCGCAGGATGGGCTTTACACACTGGGTGTATTGGACCGCGAGCCGTCGATGCGGGTGATCGGCGCGCATCGTGAGTGGATCGGGCCGGGCGGCGGTAAGCGTGTGGCGGAATTGTTGGCGGACCCGGCGGTACGGATCGTGACTTCGACGGTGACCGAGAAGGGCTATTGCCTGAGCGGTGACGGGACGCTCGATATGGCGCACCCCGATATCGTACATGACCATGAGGGTGGCGAGCCGCGGAGTTTCGTGGGCTGGCTGGTAGCCGGGTTCGCGGCGCGGCGGGCCGCAGGGGTGGCTCCATTCGCGGTGCTGTGTTGTGACAATCTGTCGGGCAACGGCGGCAAGTTGCGTGCGGCGACGATCGCACTGGCGGCGACTCGCGATGCTGAACTGGCGACGTGGATCGCGGCGGAGGCGGCGTTTCCCGATACGATGGTTGATTCGATTACGCCCGCGAGCGACGCCGCGTTTCTGGCGCGGATTGCCGACGGGATCGGGCTGAAGGATCGCGCGGCGGTGCAGCGTGAGGCGTTCACGCAATGGGTGATCGGACCATATGAACTGGCCGACGGCCCCGACCTTGCGGGCGCGGGGGCGACATTGACTAGCGATGTCGGCGGTTATGAGCGGGCCAAGTTGCGCATTCTGAACGGGCTGCACTCCAGCCAGGCCTATCTGGGGCTGGCGCTAGGACTTGAAACCGTCGCCGATACGATGGTTGAGCCGAAGCTGGCGGCGTTTGTTGAGCGGCTGGCGCTGGAGGATATCGTGCCGGTGCTCGATCCAGTCGCCGGATTGGACCATGCGGCTTATACGCAGGACGTGCTGACGCGCTTCCGCAATCCGGCGATCCGGCATCTGTTGTCACAGATCGCGTGGGACGGGTCGCAAAAGCTGCCGTACCGGCTGCTCGATACCGTTGCGGCGGTGATCCGGGCGGGGCGGCCGGTCGATCGGCTGGCAGTGCCGGTGGCGGCGTGGATGGCGTTTATCGCGGCGCGCGTAGATGCGGGCGAGGCGATTACCGATCCCCTGGCCGCGCAACTGGCGGAGGTCGCACTCGGCGCGGACCCGGCACAATTAACGGAACGATTATTGGCACTCGATGCGATTTTCCCGCCCGCACTGACGGCGTATGCGCCGTTCCGTAACGCCGTCGAAAGCGCGCTTGCCGCGATCCGCAACGGCGAGACTGCGACGTTGCTGGATCGATGATACAGCGCCCTTGTCAATGACACCGGTTTCCATTACCCCCGGCGCAAAGAAGATGAGTGAGGGGTGGATGAACAGATTGGACGGGATTGCGGAGGCGTTCGTCGCCGCGCGCCGCACCGCGAGCGGGCTGCCCGACTATCCCGGCGAACCGCCGTCCTCGATCGCGGATGCCTATGCCATTCAGGATCGTGCGCTGGCGCTGGCGAGTGGCGATGTCGTGGGGTGGAAAGTCGGCAAGATCGGCCCGCCGCTCGACGGCGAACTGGGCACCAACCGCTTGGCCGGACCGATTTTCGCCGACAGCGTGTGCGATGCCACCGACGGGCTGGCGATGCCGGTGTTCGCGGAAGGTTTTGCGGCGGCTGAGGCGGAGTTTCTGCTACGCATCGCCCGCACCCCCGATCCGACGAAAACCAGTTACACGATGGAGGAAGCGGCCGACCTGATCGACGCGGTGCATGTCGGACTGGAGATTGCCAGTTCGCCCTTTCCCGGCATCAACGCGATGGGGCCGTTGGTCACCATTTCCGATTTCGGCAACAATTACGGGCTGGTGATTGGCGATGCGATTGCCAACTGGCACAATGTCGATTTCATCGACTGGCCGGTTTCCCTGACGATCGACGGTGTCGAGGCGGGCGCGGCGACGGCGGCGCAGATGCTGGACGGCCCAATCGGTGCCGCGCGCTTCCTGTTCGAGGCGCTCGCCGCACGCGGCATCGCGCTCAAGGCCGGACAATGGGTTTCGTCGGGCGCAGTAACCGGCGTACACGAAGTCGCGCCGGGCGCGCACGTCGTCGCCATGTTCAAGGATATGCGTGTGAGCTGCTCGATCGAAGCAGCCACGCCCGAGAGGAAGCAGGAGAAGCTAAATGGACACGACGCGGGCTGAAAACCCGGCCGAAACGGTACGCGCAGCAGTGGTTGCGAAAGTGGGCGGGCGTCGCTGGCTGATTATCGCGCTGCTGTTTTTCGCCACCACGGTCAATTATATCGACCGCACGATGCTGGGGCTTCTCGCGCCCGGGCTGGGCGAAGAGCTTGGCTGGAACGAGAATGATTACGGCAACATCGTCACTGCGTTTCAGGCGGCCTATGCGTTAGGCTTCTTGCTGATGGGCTGGCTGGTCGACCGGTTCGGGCCGAAGATCGGCTATGGCATCGCCATCACGATCTGGACGGTGGGCCATGTCGCGCACGGCTTCGCCTCCTCGGTCGCATCGTTCATGGCGGCGCGCGTCGTGCTGGGCGTGGGCGAGGCCGGGCATTTTCCTTCGGTCGTGCGGGCGAGCAGCGAATGGTTTCCCCAGAAGGAACGCGCTTACGCCATCGGTTGGGTCAACTCCGCGACCACGATCGGTGTGATCCTGACCGCGCCGACCCTGTGGGTGTTCATGACCTGGCTGGGTTTGGACTGGCGCGACACCTTTATCTATTCGGGCCTGTTCGGCGTCATTCTGCTGATCCTGTGGCTGAAATTCTATAACAACCCGCGCGAAACCGGCACGGTAAGCGAGGGCGAGCTGGCGTGGATCGAGCATGATCCGCCGGAACAGGTCGAAAAGATCGGCTGGAGCGCGGTGGTGCGCACGCGCGAGGCATGGGCGTTCGCCATCGGCAAATTCCTGACCGATCCGGTGTGGTTCCTGATGCTGTTCTGGCTGCCGAAGTATTTCAGCTCGACCTATAATGTCGACCTGAAGGTCGTGCTGTTGCCGATGATCGTCATGTATCTGTTGTCGGACGTCGGCAGCATCGCGGGCGGGTGGCTGTCGTCCAAACTGATCCAGCGCGGGCATAGCGTGAACTTCGCGCGCAAGACGACGATGTTGATCGCCGGGTGTTGCGTGTTGCCGTTGCTGTTCGTCAGCGGGCTGGAGAATATGTGGCTGGCAGTGGTGCTGATCGGCATCGCGCTGGCGGGGCATCAGGCGTTTTCATCGAACATTCTGTCGATCCCGCCCGACATGTTCCCCAAACGTGCGGTGGGTTCGGTCATCGGGCTGGGCGGGTTCGCGGGCGGCGTCGGCGGCATGATTATGGCCAAGTCCACCGGGCTGGTTCTGGATGCGACGGCCGGCAATTACACGCTGATCTTTGCGGCGTGCACCGTGACCTATTTCATCGCGGTCGCGGCGATCCACCTGTTGTCGCCACGGCTGGAGCGGGTCCAGGCGCGTGAAATGACCTGATATAATCTGTCGAAAGTCCCGGTTGGGGCGCAATGAAGCTTTGCTGTCATTGCGTCCGAACCGGGATTTGGGCATTTAGTGTCATATGACGGCAACACTCAAACTCGATGCGTTCCTGCCTTACCGCCTGTCGGTGGCGTCGAACCGCGTGTCGGGGACGATCGCCGGGGCCTATCACGCCCAGTTCGGCCTGCGCATCCCGGAGTGGCGGCTGGTCACTGTGCTTGCCGAGTTCGGATCGATGAGCCAGCAGGCGCTGTGTGGACGCACGCGGATGGACAAGGTGACAGTGAGCCGCGCGGCGATCTCGCTGTACGAACGCGCGCTGATTACCCGCACGCCTAATCCGGACGACCAGCGCTCGCATCTGCTCGACCTCAGCGGCGATGGCTGGGCACTGTACCGCCAGATCGCGCCCCAGGCGCTTGAGCTGGAACGTCGCATTTTCGCCAGCCTGACCGACGACGAACAGTCGCAGCTGCGCGCGATGCTGGAACGGGTCGAGGCGGCGGCGGCGGCGATCGATCCGGGGTCTTGATCGACCCCGCCCACCTCCTCTAAGCAGCGACCGCCTCCCCAGGGCACACAGGTTACCCAGGAGGATTCCAATGACTGCTTATCAGACTCGCGCCGGACTTTCGGTGGCCGAGCCGCTTGCGCGCTTCGTCGAGGAACGGGTGCTGCCCGATCTGGACATCGCGGCCGAGGCGTTCTGGAGCGACGCATCGGCGATCTTCGAGAAATTTGCGGGTGAGAATCGCGGGCTGCTGGCGAAGCGCGACATGCTGCAGGAGCAGATCGATGTCTGGTGCATGGACGATCCGGCGCGGGCGAGCGATCCGGCGGCGCAGGAAGCGTTCCTGAAATCGATCGACTATCTGGTTGCCGAGCCGGACGAGTTTGCAGTGACGACGGAACATGTCGATGCCGAAGTTGCGACGATGGCGGGGCCGCAACTCGTCGTTCCCGCGCTGAATGCCCGATTTGTCCTCAACGCCGCCAATGCGCGATGGGGAAGTTTGTATGACGCGCTCTATGGCACCGATGCGCTGCCGGGAAATGCGACACCGGGCGGTTATGACGCAGCGCGCGGCGCACAGGTAATCGCCGCGGCGAAAGCGTTTCTGGATGAGGCCGTACCGCTGACGGGCATGAAGTGGACGGACTTTGCGGGCGGCGACCTGCCATTGGCCGATCCGGCGCAGCTGGTGGGGACGCGCGGCGAAACGTTGTTGTTCGTGCACAACGGCCTGCATATCGAAGTGGTGATCGACCGCAGCCACATCATCGGGCGCGGCGATCCGGCCGGGATTGCCGATGTCGTGCTGGAAAGTGCGCTGACCGCGATCGTCGATCTGGAGGATTCGATCGCGGCGGTCGATGCCGAGGACAAGGTCGCGGCCTATGCCAATTGGCTGGGGCTGATGCGCGGCGATTTGACCGAGACGTTCGAGAAGGGCGGCAAGACGCTGACTCGCGAACTGGCGGCGGACCGTGTGTATCAGCGGCCACACGCCAGCGATCTGACCTTGCCCGGTCGTTCGCTGCTGTTCGTGCGCAATGTCGGGCATCTGATGACCACGCCAGCGGTGATGATCGAAGGCGGTGAAGCGCCAGAAGGCATCCTCGACGCGATCATGACCAGCCTTATCGCATTGTATGACCTGCGCGGCCTGGGGACGCATCGCAACAGCCGTGCGGGCAGCGTCTATATCGTGAAGCCGAAGATGCACGGGCCGCAGGAGGCTGGGTTCACCAACCGGCTGTTCGACGCGGTGGAGGATATGCTGGGCCTCGACCGCCACACGATCAAGGTCGGGGTGATGGATGAGGAGCGGCGGACCTCCGCCAACCTCGCCGCGTGCATCAAGGCCGTGAAAGGGCGGATCGCGTTCATCAACACTGGCTTCCTCGACCGCACCGGCGACGAGATCCATACATCGATGCGCGCCGGGCCGATGGTGCCCAAGGCGGAGATGAAGGCGTCGAGCTGGATCAAGGCGTATGAGGATCGCAATGTTCGCATCGGGCTGAAGCACGGGCTGTCGGGCAAGGCGCAGATCGGCAAGGGGATGTGGGCGGCACCCGACCGGATGGCGGAGATGATCGAGGTGAAGATCGGCCATCCGATGAGCGGCGCGAATACCGCGTGGGTGCCTTCGCCGACCGCCGCGACGCTGCACGCGATGCATTATCACAAGGTCGATGTGTTCGCGCGGCAGCGGGAGATTGCCGGGGAGGCGGTGCCGCCACTCGGGCCATTGCTGACGATCCCGGTGGCACAGGCGGGGCGCAACTGGACGCCGGATGAGGTCGCGCGCGAGCTGGATAACAACGCGCAGGGCATCCTTGGCTATGTCGTTCGCTGGATCGATCAGGGCGTCGGTTGTTCCAAGGTGCCGGATATCCACGATATCGGCCTGATGGAGGATCGCGCGACGTTGCGCATCAGCTCGCAGCATATGGCCAACTGGCTGCTGCACGGGGTTGCGACCGAGGACGATATCGATGCGGCGCTCGTGCGAATGGCAGCGAAGGTCGATGCGCAGAATGAAGGCGATCCGCTATATCAGCCGATGGCGGGGAACGAGAACACCAGCCTGGCGTATCACGCCGCCCGCTCGCTGGTGTTCGAGGGGTCGGCGCAGCCCAATGGCTATACCGAGCCGCTGTTGCACCGGTTCCGCGCCGAGGCGAAGGCACGCGGCTGAAATCGAACGATTTATCGCTTGAACCTTCCACCCGCTCGCTCGTTAGGTTAGCGAGCGGGTGCGCGCCAATGTCGGCTTGAGCGCGATCCCCTCGGGAGATTTGGAAATTTTGCGCGTCAATCTCCTGTTCTTGCTGCTTGCGGGCGGTCTGCTGCTACCCGCGACTGCGTTGGCGCAGATCGGTGGGAGCGCGGGCAAGCCGGGGCAAAGCGCGCCCGCCGACGATCCCAAGCCAGCCCCAGAGACACCTACGGAGCCCGACACGACGACGATCGTTCCCGACGACGAGTTCGAGAAGTCGCTGCCGCCGCTGACCGACGACATGAACGCGCCGCTGGAGCCGATGGTGCCGCTCGACCCGGCCGCACCGCCGGCAGCGGACGTCGATCTGTTGGGTGAGGAAACCGGGCCGAGCGAGACCGAACTTGCCGCGCCGCTGCCGCCGATCACCGAATTCGACACCACGCCGGTGGCCGAAGTCGCGCCGACCAACGATGAGGCGACCGTCGAAATCCGCTATGCCACCCGCGTCACCGGGCTGGACACCATCGGGCTGGACGATCAGTTCAACGACCTGTCCGCGCTGGAGGATGGCGACGGGGTTGCCGCCAATGCCGCGATCATTGGGGCGCGGGCGCGCGAGGACGAGGCGCTGGCGGTGCGGCTGATGAAGTCGCTGGGCTATTATGATGCGACCGCAGTGGCGTCGATCGAACAGGCACCTCCGCCCGCGACGGGCGTGACAGCCGTGATCGCGGCGGTGCCGGGGCCGCTGTACAAGATCGGGTCGATCAAGATCGAGGCCGATGCGACGGTGCCACCGAACCTGATCGCCGACAATTTCGCGCTGCGCGTGGGTGAGCCGATCGACGCGATCCGCGTACAGGCGGCGGAAGCGGCGGTCAGCCTGGTGCTTCCGCAGACCGGCTATCCCTTTGCCGAGGTGGGGCAGCGCGACATCCTGCTGGATGAAGCGAAGCAGACCGGCGAATATCTGTTGCCGGTCACGGTCGGGCCGCGCGCGAGTTTCCGGGGTATCCAGACCGAGGGTACCAAGGTGTTCGAGCCGGATCACATCAACGTGCTGACCCGGTTCAAGCAGGGCGACCTGTACGATACGCGCAAGGTGGACGATCTGCGCGATGCGCTGATCGCCACCAGCCTGTTTTCCACCGTGACGGTCGAGCCGGTAAAGACCGGCGAGGCGGGGCCGGACGGGACCGAATATGTCGATCTGATGGTCCGGCAAATGGCGGGACCGCCGCGCACATTGGCCGGCGAAGTCGGCTTCAGCACGGGGCAGGGGTTCCGTGCCGAGGTGAGCTGGACGCATCGCAACCTGTTCCCGGATGAGGGCGCGCTGATCGCCACCGGTATATTGGGTACGCAGGAACAGGGCGCATCCGCGACCTTCCGCCGGTCCAATGCCCGACAGCGCGACCGCACGTTTCAGATCGTGGCATCGGCGCTGCGATCGGATGTCGAGGCGTTTACCGGACTGACCGGCACGCTGTCGGCGCGGGTATCCTATGACTCGACGCCGATCTGGCAGAAGCCGCTGACCTACAGCTATGGCATCGAGCTGGTCGGGACGAGCGAAGACGGGTTCGATTTTACCCGCAACGCACGCCGCCGGAACCTGTATTTCATCGGCGCGCTGCCGTTGTTCGCCGGGTGGGACAAGTCCGACGATCTGCTCAACCCGACGCGCGGGTTTCGTGTGAAGCTGAACGTCAGCCCGGAGGCATCGGTGCGCGGCGGCACGCGCCCCTATGCGCGGGTGATGACGGAGGGGACGATCTATTACCCGGTAACCGACGCGATCGTGATCGGCGGTCGCGCGCGGTTCGGGACGATCCAGGGGATCGAGCGCAACGAGCTGGCCCCGTCGCGGCGCTATTATGCAGGCGGCGGCGGATCGGTGCGCGGCTTTGGCTATCAGGAACTGGGGCCGCGCGCACCGGACGGCAAACCGGTCGGCGGGCGCAGCTTCAACGAGTTCGCCATCGAGGCGCGCTATCGTTTCGGCAATCTGGGGATCGTGCCGTTTATCGACGCGGGCCAGGTCTATGAGGAAACGCTGCCGCAGTTCAGCCGCATCCGCTTTGGCGCAGGTATCGGCGGACGCATCTACACCAATTTCGGGCCGTTGCGGCTCGATGTGGCGACGCCGATCGGGCGCAAGCCGGGCGAGTCCAAGGTCGCGCTGTATATCTCGATTGGTCAGGCATTCTGATGGTCGAGCAGGGGGCAGCCGTCGAACCCGAGGTTACCGAGACTGTGATCGTGCGTGCGCCGATGTGGCAGCGCGTGGCGAAATGGGTGTTGATCGCACTGGTCGGATTGGCGGCGCTGTTGCTGGTCGCGGTGCTGGGGCTGAACACCGGCGTCGGCAAAAGGCTGGTCGTCGATCAGATCGGCAAGTTCACGACGGCAAGCGGGTTGAACGTCAAGGTCGGGCGGATCGAGGGATCGGTCTATGGCGCGATGGTGCTGCGTGACGTGCGGGTCAGCGACCCAAAGGGCGTGTTTGCGACCTCGCCGTCGATTGCGATGGACTGGCGACCGTTCGCGTTTCTGAACAACCATGTCGATGTCCGCTCGCTGCGCAGCCCGTTGGTGCGGGTAACGCGCTTGCCCGAATTGAATCCGGGCGATCCGGATGCGCCGATGCTGCCCGACCTTGATATCGATATCGGATCGCTGAATATCGACCGGCTGGTGCTGGAAGCCCCGGTCGCGGGGCGGCGGCATATCGCTACGCTGAACGGCAAGGCGAAGATTGCCGACCGGCGCGCGCGGGTGATCGTCAATGGGCGGACGCTGGGACGAACCGGTGGTGATCGGCTGGCGCTGGTGCTGGATGCGGTGCCGGACGACAACAAGTTCGATTTGCGCGCCGATCTGGCGGCTCCCGTGGGCGGGCTGGTGGCCGGACTGGTTAAGCTCGAGGCACCACTTTTAGCGCGGGTGAGCGGGCGCGGCGGCTGGGACAATTGGCGCGGACGTGCGGTCGGGCGGCTGGGCGCGGGACAGCTCGCCGATCTGGCGATCACGGCGCGCAAGGGTGCGTTTCAGGTGCGCGGCGTGACCCAGCCCGGCCTGTATCTGAAGGGGCCGGTCGAGCGGCTGACCGCGCCTAACATGCAGGTCGCGCTGGATGCGGTACTGGACCGGCGGCGCGTCGATACGCGGTTGCGGTTGCGGTCGAACGCGATGGCGCTGACGACGACGGGCATCATCGATCTGGCGAAAAGCGCGTTCGACCAGTTCCGGGTCGAGGCAATGCTGCTGACGCCAGGCGCGATCGCGCCGAACCTGAATGGCCGGTCGGTGATCGGTGCGGTCGCGCTGAACGGGCCGTTTGCGACGCCGACGGTGGATTACAAGCTGCAGGCGGCGGCGCTGGGCTTTGGCGAGACGGTGGTCGAGCGGCTCTATGCCGAGGGGCTGGCAACGGTGAATGCCGACCGCATCCTGATCCCGTTAAAGGCGCGCGCGGGTCGGGTTTCTGGCCTGAACGCAGCGGCAGGCGGGCTGCTGACCAATGTGACGATCAACGGCGATCTGGCGATCACCGGAACGCAGATATTGTCGGAGAATCTGCGCATCCGATCCGACCGGATCGACGCCACCGCGATCATTGCTGCCGATATGGCCACCGGCCGTTATACCGGCGCGCTAAAGGGGCGGGTCAACGACTACGTCATCGACAGCATCGGTATCGTCAATCTGGAAACCGATGCCGATCTGTACGCAGCGGCAGGTGGCGGCTGGGGCATCAAGGGGCGGATCGTCGGGCGCAGCACGCGGCTGTTCAATGCGGGCGTGCGCGATTTCCTGGGCGGGAATGCGATCCTGCGCGTCAACGTCGCGCTGGACCCGAGCGGAATCATCCAGTTTTCGAATCTCAAGCTGGCGGCACCGCAGTTCAAGGTGCTGAACGGGTCGGGGCGTTATGACCCGGCCGGGGCGTTGCTGCTCAACGCCAATGGCTATTCCAACGCCTATGGGCCGGTGACGGCGCGGGTGACGGGCAGCCTGACCGCGCCGCTGATCCATCTGCGTGCGCCGCGTCCCGGCGTGGGCGTCGGGCTGGTCGACCTGGACGCGCGAATTCGCGGGCAGGGCGATGCCTATGCGATTCTGGCGACCGGCGGCACCAATTACGGGCCGTTCACTGCGGATGTGCTGGTGCGAACGGGACAGGCCTTGACCGTGGACGTGCGCACCGCGCGCTTTGCCGGCACGGACATCACCGGGCAATTGCGCCAGACCCCGGCGGGACCATTCGCCGGTGCGCTGGCGTTCGTGGGCTCCGGCATCAACGGCAATGTCGATCTGTCGGCGGCGGGCAAATATCAGCAGGCGGTGGTGCGGGCGACCGCGAACAACGCGACGATCCCCGGCGACATGGGGATCACCATCGGGCGGGCGATCATCAACGCGACGGCTGTCCTGTACGACGATGCCCCGGCGATCGTCGGCGATGCGCAGGTCGCCAATTTGAAGAGCGGTGCATTCGTGCTGACCACGGCGCGCGCGAAGATCGACTATCGCGGCGGACGCGGGAGTGCTCAGGCGCTGGCGGAAGGGTCGTCGGGCGTGCCGTTCCGGGTTGCCGCTAACGCGAAGTTCGAGCCAAATCTGTGGCTGGTCGCGCTGGGTGGGAAGGCGAACGGGATCAATTTCAAGACCGCGCAACCGGCACGGATCGCGGTGGCGGACGGGACGTATCGGCTGGCCCCCGCGAAGATCGATTTCGACCGGGGCAGCGCGCGGCTGGCAGGTGTGTGGGGCGACGGGCTGACGATGCAGGCTCGGCTCGACAAGCTGGACCTGTCGGTCGCCAACGCGCTATATCCGGGATTGGGTCTGGGAGGCAGTGCCACCGGATCGCTCGATTTCCGCCAGCCGACCGGGGTGAGTTTCCCACAGGCGATCATGCGGCTGAACATCGCCAAGTTTACACGGTCGAGTCTGGCTGGTGTGTCCGCACCGGTCGATGTCGCGTTTATCGGGCGGTTGCTCCCCGATGGCAGCGAGGCGCGTGCGGTGATCAAGCGCGGCCCGACAACGATTGGGCGGCTGGTAGCGACGTTGCAACCGGCTGGCGCTGGTGGTTGGAGCGAACGGCTGATGGCTGGGGCGCTGTCGGGCGGCATCCGTTATAATGGGCCGTCGGCGGTGTTGTTCTCGCTGGGTGGTTTTACCGGGCAACAGCTGTCGGGGCCGGTCGCGGTTGCGGCGGATTTCTCCGGGCAATTGAACGCCCCGCAGATCACCGGTCTCGTCCGCGGCACCAACCTGGTTTACGAGAACGAAGTTTACGGCACCCGCCTGTCGCAGATGAAGCTGGAGGGGCGGTTCGACAATGACTCGCTCGACATTACCGAGCTGAATGCGGTCGCTGGCAATGGCCGGGTGATCGCGTCGGGCACGATCGGGCTGTCGTCGGCGCAAGGTTTCCCGATCGACATCACGGCGCGCTTTCGCAACGCGCGCCTCGCCCGCAGCAATGCGTTGGGCGCGACCGCAACCGGGCAGCTGCGCGTAACCAACGGACTGGACGGCGGATTGATCGAGGGGCGGATCATCATCCCCGAGGCGCGTTATCAGATCATCCGCCAGGGCGCGGCCGAAGTTCCCGAACTGTCCGGCGTCTATCGCAAGAGCGAGCTGACGTCGGACGGCAAGCGCCCGTCGCGCACGCCGCGCGGCGGCAATTTCAAGCTCAACATCTCGCTGGTCGCCGACAACCGGCTGTTCGTTTCCGGCATGGGGCTGGAATCCGAATGGAGCGCGCGGATGCAGGTGACCGGCACTTCCGCCGCGCCGATCGTGACCGGCGAGGCGAAGGTGGTGCGCGGCACCTACAGCTTTGCCAGCCGCCGGTTCGAGCTGACGCGCGGCGTGGTGAGTTTCGAGGGCGGGCCGCTCGCCGATCCGCAGATCAATATCGGCGCGAGCACGACCGCCGAGGGCGTGACCGCGATCATCAATATTTCGGGCAGCGGACAGGTGCCGCGCATCGCCTTTACCTCGACCCCGGCGCTGCCGCAGGACGAGGTGCTGTCGCGCCTGTTGTTTGGCAGCTCGGTCACCAATCTGTCGGCGACTGAAGCGGTGCAGCTGGCCGCCGCGCTCAATTCGCTGCGCGCGGCGGGCGGCGGGCTCAATCCGCTGGGGCAATTGCGATCGGCGGCGGGGATCGACCGGCTGCGGATTCTGGGCGAGGACGACACCACCGGGCGCGGCATGGCGCTGGCGGCGGGGCAGTATATTACCGACGATATCTATATCGAGATCATCACCGACGCGCGCGGCTTTACCGCCGTCCAGCTGGAAATCGCGCTGACGCGGGCGCTGAGCCTGTTGACGCAGACGGGATCGTTCGGCGGGTCGCGGGCGGGGTTGAAATATTCGAAGGATTATTGAGGCATCGCTGAGCGAAAGCCACGTGGTTCGCTTAGACGCTGAGTAGCCAGGCTTCGGCTTCCTCCGGGGTTACGAAAAAGCTCACCTGACGTTTTTCGGTCGCCCGTTTCGCCTGCATCCGCGCCAGCGACTGTGCCACCACAAAGGCCAGATTTCTTGAAACCTTGGTCGGGTCGATCAGCAATTGCTGGAAGGTAGCGACGCTATCCTGCGCCTGAATGTCCATTGCGCGCACGTCGATCAATGTCAGATGCTGGTTCGGCGGACATTGCAGTTGTTTGAACGCTTCATCGCGCGCAGCGACGAGCCGCTTGATATCATCCGGTCCGTAGAAACCGGCGAGGGTGATCCGCACGAGATCGTGCGGGACATCGACGTCGATTGAAAACTCCGCCTTCATGCCGTTCTGGATATGTGTCCGACCTTTCCAGTGTGTTACCATTCAAGGATTGAACGCAACTTACATCAGTGTAAGTATCGCTGGCGGAGAGCGATATGACTGAACATTTCGATGTCGTGGTGGTTGGGGCGGGGCTGTCCGGGATCGGCGCGGGCTACTTCCTGCAGCGCGATTGCCCGGACCGCAGCTATGTGATCCTGGAGGGGCGCGAGCGGCTGGGCGGGACGTGGGACTTGTTCCGTTATCCGGGCATCCGCTCGGACAGCGACATGTACACGCTGGGTTACAGCTTTCGTCCGTGGACTCAGGCGAAGGCCATCGCCGATGGCCCGGCGATCCTGAATTACCTCGACGAGACCGCACGCGACAACGGTATCGACCGGCATATCCGGCACCAGCATCGTGTCGTCGCGGCGGACTGGTCGACGCCGGAGGCGCGCTGGAAGGTGACGGTGGAGCGCGGGGCGGAGCGGGAGCGGGCGACGATCACCTGCGGCTTCCTGTTCATGTGCGCGGGCTATTATAATTATGCGGGCGGCTACACGCCGGAGTTTGCCGGGCGGGAGGATTTCGGCGGCCCGATCGTGCACCCGCAATTCTGGCCCGAGGGGCTGGATTATGCGGGCAAGCGTGTCGTCATTATCGGTAGCGGCGCGACGGCGGTGACGCTGGTGCCGGAAATGGCGAAAACGGCGGCGCATGTGACGATGCTGCAGCGGTCACCGACGTACATTGTCGCACGACCGTCCGAGGATGGGGTGGCGAACTGGCTTCGCGCGAAGTTGCCGGGCAAGCTCGCCTATCGCCTCACGCGGCTCAAAAATGTCGGGATGGGGCAGTTCTTCTATCGGCTGGCGCGCAAGAAGCCGACGCAGGTCAAGGAACGGTTGCTGGACATGGTGCGGACCGAATTGGGGCCGGACTATGATATCGGCACGCATTTCACGCCGAGCTATAATCCGTGGGATCAGCGCATCTGCCTAGTCCCCGACGCCGACCTGTTCGCCGCGATTCGTGAGCAGCGCGCGTCGGTGGTGACCGGGCAGATCGAGCGGTTCGAGGCGGGCGGCATCCGCTTGCAATCGGGCGAGCTGGTGGAAGCAGATGTCATCGTCACGGCGACAGGGCTGGACATGCAATTGATGGGCGGCATCCCGTTCACCGTCGATGGGGTGCGCGCCGATCCGGCGAAGTCGCTGGGATATAAGGCGATGATGTATTCGGATATCCCGAACCTGGCTTCGTCGTTCGGCTACACCAACGCCAGCTGGACGCTGAAGTCCGACCTGACTGCCGCCTATGTCGCGCGGCTGCTCAATGCGATGAAAAAGCGCGGGATGCGGCAGGTAACGCCACGTGTGTCGGGCGATGTCAGCGTCGAGCCGTTCCTGACCTTTACGTCGGGCTATGTGCAGCGGGGCATGGACAAGTTTCCCAAGCAGGGCGACCGCAAGCCGTGGAAGGTACACCAGAATTACGCGCTGGACCTGATGACGCTGCGTTATGGCGGGATCGACGAGGGCATGGAGTTTTCGAACCCGGAGCCGAGGTCGAAGGTTGTGGCTTAAGTGGTGTAGATCATGCCGTCGCGTTGCTCGACGGGCCATACCGTGAGCGCCGCACCCGCGCACGGACCGCCGACACAGACGCCGTCATCGATACGGAACAGCGCGCCATGCCAGCTGCATTGGATCAGGCTGCCGTCGGCGGTGAGGTAGTCGTCGAGTTGTTGCGCCAGCGGCGGCCCCATATGCGGACAGCGATCGACATAGCCGGTGACGCTGTCGCCGCGCCGCACGACGAAACCGTGGAAGCGGCCCGCCTTCATCTCCAGCACGAAGTTGCGCGCCTTGCCGTCGGGAATCTGCTCAAGCGGACCGAGCGCGATGCCGGGCGGGGTGGCGGTGAGGCGTGGGGTCAGGGCAGCTTCGCCTTCGGGAAGCCAGCCCATGCCGCGTCGTAATCGGGCTGGGCGGTGTCGAGCGCGAATTGCGTGGGCTTGTAGGGCCAGCACGTCTCGACCATGAACGCCATTGTGCCATCGATCTTGTGGGGTTTCAGGTCAGCGTTGCTCGCGCCGTCCCAGCTGGCGACATCGGGGCCGTGACCGGCCATGAGGTTGTGGAGCGAGAGGCCGCCGGGGGCGAAGCCTTCGGCCTTGGCATCGTAAGCGCCGTAAATCAGGCCCATCGCCTCGCTCATGATGTTGCGATGGAACCAGGGCGGGCGGAACGTGTCCTCGGCGACCATCCAGCGCGGCGGGAAGATCACGAAATCGGCATTGGCGCGGCCGGGCACGTCGCTGGGCGAGGTGAGGACGGTGAAGATCGACGGGTCGGGATGGTCGAAGCTGACGCTGTTGATCGTGTTGAAGCGCGACAGATCGTAACGCCACGGCGCGAGATTGCCGTGCCACGCGACGACATCGAGGGGGGAGTGGTCCAATTGGGTGGTCCAGAGACTCCCGAGATATTTCTGGACGAGTTCAAAGGACTCGTCATGGTCTTCATACCATGCCGCCGGCGTCTCGAAATCGCGCGGGTTGGCGAGGCCGTTGGCACCGATCGGGCCGAGGTCTGGCAGGCGGAACAGCGCGCCGTGGTTCTCGGCGACATAGCCGCGCGCTTCGCTGTCGGGGAGCAGCGCGCGAAACTTCACGCCGCGCGGGATCAGCGCGACCTGGCCGGGGGCGATGTCAATGCGGCCGAGTTCGGTGAGGAGGGCCAGACGGCCCGCCTGCGGGATGAACAGCAATTCGCCATCGGCATCGACGAACGCGCGGGCGGTCATGTCGGCGTTGGCGGCGTAGAGATGGACCGCGACGCCCTCCAGATCGGCGGGGTCGCGGTTGGCGAGCATCGTCGTCATGCCGTCGATCAGGTCGGTGCCGGGGGCGGGGCTTTCAATCGGGTTCCAGCGCAGGCGATTGGGAGGCAAGCGCGTATCCACCGTACCGGGGGCGAACCGTTTTGCACCGTCATAACGGACGAAGGGCGGATGCTCGGCGCTGGGACGCATGCGGTAGAGCCATGAGCGGCGATTTTCGTGGCGGGGGGCGGTGAACGCGGTGCCGCTGAGTTGTTCGGCGTAGAGACCATAGGCGGGGCGTTGCGGGCTGTTGCGGCCGATGGGCAGTGCGCCGGGAACCGCCTCGGTCGAGATGTGATTGCCGAAGCCGGGAAAATAGTCGGTCATTGTTTCTCCCAAACCTTCTCCAGAGGAGGAAGGATACCGCAGCTTGGCGCTCTAGCGCCTAGCGGAGGTTGGATGAGGGAAGGCCCGCTGTCGAGAGCGCGATCCCCTCACCCAGCTACGACTAAGGCCGCGTAGAGAACGCGACCCAAGTCTGCGCAACCCTCTCCCGACGGGAGAGGGATATTAGGCGTCGACCTTAATGACCCCGCGGCGGATCTGGTCGAGCTCGATGCTCTCGAACAGCGCCTGGAAATTGCCGTTGCCGAAACCCTCATTGCCCTTGCGCTGAATGATCTCGAAGAAGATCGGCCCGAACATGTTCTCGGTAAAGATCTGGAGCAACAGCCCTTCCTCACCGACATTGCCGTCGATCAGGATGCGGTTCTTGCGCAGCCGCTCCAGGTCTTCGCCGTGGCCGGGGACGCGCTTGTCGACCAGTTCGTAATAAGTCTCGATCGTGTCCTGTAATTTCACGCCGCGCGCGCGCAGGCGTTCGACGGTGTCGAAAATGTCGGGCGTGGTCAGCGCGAGGTGCTGGATCCCTTCGCCCTTATATTCGCGGATGAATTCCTCGATCTGGCTCTTGTCGTCCTGGCTTTCGTTCAGCGGGATACGGATCGCGCGGTCGGGGGCGATCATCGCCTGGCTGAACAGGCCGGTCGCCTGCCCCTTGATGTCGAAATATTTCTGCTCCTCGAAATTGAAGAGCGTCTTGTAGAATTCCGACCAGACCGACATCTGGCCGCGCTTCACATTGTGGGTGAGGTGGTCGAGCAGGTCGAGGCCGACATTGTTCGCGGCTTCGGCTTCACGCCAGCCCGGGATTTCGGCCCAATCGGCATAAGGGTCGCCGCCGTCCTGCATAAAATAAAGGTAGGAGCCGCCAATCCCCTCGATCACCGTGTCGTCCTCGATTGTCGACTTGGCACCATTGGCGAGCGCCCATTCCATAGCGGCGGTGGGGTCGGAGACGCGGAAGGCCATTGCGCTGGCCGATGCGCCATGTTCGTTGCGGAATTGCGCCACGCGGCCATCGGCATCGCGGTTGAGCATCAGGTTGATGCGACCCTGTTTATAGCGGGTGATGTTCTTGGTCGGGTGGCGGTGGCTCGGCACGAAGCCCAGCTGCTCAAACTGCGCGCCCATCGCCGCCGGGTCGGGCGAGGTGAACTCGACGAACTCGAAGCCGTTGAGGCCCAGCGGATTGGCGGTGTCGGTCATCGCGGCATTCTCCGGAAAAACTGGCCGAAGGTTAGTCTAGTTCGGCATATAGTGTCAAATGATACTAATCTTTTCGTCCGAACTTTCGCTTGTCAACGCAAGGTCGCGGAGAGAGGTTCGTGCCGGAGGGGGACGATCATGGCCCATGTTTCACGATCGCTGATCGCCGCATTGTCGTTGCTGGCGGCCGGGGTCGCGCATGGGCAGCAGCAGATCGACGTCAAACAACCGAGTGCGGCGTTCCTTGCCGCGTTCGAGAGCGGCGATCTGCGCAAGGCACTGCCGCTGATCGAGCCCGACACCAAGGCGTGTGTTGCCGCCGCCGGCGGGGACAAGGCCGACAAGGATACGCTGGCACCGTGCGTGATGCTGCTCGCTTATTATGGTGCCGGGCTGGCGGGAGCCGACCGGATTCGGGAGGCGTTGCCGATTTCGCGCAAGGCGGTCGAGGTTGCGGCCGACTTCGGCGAAGCGAGCGAGATTTCCATCGTCGCCAATTTGCTGTTCGGGCTGACGCTGGAGCGGCAAGGCCAGCATGGCGATGCCGAGCAGCCGTACCGGATTTCGCTTCAGGGTGCCGAGCAACTGCTGAAGGGCGATCCCGCGCTGGCGACCTATATCATCCGTCGCGCAAGCAATTTGCTGATGCTGGGCCGGTTCGCCGAAGCGCTGCCGCTGGCCGAACGCGCGATTGCGATCGCCGGGGATACGGCGGACGGCGCGTTTTTCCGGCTGATGCAGGGCAATGCGCTGATGCGGCTGGGCCGGATGGCGGAGGCGGAGGCGGCGTTCACGCGCGGGATCCAGCGCCTGACCGCATTGGTCGGCGCGGATGTCACCGAGACGCTGGCGTTGCGCGAAGCGCTGGCGCTGTATTTCGCGGAACAGAATCGCGCGGACGAAGCGATTGCGATCTGGCGTCGGACGCTGGCGATCCGGCGGACGCGGGGCGAGGCGGCGGACATCGCCGACAGCCTGAGCGGCCTCGGCATGGCGTTGCTGCGCAGCGGCCAATCGCGTGAGGCGGAAAGCGTGTTGCGCGAGGCGCTGGACATCCGGCTGAAACAGTTCGGCGAAGCCAGTAACTTCACCGGCGTCGCTTATTCCAATGTCGGGCTGGTGCTGATGGAAAGCGGCCAGTTGAACGAAGCGGCATCGATGTTCGGCCGCGCGCTGGCGGTCCTGAACGCGGCGGGCGGTGCCAATCCCGAGGAACTGGTGACGGTGCTGAACAACTTCGCGCTGGTACTCGCGAAGATCGGGATGGTGGAAGAGTCGGTTGGTATCCAGCGTCAGGTTCTGGCCATCGCGGAGACGAATTTCGGCAAGGGGCATGGCCGCACCGTCATGCTCCGCCAGAATCTGGGCAGCGCCTTGTCCGCGATTGGGCAGAAAGCGGAGGCGATCGCGCTGTTGACCGCGAATTACGAGGCCGGGTTGGCGTTGGGTGGCGAGGGTATGCAGTTGCGCGCACTGGCGGCGGTCAGTCTGGCCGCGATCCTGGCCGAGGCGGGCAAGCGTGCGGAGGCGCGCGGCTGGTATGTTCGCGCGATCGCCGACGGTCGCGCGGCGTTTCGCCCCGACCATAGCCAGCGGATCAATATCGGCTGGAGTTATGGCACCTTCATGCTGCGCGAACCGGGCGGGTTACCGCTGGCGCGGACGTTGCTGCGCGACGCGGGACAGGCGGTGCTGTTGCGGGCCGCCGCCGGGGTCGGGTTCGACGCGCGGGCGCAAAGTGAGTTGAGCGGATTCACGATCGTCTTCCGCGACCAGGTGCGGGCGGCATGGGGATTGAGTGCGGCAAGGTAAGGTGTTGAAATACCGCACTGTCTGATCCTGACCGTCGATTTTAGCTGAACCGAATGACAGGAAAGGGGCGTCATTAGTAACGTCCCGGAATTTCCATGACCCCCAAAAAACCCTTCAATCTGATGCGCCGCTCGCTCGGCTGGTTTCTCGCCGCCGCGCTGTGTTTCGGCGTTGCCCTGCCCTCCACCGCCCGTGCCGCGGCAATGCCGGTGATGGCGCAAGCCGCGAAACCCGAAACCGGGATCGAGCGCGCGATGAAGGCGGTCGTCGCGATCAGCCCTCAGGACGAGGCGGCGCGCAAGCAGAATGGGGATAGCGAGGCCTCTGGTGGCTCCGGCTTCGTCATCGACTCAAGCGGGCTGATTTTGACCAATGCGCATGTCGTGGCGAAGCGCGACACGGTCGAAGTCACGTTTTCCAATGGCAAGCGCTATACCGGCAAGGTGATCGGACGCGACGGACGCACCGACCTGGCGATCGTCAAGATCACCCCGGACGGACCGCTCCCCGTGCTGAAGTTCGCGGCCTCGTCGAAACTGCCGCTGGGGACGAAGGTCTATGCGCTGGGCAACCCGATGGGGAACCGGTTTTCGGTCAGTTCGGGTATCGTGAGTGGGTATGACCGCGCCTATGACGTTGCGTGGCCGGTCAATTTCATCCAGCATGACGCCGCATTGAATCCCGGAAATAGTGGGGGGCCGCTGATTACCGAGGAGGGGGACGTGATCGGCATCAACACGGCGACTCCGCCGGAAACCATTTTCGATATCGGCATTGGCCTGGCCATTCCAGCCGAACTCGCCGCCAGGATCGCACCCAAGCTGGTCGCGGAGGGCAAGGTGGTGCGCGGTCGGCTGGGTGTCACTGCCAGCAGCGCGGATGCCGGTATGGCCGAGGCGCTGGGCGCGCCTGGCAAGACCGGGCTGATCGTCGACGCGGTTGGCAGCGGCGGTGCGGCGGACAAGGCCGGGGTGAAGATCGGCGATCTGTTGTTGGCGGTCGAGGGGCGCAAGCTCGATGTGGTCCGCGACCTGTCGATGGCGCTGATCGACACGCGACCGGGTGAGAAGGTGGCGGTCAAGGTCGTGCGCGGTGGCAAGACGATCGACGTGGCAGTTGCGCTGGAGGCCGATGAGGAGACCGCTGGCGAACGCGGCAAGGTCGCGGCGCTGTCGATGTCCGACGGAATGGCACCCGATGGCGGCTTCACGCTGGGTTTCGTGTTCAAGGCGGGCGCGGCCGGCAAGGTCCTGTTGGGCAAGGTCGAGGACGCATCGATCGGGCAGATGTACGGGCTGTACGAGGGCGACGAACTGCTCGCGGTCGACGGCGCGGCGGTGAGCGATCCGGCGGCGGCAATGGCGGCGATCACCGCGTCGAAACGCGAAGTGACCGTGCTGCGCATTCAGCGCGCAGGGCAGGGAACGCTGCATGTCGCACTCCCACTCAGCGCCGAATCCGCAAAGGCACGGCGACCCGGCGTCCCGCGCCGCTTTCCACGAGGACCATTGTGATGAGCAGTCTGAATTTCGATAGCGAAGCGGCACAGAACATCGCCGATACCTTTACCGGATGCCGCGCGCTGATCCTGGAGGACGAGATTGGCGACGAGATGAAGGCCGCGTTGGCCGATGCCGGATGCGATATTGTCGATCTGGTCGTGACCGGCGAAGATGCGGTCGCGGCGCTGACCAGCCAGAGCTATGACGTGGTGGTGCTGGATCGCATCAATCCGGGGATGGAGGGACTTGAGGTGCTGGACCGCATCCGCCGCCGCCCTAATGGGATGAAGACCGATCCGGACGTGCCCGCTTTGGTCTATTCGCTGCTGGGCGGGGAGGATCAACGCATCCACGGGCTGATCGCGCGCGGCGCGGACGATTATGTGCCGAAACCGGCGACGAGCGAGGAACTGGTGGCACGGGTCGCCGCACAGCTGCGCCGTCGCAAGCCGACGATGCGGTCGAAAGGCTGGACGTCCGCGCCGCTGGAAATCGATGCCGATACCAAGGATGTGCGTTGCAACGGGCGGCTGCTGCAGCTGACCAGCCGCGAGGCGGACATATTGGTGGAGTTGTACAAGGAACGCGGCAATCCGCTGAGCCAGTCGATGCTGTGGGACCGGTGCTGGATCGGCAAGGGCTGGAGCCATTTCCCCGATGAATTCGCCAATACGGTGGACCAGGCGATCAAGCGGCTGCGCAAGTCGCTGAAGCGGCAATGCCCGGATATTCCGGACGATTACCATCCGCTGGTGACGAATATCTGGGCGCAGGGGTTTGCGCTCCGGAATCTCGCCGGGCTGGAGGGTTCGCGTTAACCCGATGCTTCGCTGGCTCCCGCTTCGTACCACGCTGGTGATCGGCGCATTGGCGGCCGTGGCGCTGGTCGGGCTGACGCTTGGCCTGCTCCAGATGGTGTCGATGAACGCGCGCGAGCTGGCGATGGTGCGATCACAGGCGGATGCGGCGGTATTGTCGAGCAAGATCGACAGCCTGCCCCCGCGCCTGTCCGCCGAAGAGCGCGAAGCGGAGATACTGACGATGATCGCGGCGCGCGCGCAGGAGGCGACCGATGGCGGGCGCTGCGACAGCGGCGAGCGGGCGCGTGCGCTGTTCCTCTATCGCATGGCCGATGGCAGCGTGAGCGGGACGCCGCAGCTGGCTTGGCCCGGCGGCACGGGCGAAGTGCATTTCAGGGTTCCGGCGGGAACGGCGTGCCAGCGCGCGGCGACAACGGCGGTCGGCGTGGTCGAGGATCTGGGCGGCGGGCGGCAGTTTTTGAGCGCGCGCATCTATAGTTCGGACCCGCGTCTGGTGATGCGGGCCTATCTGTTGGCGGCGGGCGTGGCGGTGGCATTTGTGGTGCTTGCAAGCTTGTTGGCATGGGGGTTGATGCGCGGATGGCGTAACCGCCTCGACCGGTTCAACGCGCTGCTCGATCGCGCCGATCGCAGCGGGTTTTCGGAGCGCGCCGAGGAGGATGAGGGGCAGCCCGAGTTCAGGTTGCTGGCGCATCATCTGAACGCGCTGCTCGGCCGCTCGGAGGACATGATCGAGGGGATGCGGCGGCTGCACCGCCATGTTGCGCATGATCTGCGCGGGCCGGTGATGGTGGCGCGGCGGCATCTGGAAGCGCTGGGCGCGAAGACGCCGGACGAGCCGCTGATCGCCGATACCGACGCCAAACTGGTGACGGTCGATAAACGCTGCCGCATGCTGCTGGGCATCATCGACGCCGAAGTATCGCGGCGGACCGAGGGCGATGTGGTCGATCCCGGTGCACGCATCCGCCAGCTGATCGACGACATGTTCGTCTATCTGGGCGACGACAAGGATCTGGAATTCGCGCTGGAAGCGGAGCCGGCGGCGGTACGCGTGGCGAGCGACCTGTTCGACCGGATGATCGAAAACATTCTGGGCAATGCGGTGAAGTTTGCGACCCCCGAATCGACGATCCGGTGCAGTGTTACCCAAGATGGGGATCAGATACGGGTCGCGGTCGAGAATGACGGGCCGGGTATCGACGAAGGCAAGATCGAACGAATATTCGAGCCGGGCTATTCGAGCGGCGGTGCGGACAGTCACGGACTGGGACTGGCGTTCGTGCGCACCGTATCGCTTCGTGCGGGTGGAAACGTGCAGGCTTTCAACCGTGTAAACGGATTCGGGATTGAGATTTCGCTGCCGGCGGTCAAGGAAGATGCCGGGGCATGAGGGGAAGAATCAAGATGAAGAGCGGACTGCATTCGATGTTGCTGGGCGGCGTGGCCGTGGCAGTGATCGCCATGCCGGTCGCGGCGCAGACCGTTCCTTACGACAATGAGCGTGGCGTCTATAGCTATGCCAAGGATTTGCGCGCGGTTGCGCCGACGGTGGTCAAGGTCATCGTGCTGGGTCAAAAACCGGCCGAGCAGGGCCAGCCGCAACAGCAAGCGCCACAGCAGCAACAGCCGCCCGAGGACGATCCGTTCCGGGGGCAGAGTGCGCAGGGCCAGCGGCCCCCGGCAGGCGGTGCCGCACCGACGCCGATCGGCAGCGGCTCCGGCGTCATCATCGACGCGGCGAAGGGCGAGATCCTGACCAACAACCATGTCGTCGAAAAGGGCACTGCGTTCCAGGTCCAGCTCTATGACGGCCGCGTGGTCGACGCGACTTTGGTCGGGCGCGATCCGCAGACCGACATCGCGCTGCTCCGCATCCGCGCCACCGGCCTGTCGGCAATGCCGATCGGCGACAGCGCGAAGATTCAGGTCGGCGACCTGTCGTTCGCAGTCGGCTATCCGTTCGGATTCGATCAGACTTTGACGATGGGGGTCATCTCCGGGCTGGGCCGCACCGGCATCGGCGACGGGTTCCAGGATTTTATCCAGACCGACGCCGCAGTGAACAGCGGCAATTCAGGCGGTGCGCTGATCGACAGCCGCGGGCGGCTGATTGGGATCAACACCGCGATCTGGTCGAAATCGGGCGACAATGCCGGCATCGCCTTTGCCGTGCCGGTCAATATGGCAATGGCGATCGCCGACCAGCTTCGCCGCACCGGCACCGTCCGGCGCGGGCGTGTCGGTGTGACCGTGGGGCCGGTGACGCGCGAGGCGGCAGGCAGCGGATCGACGCGCGGCGCGCTGATCGCCGAAGTCGCCGCCAACAGCCCGGCTGCAAAAGCGGGCCTGCGCGCGGGCGACATCATCACCGAGGTCGAAGGGCGCCAGATCGAAGGGCCGGGCAACCTCACTGCAATCTTCGGCACGATGGAGCCGGGCAAGACGGTGACATTGGGCTATCGTCGGGCTGGGCAGACCGCACGCACGACGGTGACGGTCGAGGCACCGCAGCCGGTCGTCGTCGATCGGCCGGCGACCGGTGGTGTGGGCCTCGCCGCACTCGGTGCGACGTTCCGCGACGTCAATGCCAGCGACAAGGTGCCGGCGCAGGTGCGCGGCGCGGTGGTGTCGAACGTGCAGCCCAATTCGGCGGCGGCGCGATCGGGACTGGCGGTCGGCGACATCATCGTCGGCGTCAATGGCGAACAAGTACAGAGCGCGGCGGAACTCGCCCGCGCCTTCCAGAATATCGCCGGCGGCGCGGTGCTGTTCGTCGCGCGCGGCAACAGCCTGGTCCAGTTGCGGCTCGAACGCTGAGTTTGTGTCGCGGTGCCAGCCCGCCGGGTGGGGGAGCGGGCTGGCACCGCACTGCAATTCGCGATTTTACGAACAAAGCACAAAGTAATCCGGCAATGGCTTCTCCCCCTTTTGGGGGATGCCGCTGCCGCCGGGCTGTGCAATGAAGGTCACGGGCAGGCTATGGGGGCCCTTGTGCCGCGTAACTAACTGTAAAGATTGAAGTTGAGCATTACCCGAAACGGTAATTCTTGCGTCGGCCAAGTCATGCTCAAGTCGCGTTCGGATGTGTCTGAATCGTCAAGACTATTGCGACGAATCGGCTGGAAATGACGACTGAAACTGTTAGTGTCGCGGCGGCGGGGGCCACCTTACAGAAGAACCTGCCTGATCGAGGGATCAGTAAATGTTGGTCTGCTTGGGAGCAGGACCGGAGAGTGAGGAGACGTGGTTATGGTTAAGCTCAACAAAAAGATGGCACTGGCACTAGTTGCTGCAAGCATGCTGGCATCGCCGTCGATTGCGCAGGACAAGAAGGGTACGAACCTTGGCGACAAGGACGTTCCGGCAACCGAAAGCTCGAAAGCCGTCGACACGCTGACGCTGGGTTATCGCCTGGCCGACTATGCGCGCACCACCAAGGACGCGCGTGCGATGATCGTTGCGGCCAAGATGGTCGATTCGGTCACCGTCAAGGAAGGCACCGACAAGGGCAAGATCGAAGGCACCGGCAAGGGTACCGGCGAAGCCAAGGCGACGACGGCGGCAAGCCTGTTCGCCGAAGCCAAGGAACTGGCGGCGGGCGATCAGGACGTGCTGGCGGCAGTCGAGGCTGCACAGGCCGAAGCATCGCGTGGCGTGGTCAGCGGTCCGATCCGGACCGTGCAGTACGTCCCGGGCGCGACCACCTGGACCGTTCGTTTCGACGCCCGTGGCGGTGAGCCTCTGGTCGTCGGCGCGCGCCGCGACTCGGCAACCCCGGTCGACATGAAGGTCTATGACGAGAACGGCAACCTGGTCTGTCAGGACATGTCGCACAACGTGACGCTGTATTGCCGGGTCAACCCGATCTGGACGGGCGCATTCTCGGTCCAGATGATCAACCATGGCGGGTACGGCACCGGCATGGCGCTGGTGACCAACTAAGCCAGACCGATCGTCCGCCCTGGTGCCCAGTGGCGCCGGGGCGGCGATCCCTCCGCCCGACGACCTGTCGGGCCGATGCGGGATGCCCTGGGCATCCTTTGAGGAGGCGGGCATGAAGATCGATTTCCGTGTGCTGGCCGCGTTGCCGCTGATCGCCGCGGCGTCGATCGCTTCGCCAGCCGCCACGCAGACCGCGCCTGCCCAGGACAAAAGCGGCACCAATTTATCCGACAGCGATGCGAAGCCGACGCCTGCGAGCGCGGCGACGGACACGCTGATGCTGGGATATCGCCTTGCCGATTATGCCCGCACGACGAAGGATGCGCGCGCGATGATCGCGGCGGCGCGGATCGTCGATACGGTCACCGTCAAGGACAGTGCGGACAAGGGCAAGATCGAAGGTGCCGATGCCGATAAGGTTCCGGCAACCGAAATGAAACCGGTGACGGCGGCCAGCTTGTATGACGAAGCCGTGGCGTTGGCCAATGGCGATCAGGACCTGTTGGCTGCGATCGAAGCGGCGCGGGCCGAGGCGAGTCGGGGCATTATCATCCACGCGGTGCGGATGGTGCAATATGTGCCCAGGGCCACGACCTGGACGCTCCGGTTCGCCGCGCGCGGCGGCGAGCCGCTGGTGGTCGGCGCACGCCGCGATGCGGCGACGCCGGTCGATATGAAAATCTATGACGAGAACGGCAATCTGGTGTGTCAGGACATGTCGCACAATGCGACGCTGTATTGCCGGGTCAATCCGATCTGGACCGGCGAATTCGCCGCGCAGTTAATCAATCATGGCACGATCGGCACGACGATGGCGGTCGTTACGAACTGAACAAGGCGTCGCACTGATGCGGCGGGGAGGCTGAAAATGAAGGCGAAGCTCACCAGATTGATCGCGCTGCCGTTGCTGGCCGCCGCGCTCACCGCGCAGACGACGCCGGACATCAAGATCGAACCTGTACCCTCGCCCGACGTCCTGCGGTCCGAGGCGTTCGAGGCGGCCCAATATGCGTTGATCTCCGGCGCTGCCGCCGCAGTGGACCGGGTGACCGCGCGCTTTGCATCGGGGGGCGGGCCGCTGGCCATACTCGAGCAGGATCGTGACAAGAAACTGGCCGAGCTGGAGGCGGTCGATCGCCAGTTCAGCGCGCTGATCGAACGCGGCAGCGCCGTGCCGGAAGAGGAGCGCCGCGCGCTGACCCAGCGCCGCGCCGGGATCCGCGACGAAGTGACCGCGATCGAAGCGAAGATCGCCAAGGACTTTCCGCAATATTTCGATCTGACGCGCCCCAAGGCGCTGGACATCGCGGCGGTGCAGAAACTGCTCAACCCGGACGAGGCGATGGTCATGATCCTCGTCTCCGACGACGCCAGTTACACCTGGGCGATTACGCGCGAAAAATCGACATGGTCGCGCTCCGAAGCGATGAAGGACACCGCGCTCGCCGAAAAGGTCAATCTGCTGCGCGCCAGCATGGAAGTCGACGGCGCGCGCGGATCGGGCCGCGCCCCGCCGCCGACCGGTGGTGCGGCGGCCGCCGTCGCCCCGGCGGGCAAGGCGTTCGACCGCAAGCTGGCGCATGAATTGTACAAGGAACTGATCGCGCCGGTCGAGGGCGTGCTGGCGGGCAAGCAGGTGTTGCTGACCAACGTCACCGGCGCGCTGACGTCGCTGCCGCTCGCACTTCTCGTCACGGCACCACCGCAGGGTGCGGATACCGATCCGGCAGCGGTGGCGACCAGCCCGTGGTTGATCGACAAATACGCGCTGGCGGAACTGCCCTCGGTCTCGTCGCTGAATTCGCTGCGCTGCCTGCTGATTTCCAATCCCGCGGACGCGCACCCCGGTTGCGCGGTCAAGGCCGCGTCGACCAGCTACGCGCAAGCGCGAACGAAAAGCGGCGTGATGCTGGCGGCCTATGGCGCGCCGACGCTGGCGGGCACCTATACGGCGGCAACCGGGCGGAGCGTGACGCCGGGGCTGGCCGGCAAGATGTACAAGGGTAAGCTCGCCGACCCGGAAAAGCTGCGCGCGCTGGCATATCTTCCCCAGGCACAAGCGGAGCTGGACAGTCTGAAAAAGACCTTCGGTGCCGAGTCCTTCGTCGTCACCGGTAACGAAGCGACCGAAACAGCGGTCAAGTCCAGCAAGTCATTGCCGCTCGCGCGCTTCATCGTCTTTTCTACGCACGGTCTGCTCGCCACCGAAGTCGGCGACAATGCCGAGCCGGGGCTAGTGTTCACGCCGCCAAAGACTGCGACGGATATGGACGACGGATTGCTCACCGCGTCCGAAGTTGCGCAGATGAACCTCCCCGCCGATCTCGTGGTGCTATCTGCCTGCAACACGGCGGCATCGGACGGCAAGAGTGCGGAAGGCCTGTCCGGACTGGCCAAATCGTTCATCTTTGCGGGAACGCGTTCGTTGCTGGTCAGCCATTGGGCGGTCAGCGATGCGGCAACGTCGCTGTTGATGCAGCAGACCTTCACCAACATCCAGAAGGGCAACATCGCCGGTCGTGCGCGCGCATTGCAAGCGGCGATGCGGACCGTGCGTACCGAAGGCACCGGCCAGTTCGTCAGCCCGAAATATTGGGCGGCATTTACGCTGGTCGGCGAACCGGGGAAATGAGGTGGGCGCGCTGACCGGCCTTTTGCTCCTTGCGGCCGGGACAGGCTTTAGTCCTGTAGCGGAGCGCGATCCGGTCCCGGCTGCGGCGGAAGCCGCGATCGAGGCCGGGGATCCGGCGCGCGCCTTTGCGATCACGGCACCCGCCGCTGCCGCCTGTTCCGCGCGAAACCCGCGCAATGACAATTGTGTCGATCTTTGGATGATGCTGGCGCAAACCGCGCCGGCAGCGGACAGGCTGGAGGATGGAGAGGCGGCGGCGCGACGCGCGCTTGCTGCGATCGAGGCGAGCGGTGCGGGACGCGGCGAAGAGGCTGCGGCGGCACTGATGATGCTGGGGGTCATTCAGCGCGTTCGTGGCCGTACCGCCGACGCGGAGCAATCACTGCGCGCATCGATGGGAATCATCGTCGCAACGCTCGGTGCCGACGGGCCGGTCGCGGCGACTGCCTATAGCTATCTCGGCGCGACATTGGTGGAATTGCAGCGGCCGGTCGAAGCCGAGGCACTGTTGCGCCGTGCCGTCGCCATTCTGGAAAAGGACACCGGCGACCTGGCCCAGATGCTGCTGATCGCGCTGGTCGAATATGGCATGTTGCTCAGCATCGCGGAACGGCATGCCGAGGCCGAACCGCTGCTGCGCCGCGCCGTCCTGTTGGCGGAGAAGGGTGGGCAGCAAGGGTTGCCGTTACTGGGCGGTGCGCTGGTCGGGCTGGGGGCCGGACTGGTCGGGATGGAGCGGTATGCGGAGGCGGAGGCGGTGCTGCGCCGTGCCGTCGCAGTCAATGAGCAGGTTTTCGGCAAGAACAGCCCGATCACGCTGCGCGCGGTGGCGATGCTGGGGACCAGCCTGCACTTTGCCGGCCGCAGCGCGGATGCCGAGCCAGTGTTGCGCCGTGCCGTCTATGCGCACGCGTTGAGCGGGATCTGGGACAATATGGATGCGATCGGCGCGGCGATGGGGATGGGACAGATTGTCGGCGATCGCAATCCGGGAGAGGCGCGGGTGTTCTACGCACGCGCGGCGCATGGCGCGCTGCAACGGATGCGCGGATATCGCGATTATGGCGTGGCCGCACAGTCCGAGCTGCGGCTGTTCGCACCGGTGTTTCTGGGACAGGTGAAGATGGCGTGGGCGGTCGGGGCGGCGCGATGACGCGGCTGTCAGACTCTGACGGTGGCGGTTGCGTGCCCGGCCCGACACACCGGTGCCATAATATTCGATCTTCAGGATACCTGCCGACGCGATGAAACGCCCGTTTGCCCTTTTCGCCATGATGCTCGTGCTGGCTGCGGGCGGCGCCTTTGCGCGCGCCGTGCCCGACGCGGTTTCCGCCGAAGCCGCAGCGTCCGATGCCGTGATCGAGCGTGCCGAGCTGGTCCGTGACCTGATCGCCCGTGCCCGTGCCGACCGCGATGTCGACGTGATGATCGTTGCTGCCAACATGCTGCGACAGGGCGATTTTGTGCTGGTGCCCGCCGAAAATGCGCCGCTGGTACTGGGGCGCGCGCGCAAGGGCGATGAACTGCCGGTAACCGAGCCTGCCGCATTGCTGGTCGAGGCGCGCGGCTGGGCGGCGGGCGATCAGGACAAGCTCGCGGCGATCGAGGCGACGCTTGCCGAGGCCAGTCGCGGGATCATTCCCGCCGCGATCGTCTATACCCATGACCTGCCCGCCGACCGCGCATTGACGATGCGCGCGCGGGCGGAGGGCGGGCGGCTGGCGCTGGTGCGGGTGCGCGGCGATGGCGATGCCGCGCTGGAACTGGCGGTGACCGATTCGGCGGGGCGCGTGGCGTGCGTCGACCGGCCGACCGGGGCGGGGATGGCGCGACGGGACCTGTTGTGCCGCTGGACTCCGAACCGGACCGAGGAATATCGTATCGTGTTGAAAAACAAGGGTCGCGTGTGGACGCGCGCGATTCTGGTGTCGAATTGAAGCGGGGGGCATGATGTTGAAGCGGCTTGCGCTGGCAGTAATGGCGATCGGACTGACCGGTGCCGCGATGCCCCCCGAACCGGCCCCGGCGCCCGTGGCGCAGGGCCGCATTCGCGCGGTGATCGTCGCGGTCGCGGCGTATAAGGACGGCATCGCCTCTCCACTGATCGGGACCTACAACGATGCGGTGCTGATCGCCGATACGCTGATCCGGTCGGGCGCGAAGCGCGAAGATATCACGCTGCTGGCCGACAAACCCACCCCCGAATTGATGCGTGGGTTGCGGCAGCGTCCAACGACGCTGCAGATCGACGCGCTGGCGACGCGCGACAATATCCTGGGCGCGCTGAAAAAGGCGGCGCTCGACACGCGGGCGGGCGACGAGGTGCTGCTGAGTTTCTCCGGCCACGGCGTGCAACAGGTCGAAGCGGTCGCGGGATCGGAGCCGGACGGACGTGACGAGGTGTTCCTGCCGTTCGACACCGGCGCGCCCGACGCCAGTTTCAGCAAGGTGCAGAATGCGGTGCTGGATGACGAAATCGGCGCGGCGATCGACGCGATTCGGTCGAAGGGTGGCAATGTAACCTTCATCGCCGACTTTTGTCACTCAGGCGATTCCAGCCGCGACGCGAACGCGCCGCCGCCGCAGCCGATCGAGGCGAAGCTGAAGCTGCCGGCGCGCAAATATGTTGCGATCAGCGACGCCGGATTCGTCCGCGATTTGGCGGGGGAGACGAAGAAGGGTCAAACCGGCTGGGGTGCCTATGTCGGCATGATGGCAGCGCCATCGGCCGTGCAGGCGCGTCAGGATATGGCGCCCGCTTTCGCCGACCGCGCCGAACAGGCACCGCACGGGTTGCTGACCGTCTATGCGATGGCCAACTGGAACAATCCGCGCGTGTACAGCTATCGCGATTTGGCCAACCGCATCACTGCCGGCACCGACAAGCACGCCAAGGCGCCCCGCCCGGAGTTCGACGGCGATATCGATCGGCCGCTGCTGGGCGGGCTGATGAAGGTCTCGGCGGGTACATCGAGCGGCGGCAGCTGGGCGGTGTTCAAGCCCGTGACCAAGATCGCCAGCACCAAGGACCCGGTGAAGATCGAGAGCCTGGAGATGGGTGCGGGTCAGCTGCAGGGGCTTGTCGAGGGCACGATCGTCGCACTCGCGCTGGCGACGCCAACCGGCGACAAGACGATCCTCTATGGTCGCGTGGACAAGGCCGACGCCTATCGTGCGGTGCTGGTGCCCACCAGCTATGGCGAGATCCCGGCGGAGACATGGAACGACGTCAAGGACATCGACGGCAAGTCGCTGTCGCGCGAGGTGCGGCTGATCGCCACGATCGAACAGCAACCGGTGCAGCTCGACTATCGCATCGCACTGCCCGCCGCACCCTCCAGCCCCACTGCCGCGCAGACGGCGGCGCTCGCCGCGCTGCAAAAGATCAAGCCCGCCGATATCGGCGCGACCTTTGTCCAGGCGGGGCAGGAGGCCGACCTGATCCTGGCGTTCGACAAGGCGAAGCCGGATATGCTGACGATGATGCAGCCGCCCGGTCGCGTCACCGCCGCATTCGGCGGTATCGACCTGGCCGCAGCGATGGCGGCGGGTGGCAGCAGTCCCGATATCCGCGTTCAATTCACCGTCGGCGGCGCGCTGGTGAAGGCGACGCGCTTTAACCGCTTGCAGCGCGTATTAGCCAGCCCCGGCCTTGCGACCGGCGACCAGAGCGAGAACCCGGCAAAGGACGTCTCGGTCGAGTTCTACGTGGGACGGCCGAAGGCGCTGGCGACGGGTGCGAAATGCCCCGACACGTCCGCCGATTATTATGCGGTGGACAAGGGCGCGCGCCGCATCGGCGGCGACGGGAGCGAGGCGGGGAGCTTTACCTTCCAGCGTTGCGACTGGCTGTTCATCAAGGTCACGAACACCGGCAAGAGCGACGTGTATGTCAATCCGCTGATCTTCTCCCCGGATGGCGGCATCCTGTTGTTCGACGGACAGGACAAGAGGCTGGGGATCAAGGCCGACAATCCCACGCGGCTGCGCGCGGGCGAAAGCGGCGTGCTGCAATATATGCTGAGCGATGCGCAGGCGGGTGCGCAGCTGCGCGACGATTTCGTGCTGCTGGTCAGCGACGTCACCGACGGCGTGCCGCTGAGCTATGCGCGGCTGATCCAGTGTCCGGTGGTCAGCGGGCCGGAGGATGGCCCGGCCTGTGCCGCCGCCAGCGACCCGACGCTGGCGGGGACGCGCATGCGCGACCGCACCGGCCCAGGCACGGGCATCGAGGATCTGATCGATGCCGCGCTGGTCGGATCGACGACGCGCAGCGGGCCGCCGAAAAAGCCGACGAGCGTGGGCGCGCTACGCTTTAGCTGGCAGACCGAGGCGCGCTAGAGGCTGATCCACTTGCGTGGAAACGGCACCGGCCCGCGCCCCCACCCGGCCACCCACAGCGTAATCTGAATGGGTGGCCGGGTGGGGGCGCGGGCCGGTGCCATCTAACCAAGACGGCCTTCAATCCCCGCCATAATGGCGCGCGAGGATCGTCCGGCTGCGCACCTTGGCGCTAAGCTGTCCGGCGATCGTGTCGAGCGCGACATCGACGCTGGCGGCGGCACCGCACATGAAGATATCGACGCACGCCGTGCCATGTTCGGGCCAGGTATGGATCGAGATGTGCGATTCCGCGAGCAGCGCCACGCCGGTCACGCCCATGCCGGGGCCAAAGGCGTGAAGCCGCACTTCGAGCAGGGTCGCCCCGGCCGCCTGCGCCGCGTCGATCAGGCAGCGCTCGACCCGCGCGATGTCGTCAAGCCCGGTCCCGCCGGTCAGGTCGGCGATCAGATGATGACCCTCAGTGGGCGGTGAAGCGGTCACAACAGGCTTTCGTGGCGGTGGGCGAGATGCGTCATTGCCGCTTCGGCGGCGCGCACGCCATGATAGTTTGCTTCCTCGAACAGCGACAGCCCGCTCAGGTCGCTATGCGCCAGAAACAAGGGCGGGGCGGGTATCGCCTTGCCGCGATCCAGAAAACCGGGGGTCGGGCGGATCATCGCATGGCCCCAGCGCCACAGGTCGATGCGGCGGATCGCGCCGTCGAGTTCCGGGTTGGTGGCCATCAGGTCGTCGCGGACGATCTTCTTCCACTCGCTCGCCGGACGTTCGAGCAACAAGCGGCGCGCGCTGGCCGGTGTCATGTCGGACAGCGGCAGATACCAGGTAAGGACGCTGGCCGAGGGCATCGCCGCCGGACCCTGATGCGTGGCGACGACATAGCCGAGCGAGTTGCTGCCGCTCGCCACATTGTCCCATGCCAGCGGCGCGCCGCGTCCGCTAGGCAGGCGATCGACGGTGACGTTGGCGACCAGCCATGGCGCATAGCTGAAGCCCGGCGCGGGCGGCACTTCGCTGCAGACACGGGCGGCAATGAAGTGCGGTATCGCCAGGATCGCCGCGCGGGCACGGATACGGATGCTCTCATTGGCCGCCACGTCGAAGCAATCGGCGTCGATATGGCCGCCTTGGCGCGTGACGCGGTGGACGACCATGCCCGGTGTGATCCGGTCACGGAAGCGCGCCGCCATGCCGGTGGTCAGGCGTGCATTGCCCTCCGGCCAGGTCAGCTCGTTGCCGCCCGCATCGTTCGCCGCCCAGCCGCGCCGGCTGGCGAAATAATGGATACCTGCCCAGGCCGAGACCTGATCGGGTTCGGTCCCGTAATCGTCGCGCATGGCATAGCGAACATGCGCGCGCAGCACCGGCGACCGCCATGCGCGATCGTCGAGCCATGCCGTGAAACTGGTCCGGTCGAGTGCGCGCAATGTGGCGTCCTGCGAGCTATAGGCGATCGGGATGGCGAAGGCGGGTTTGCCGTCGCTGCCGATTTGCGCCGAGTAACCGGCCATCGCGCGCTGAAATTCGCTGAGGTCGCGCCGGTCGGCCGGGGTCAGGCCGGTGCGCGGGATCAGGCCCTCCTGCCAGCTGCCCTGCCAGAACAGCCGCTCCTGCAAGTCCGCGCAGAGCTGGGTGGGATCATAGACCGGCGCGCCATCCTGTTCGCCGGTGACCATGCCGAGTTGGCGCAGCAGATGGTGAAGCGCTTTCCCCTCACGATTGGGCACGGGCAGATAATGCGCGCCGAGCGGGAAGGCGGATATGGCGTTGCGTCCGGCGCGCGAATTGCCGCCGATCCTGTCCTCCAGCTCGACCAGCCGGAAGCGGGTAAACCCGGCATCCGCCAGCCGCCAGCCCGCCGATAATCCGGCAACGCCGCCGCCCGCGATCAGCAGGTCGGTCTGTTCGACCCGCACGGGTGCCGGGAAGTTGCCGTCGCGCAGGCGGTGGCCGCGCGCCACGTCGGCACCGTCGATCTCGCCTTCGGGCAATGCTGCCGAACGTGTCAGGGCGAACGCGCCGCCCGCCGCGCACGCCGCCGCAGCACCGACGCCCAGAATCGTGCGGCGGTCAGCCTTCATACTTGCCCCATGCCGCCGCGAATTCCCGCACGAGGATTTGGTTGTCGAGCCGGTTCACCTGCGCCGGGCGGCGCGCCATATCGGGCGGAAACTGGTACAGCTGGCGCTCGACATCGGGGGTCAGGAATTTTCCCGCCGGAAAGCGCGCCCGTTCCGGGATCTCGCCCGCCGCCGCGAGGATGAAGCCCCATTCGCCGAAGCTGGGGACATAGACGTGATAGGGCCGCGTGCGCAGACCCGCGGCCTCCATCGTCGCGGCGACGGTCCAATAGGCTTGCGGTGCGATCAGCGGCGAGGTGCTCTGCACCACCAGCATCGCACCCGGCGCGAGCAGGCGGATCACGCTGCGATAGAAGGTCTCGGTATAGAGTTTGCCGACCGAGAAATCGACCGGGTCGGGGAAATCGACGATGATCGCGTCGTAGCGGCCGCGTGCTTCGCGTACCCAGCGGAAGCCGTCGGCGTTGATGACGCGGAGGCGCGGGTCGGTGAGTGCGCCACGATTGAGGTGCGTCAGCATGCCGCTCTTTGAAAACAGTCCGGTCATCGCCGGGTCGAGATCGACCAAAGTAATCCGCTCGATCCCCGGATAACGCAGCACTTCGCGCGCGGCGAGACCATCGCCACCGCCGAGGATCAGGATGTTGCGCGGATTGGCGACGCGGCCGAGTGCCGGATGCACCAGCGCCTCGTGATAGCGATATTCATCGCGCGACGAGAATTGCAGATTGCCGTTGAGGTAGAGCCGCAAATCGTCGTTGCGGCGGGTCAGGACGATGCGCTGAAACCGGCTGGTCTCGGCATAGATCACCGGCTCGCCATAGCTTGCGACTTCTGCCCAGCGCTGAAGCTGGTCCGACGCGAAGAAGCCTGCCGCCAGCGCGACCATGATAATGACCGACGCGATTTTCTCAGCCCCGTAGCGCGCCGCGCGCGGCAGCGTGAACAGCAGTGCCAGCGCGACCCCGGCATTGGCGAAGCCGAACAGGAATCCGGTGCGGATCATGCCGAGATGCGGCATCAGCACCAGCGGGAACAGCAACGACGCCGCCAGCGCGCCGACATAGTCGAACGTCAGGACGTTCGACACGACCTCCCGAAAATCATAGCCGCGCAGGATGCGGATCAGCAGCGGGATTTCGAGGCCGACGAGAAAGCCGATCGCCAGCACGATGCTGTACAGCGCGACGCGGAAATGATCGATCAGCGGGAACAGCAGGAACAGGCCCGCCGCCGAACAGCCGCCGATCACCGCGATCAGCAATTCGACGCGCACGAACAGCCGCAGCTCGTCGCGCTTCACATAGCGCGAGCACCAGCTGCCGATGCCCATCGCAAAGAGATAGCTGCCGATGACGGTGGAAAATTGGGTGACGCTGTCGCCGAGCAGGTAGCTCGCCAGCGTGCTCGCCAGCAATTCATAGATCAGGCCACAGGTCGCCACCACGAACGCCGAGGCGAGCAGCGCCGCTGCGGGGGCGGCGGTCTTCATCGAAGGCGCGACATCGCCCTCAGCCATGAATGGCGGCGGCGACGATGATCGCCAGCCCGATGGCGACCGCACCCGCGAAGATGGCGACCGCGACATTCTGTTTCTGTTCGATCTCTTCCCACAATTTGCCGGGCGTCAGCAGGTCGAGGATGACGAACCCGGCGACGAAGACGAGCATGCCGACCCCGGCATAGAGCAGGGTCGAGAGAAGGGCTGGAATCGTCGTGACCATGTCTTGTCTCCTTTATTTGTGGGTTGGGCCATAGGCACCGGCGCGCGCCGCCGAGCGCCCGCCCTGGGCGAAGGGCGAGTAGCCGAAGATGCCCGCCATGACGAAGGCGGCGGCGACGATCAGGCACCATAAAGCGAAGAAGAAGGTGCCGCGGGTCATTCGTCGTCCTCCGATTCCTTGAATATCGCCGCGACCCCGGTGGGGTCGTAGTCGCTCTCCGCCTGCCGCGCCTGTTCAAAGCGGGCGTGGCGCGCCAGCGTCCACAGGAACGGAAGCAGAATGAACAGCAATGCGATGATGAGGTTCGACGCATAGACGCCGCCGCGCCTCACCTCGACCTTTACCTCCGGCTGGCGCAGCGGCGACATCCAGCCGGATGCGTCGCCATATTGCTCACCCGTGATCCAGCGGTTGCCGCGATATTCAACCACCAGATCGTAAGTCCCGCGCGGCACGCTGGCGATCGAGATTTGCGAGCGGCGCGACCCCTCGGTCCAGTCGCCATCGGAATCGCGGCCGGAATAGCGTTCGGCGGCGCCATAGGCCTCGTACACCTGCTGCGTCGTGCGATCGACCAGCGCGTAATCGAAATCGACCCAGCCATTTTCGAGCCGGGGGACGCGCGCGCGGATTTCCACGCGCTGCCACGGCTGAGTGAATTGCAGCGGGCCGACCGTCGCGGTTTGCGCGCTGCCGTCGCTGGCGATGCGCAGCCAGCCGGCATCGCGCCACGCGCCGCCGCTCATGAACAAGGTGAGCAGCAGCAGGAACGCCATCGCCGCGCTGCCGATCTTGAACCATGTGCCGAGCGACCGCGCATGCGGGGAGGGCATATGCGGCGGCGGCGGCCACGGATTTCGCGCAGCATCGACCCCGAATGCCGCCGCGATCTCTCGCGGGGCGAGCAGGCGCTGGACCGTCCAGCTTACTTCGTTCGCATTGGCTTCGCGTGAGAGGAGATGGCCGGGGGCAGCCCATTCCGACGTGACGACGCGCTCGCCGATTGCAACGCGCCAGTAGAATTCGCCGAGCACCCGGTCGACGCGCGCTTCGCGTTCGGAGAAGAAACGGCGGAAATGGGTCTCGCCGATGCCCAGCGTGTCATAGGTGACGAATTGCGGCGAGGCCGTCTGCGTCTCGCCCAGGCTCCAGCTCTGGCCGTCGGTGACCAGCCAGCGATAGCCGTGATAGGGATTGAACAGCAGATATTCGTCCCACGGATAGCTGCCGTCGATCGAGCGCGCGAGATAGCCGATCGCCTCCCATTCGATCCCGTCGAGCGTGCCGCGGGTGCCGAGCGGGATCTCGAGCGCGAGTGCCTGAGCGCTGTATTGTGTGACCAGCTTTACCAGCGGGTCGCTGACGTCGAGGATGCTGCCGCACGCTGTGCAGCCTGCGGTCACCGAATAGCCCGCAGCGCGCAGGCTGACCGCCGCGCCACAGGCGGGACAGGCGAGCGCGCGAACCGCCGGTGCGGGCGGGGCGGCAAGGGGGGCGGGATCAGCGGGCATAGGTCGGCAGCGTCCAGCCTTCGATTGCGCGCATGTCTTTTGGGGCGAGCTCGGCAAGGGTTACGTAGCGACCGACATAGAAGGTCGATTCGGTGCGGTCGCGTTGCAGCGTCGCGCAGCTGCCGTCGGGCGCTTTCAGGTCGACGCTATAGACGCGCCAGCCGGGCGGGGCGGTGAACGGCAATTCGCCCTCGGCGGCGATGCACAGTATGTCGCGGGCATCGGCGACGCTGAACTTGATGCCGTCGAACTGGGCGTCGGTGCCGGGTGCTGCGGTGCCGCCATTGACGACCTCCCGCAAAACGCGCGCGCGGGCCGTGGCGACCGGGCGCTCGCGCAGCAGCATGAACTGTCCCATCGCCTCACCCAGCCAGGCATGCGCACCATCGGCGAAGAGCAACAGCCATTCGTTCCACGCTCCGTCGCTCCACGCCCAGCGGACGCGGCCAATGACCTCGAAGTCATGGCCGTCGGCTTTGCCGCGCATGCCGATGCGGACCGGGCTGACATCGAACGGCAACACCGCCGCTTCGCCGACCGCGGTGATTCCGCCGTCGCTGCGCACCAGCATCGTCTGGCAATAGTCGCAGATTCGGCACGGCAATGCGGGTGAACGAAACACCGCATCGGCACCGCAAGTGGGGCAGGAAACCGTCAGGCTCAAGCGATGGGTCCTAGCGAATCCGGCTCAGCAACTCGGCCTTTTTGGCATCGAACTCGGCCTGTTCGATCGCGCCGATCGTCAGCAATTTGTGGAGCTTTTCGATCTGCGCATAGACATCCTCACCGGGTGCCGCCGCAGTCGGGGCCGCCGCGCCGCCAATGCCGCCAGCCATACTCTGGCCGATCGCCATGCCCGCCGCCGCGCCCGCGCCGATCCCGGCGATGCCGCCCGATTGTTCGGCAGCGGATTCGATCGCCTGGGCGCTCTGGTAACGGACATAGCGGTCGAGATCGCCGACCACGCGCATCGAACTGGCCTTGTCGAGCTGGGCCTGGACTTCTTCGGGCAGCGACACGCTTTCGACGAAGAAGCTGGTGCAGCTGAGGCCCCATGCGGCGAAGGCGGGTTCGACTGCGGCCTTCAGCCGTTCGGACAAAGCGGTCTGATTGGCGGCGAGGTCGATGAACGCGACATCGCCGCCGCCCAGCGCGGTGGCGATCGCGGTGGCGATGACGCCGCGCAGTTGCGTCTCCAGATCGGCGACGGTCAGCTTGTCGAGCGACCCCATCATCTTGACCGCGAACACGGCGATATTCTCGACCCGAAAACTGTAGCTGCCGAACGCGCGCACGCGCAGCGGGCCGAACTCCTTGTCGCGCACCGTGATCGGTTGCTGCGTGCCCCATTTGAGGCCGGTCTGCTCCTTTTGCGAGAAGAAATAGACATCGGCCTTGAACGGCGATTTGAAGCCGGTCTGCCAGCTTTTCAGCGACGACAGCACCGGCAGGTTCGAGGTTTCGAGCGTATGCTGACCGGGGAGGAAGGCGTCGGCGAGCTGCCCTTCATTATAGAACATCGCGGTCTGTCCGCTGCGCACGGTGAGCTGCGCGCCATTCTGAATTTCGCGGTCCTGCATCGGATAGCGCACCGCAAGCACGCCAGGTTCGTCCACCCAGTCGATGACGTCGACGAACTGCTTCGACAGGAAATCCAAGATGCCCATATGTCCTCCTGCGCGCAGGCTACCCCGTTTGAAAACGCGCAGGAACCATAAATCCGCGATCAGGAGGTCGAGAAAGCGCCGTCTTCGTTTTCGGGGCGCGTGCCGATCTGCGCGTGGCTGGCGTTGAGGACGCGCAGCGCCGGGCGGACCCAGCGCTGACGGACGGCGACCGGGGGCGCAATAGTGGAAGGCGTCTTCATTATGCTGGTCCTTAAACGAACGGGTCGGGTGTGATGATCGTGCTCACCGGGCTTTCGAGGTGGAAGACGTAATCGCTGCCATTCTGATAGCCGGCGGCGGAGTTGAGGCCGTTGACGATCAGGAAGGTCTGGCCGGCCATGTCGCCACCGGTCGCGGTGAACAGCACCGCTTGCCCGCTTCCCATCTGCGCTGCGCCGATCGCGGCGGCAAGGTCTTCGTTGAACGTCGCCAGCGAAAGGCTCCCGCTCACCGGTGCCGCCACGCTGGTCACCTCGAACGGCAGGTCGATCCTGTCCTGCGTCGCATCGAACCCGACCAGCGTGTCGTAATTGATGCCGGTCGACTGGCTCGCCACGTCATAGGCGAAGGTGTCACGGCCGCCGCCGCCGGTCAGCCGGTCGCCGCCAGCGCCGCCCCACAACCAGTCGTCACCGCCGCCGCCGATCAGGTTGTCGCCGACCGCGCCGCCATAGATGCGCAGGTCGCCGCCCACTTCCGCCGAGCCATCGACCGTGAGCGAGGTCAGCAGCGGATAGCCCCAGATCGTCAGGCGACCGTCGTCCGCGACCAGGCTGTCGTCCAGCGTGATGTCGAAGCTGTTGCTGTCACCGACCGGGCCGCGTTGCAACG